>JBEKQG010000089.1:0-13620 GCA_049519955.1 Terriglobales bacterium
AGCAGGAACCCGCCGCGCTCGGCAAGAATCAAGCTGTGCAGAATCCGCAGCACCGAATCGACCGAATACGGATTGGCATTTTGCCGCACGCGGCCACGCCCGGTGCGCGGATCCCAGCGGGCACGGAAGTCGCCGCGCTCGATGAGCCAGTCGTTGTTGTTGGTGCCGTTGTTGTTGGCGTCGCGGCGGACGCGGACCTCGTCATGGGAAACCGCTTCCCTGTCTGCGAGATCGAACTCAAGCTCGAACTCGGGGCGCGAAGAACTCAGAAACCCTTCATAGCGCTGCCGCAACAGTTCGAAAAAACGCTCGTCGCCGGTGGCGAGAGCAATCGGAATCCCTCCGATTTCGACGCAGGCGACTTTTCGCGCCGCCATCACAAGTCTCCCAGCTCCACTGTGCCTTCAGGATTTCTTAGTGCGCGCGCCGATGTCTTCCGACGGCTGTGAAGCTTCAGCGCAAGACGCCGAGCCACGCCGCAGTGACAGAGCAGCACTCCCACGGCGCGAGACCACGTCACGCCGAAACGCGATGCGTCCCGCCTTTCGTCAGCCCTGCGCGCCAGGCGGCCCACGAGCGCTTCGGGAGGAAACGGAGGATCGGGCTTGGGCACGGAATCGCCGCGCAGCAGGAATCCGTCTGGTTGGCTAGAAGTGGCGAAGTTACGCTCGACGAGGCGATGCAAAAAGAAGCGGCCATCGCGCAGGGCCAGCACAATTTCGCCCGGCCGGACGTGTTCGAGCGAGCAGCTTTCGATCTCGACCACATCGCCCGGCCAAAGCGTGGGCAACATGCTTTCTCCGTGAACGCGCAGGCGCACGCTCGGATGCGAATGACCACTTCCACGCAGAACGTCCGCCACAAAAGCGGAGCGCATTGCGCTCGCGTCGCCTTCCACTGTCGGCAAGTTTTGTGCGGGAACTGGCATTGGGAAGCGGAACAAGAAACCTGGCTAATCCCCCAGTTTTGATCGGAGTAAAGGCAGTGTACTACACGGATTTCACCGCTGCCAGTAATGACTCGGACGCCGTCAGAAAAAGGCGAAGCGGCAGCTTCAATAGAACGATAGCGTTCCATTCTGCCGCGCCCGCCGCAAACTGAGCGCCAACCCGGCGAGCGCGAGCGGCAACATGACTGCGCCAAACCCGGCCAGGGCGGCCAGCGTCGGAGCCATCGTCGCGATCGACTGCCCCTCCAGCAGCGCCCGGCGCATTCCGTCGATGGCGTAGGTGAGAGGGACGGCGCGCGCCAGAAGCTCAAGCGGGCGCGGCAGGCTCTGGATCGGAAACATGGTTCCGCTCAGAAACCACAGCCCGGAACCGAGCAGCCACAACAGCGCCGAGCCTTTCTGGAAGGCAACTTGAAGCGTGGCCGTCGCGATCCCCAGCGCGAGGGCAATTGCCAAAGAGAGGACCATGACCAGCACGCACGAGAAAAAATTGGCGTGGATCGCTGCCCGGAAAACCATCACGCCCGCGGCAAGATAGACCAGCAGATTGACCAGGTTTCCGGCAGAGGCGGAAATCGAACTGAGGACGACGAGTTCAGCCGGCGCGGTCGAGGTGGTCATGAGCACTTCGAGCGTTCCCGTCTGCTGCGCTTCCTGCACCGCGCTCAGAAAGGCTTGCGCGCTCATCACAAAAAAAGTGTAGACGCCCGTGCCCACCATAAGAAACGGAAAGTACTCGATGCCGCTGGGACGGAAGGCGGGGCCGATGGCGCGCGACAGAAAATAAAAGGCCGCCAGTTCCGTGAACACTCCGGCCAGCGTCACGACGAATCCGCTGCGATGGCGGATGGCGGTGAGCAGATCCCGCCGCAGGATGGCGCAGAGTTTATCGAGTGTCGAAGTCATGAGTTAGAACGAGACTTGTAATTTGCGATGTGTAATTTGTAATTGCAAGCTTGTCGTTCGCTATTCGCGATTCGCTTTTCACCATCTGAACGGTTCAAGCGAATCGCGAACGACGAACAGCGTCTTTTGTGAGCGATAAATCTCAAAACACGATACAAATTACAAATCTTTCTCATCGATCTCGCCCGTCGTCCGAAAATAGAAAGAGCGCAGCGCCTCCGCGCTTTCGCCGCCGGCCAACGAGCGATCGGCGAGCAATTCGCCGCGATCGAGCAGCAGCAGGCGATCTGCAACCGCGGCCGCTTCCGCGAAATTGTGGGTGGCAAGCAGCACCGTCGTCTCTTGCCGCGCCAAGCCGCGGATGGTGGCCCAGAAATGCGCGGTGGTCGCGGCGTCCAGGCTGCGCGTCGGTTCGTCGAGCAACAGCACGCAGGGCCGCTTGACCAGCGCGCGCGCTATCCCCAGCCGCTGATACATGCCGCTGGAAAACTTCATGACCAGCGTGTCGGCTTGCTCTTCGAGGCCGGTATCGCGGAGAACCTCTTTGATCCTCTGCGCCCGTTCGGTGCGCGGGACTTCGTCGAGGCTGGCGAAGAAATCGAGGTTCTCGCGCGCCGAAAGACGCGGGAAGAACGAGCGCTCCGCCGCGATGGCGATACCAACTTGCCGCCGCACTTCACCGGCATTGCGCCGCGCATCGAAGCCGCCCACGCGCACCGATCCCGCATCGGGCAGAAGCATGGTCGAGATCAGCTTGAGCGCCGTGGTTTTCCCGCTGCCGTTCGGGCCAAGCAGCACCAGCACCTCCGCGCGCGCCGCCGAAAAAGAAACGCCTTCCAAGGCAATCGTCTCGCCGCCCCGCTCCCGTCCCAGCCAATTGAACAGAGCGGGACGATGGCGAAAAATCTTGCGAACGGATTCGAAGACGACTTGGTCCATGAAAGTGAAACTGCTAAGTGCGAACGCTGAAACTACGAACGAAATTTCGGGAGCGCACCGAAGACTCTGTATTATAGTGGCGATTCGCGTTGCTTATTAATATTGCCTGACGGCTGCTTGTCTATTCGCCGGAATCCGCATGACCGAATTCTTGACTTCGTCCACCGCATCGAGCGCCGCGCCGCAGAGAACGGACGAATTCGATCTCCTGTGCGCCTTGGCTGGAGCTGAGCTGACTCCGCAGCGGATCGAGCGCATTGTGGATTGGGATCTCTCGACTCTCGACTGGAGCGATTTTTTTCGCCTGGCGGAGCATCATGGAATTCTTCCACTCGCCGCCCGCAACCTTATTGAACATGCGCGCGCACTTCCGCCGGAAATCGAAACCTCGTTGCGCTCCGCGTACGAAGCGAACCTGCGGCGCAGCTTGTGGTTCGCCGGGGAACTGACGCACATCATGCAGCACTTCGAGCGCCGGCAGTTGCGGGCGGTCCCCTACAAAGGGCCGACGCTGGCGCAATCGGTTTACGGCGATCTCGGCCTGCGAAGTTTTTCCGATCTCGACTTCCTGATTTCTCCCACGGACTTCGAGCGAGCCAAGCAGGCCCTGGCCGAAATCGGATATTGTCCTTCGACGGACCTCACGCCAGCCATCGAGAGATTCTGGCTGCGCGCAGGCTACGAGCGCTCGTTTGACGGCGCCGCCGGAAAGCATCTGGTCGAACTACAGTGGGCGTTGTTGCCGCGTTTTTATTCGGTCGATTTGCGGGTGGAAGACCTGCTGGCGCGGGCTGGCCGCATCGTTGCCGGCGAGTGTGAAGTGCCGTGCCTGTCTCCGGAAGGTTCGTTGCTGGCGCTCTGCCTCCACGCGGCCAAGCATCTTTGGACGCGGCTCATCTGGATTGCGGACATCGCAGAGACTTTGCGGTTTCAATCGCAAACCCAGACCATCGACTACGCGCGGGTATTCTCTCAGGCGCGCGCCTTGGGAATCGCTCGTATTCTCGGCGTTAGCTTCTGGCTGGTAAGAAACGTGCTTCATGCGGAGCTTCCGAAAACTGCGGAAGAAATGATTGCGGCTGATCGTCGAGTGCCCGCTCTGGGCGCGGAATTCGCCGCTCGTCTCGCTCGCGGCGCGGCTTACGATTTCGAATCCACCGAATACTTCCGGCTCATCCTGAAACTGCGCGAGCGGCGCGGCGATCGCTGGCGATATCTGTGGCGGCTGTTTTGGACGCCAGGCGTTGGAGATATTGCGGCGCTGCGGTTGCCGGAAGCGCTTTTTCCTCTATATCGAATCGTGCGCGTTGGCCGGCTGCTGCGGAAGCTTGTCCGGTAACGAAAAATCAATTGTATGAATTGCCACGTATAACTAATGCAACTCCCCGTCGCCGGGCGCTACATCGGGGGTATCGACTTTCTTCTGCGCGACGGAGGTGTTCGCCGGCTCCGGTGCAGGCTGAAATTCGCCGGGCTCCTTGCCGGCCAGCGCGACGTTCATGAACTGCATCCAGATGGGCAGCGCGGCGCGGGCTCCGGTCTCTTTCTCGCCGAGGGATTTTTTCTCGTCGTAGCCAATCCAGACGCCGCAGGTGAGCGACGGAGAAAAGCCCACGAACCAGGCGTCGGTGAAATCGTTGGTCGTCCCCGTCTTGCCGGCCAGCGGATAAGGCATTTTGGCGGCGGCGACCGCTGTGCCATGCAGCACCACCTCGCGCAGCATCGAAGTCATGACGCGCGCGGTGCGCGAACTGACCGCGTCCTTGATGTCGGAGAAATCTTCTTCCAGAACGCGCCCGTCGTAGTCGGTGACCCGGATGATGTAGCGCGGAGCGACGCGCACGCCGTCGTTCGGAAACACGCTGAAGGCCGAAGTCTGCTCCAGCGGCGTGATTTCGGCCGAGCCCAGCGCCACGGGAAGATAGGCGGGAATGTTCGAGGTAACGCCGAAGCGGCGCGCGTACTCGATCACCGTCCTGATGCCGACGCGGTCGGCCAGCTTGAGCGCGGGAATGTTTCTGGACTGCGCGAGCGCGCGCCGCAGCGTGATCGTGCCCTCAAATTTGGCGTCGTAATTGTGCGGCGTATAAGGGCCGGAGGCAGTTTGAAAAGTTACCGGCGCGTCCAGGATCGTGTCGTCGGGGCTCGCGCCCTGGTCGATTACGGCGGTATAGACGTACGGCTTGAACGACGACCCAACCTGGCGCAGAGCTTGCGTGGCGCGATTGAACTTGGAAAGATTGAAGTCGCGGCCGCCCACCATCGCCTTGATCTCTCCGGTCGCGTTGTCGATGGCGACGAGCGCCCCTTCGGCGCCCGAATCCTGCTCCAAGCTGACGCGCGCTTTTCCGCCGGCATCCAGCGCGAGCACTTTGATGTAGACGACGTCGCCAACCTGGAGAATGTCGGGAAGCTTGAGCTTCAGCTTCGTCCAAGCCACATCGGCCGGCGAGAGCGTGGCTTTGTGCTGCCCGAAGCGGACTTCAGCCGCGCCCGCTGAGACTTGCGTGACCAGGGCATGCATGTATCCGCCGGCTTCGGCTTCGTCATCCCAATCCGGATCTTCGTATTTGTCGAGCTTTTCACCCTGGGCAATTACGTTTACGAGTTTGCCGCGCCAACCATGCCGGCGCTCGTAAGCGGCGAGGCCGTCGAGCAGCGCCTGCCGCGCCGACTTCTGCAGATCCATGTCGAGCGATGTGTAAACCCGCAGCCCGCCTTCGTGAACCTGGTCGCTGCCATACTTCGCTTCGAGGTAGCGCCGGATCTCTTCCACATAGTGCGGAGCCAGCGAATTCGGATCTTTCTGCAAGTCGAGCACGATCGGCTTGCTCTTGGCATCGGTAGCCTGAGCCGCGGTGATCTTGCCGTCCTCAAGCATGGCATTGAGCACCAGGTTGCGCCGCTTGAGCGCGCGCTCCGGATGGTTGATAGGAGAATAATATTGCGGCGCCTTGGGCAATCCCGCCAGCAGTGCGGCTTCTTCCAGGGTCAATTTTTTCGCCGGTTTGCTGAAATAGTATTCCGACGCGGCCTCATAGCCGTAAGCGCCGTGGCCGAGAAATATCTGGTTGGCGTAGAGCGTGAAGATCTGCGGCTTGGTGAACCGGCGTTCGATCTGGATGGCGAGCAGCGCCTCCTGCACCTTGCGATAAAACGAGCGGTCGGGAGAGAGAAACAGATTGCGGGCGAGCTGCATGGTGAGCGTGGACGCTCCCTGCACTCTTCCGCCGGATTCGATATCGCGATAGGCCGCGCCCACGATGCGCCAGACGTTGATGCCGGAGTGCCGGTAGAAATCCTTGTCTTCAATCGAGATCAGCGCGTTGCGGAGAACTTCCGGATAATCGTCATACGCGGCAATAACGCGGCGCTGCAGTGCGAACGTCCCGATGACTCTTCCCTGTGTGTCATAGAGTTCGGTGACGGAGATGGGGCGGTAGCGTTCGAGTTCCTCGACCTGGGGCAAATCCGTCGAGTAGACCAGCAGCAGCCCGGAGGCCGCGCCTACCACGGCGGAGAGTAGGACAAGCAATCCGAACAGGACGCGTCCGACCAACTTTCGTCCGCCAATTTTTATAGTCAGCAAGGGCAGGTTTCAGAGTTTCAAGGTGTCAACGTTTCAATGGTAAAGCAAAGGGTAGGTTTCAAGGTTGCAAAGTTTCTAGGTCCACGGAAGCGTGGGCGTTTGCCGCTTAAGTCTTCTGGACAACAAAAAGAATCGCCCGCCAAAGCGAGCGATCGTAATCCTTGAAACCCAAAATCGTGAAACCTCTAACTCTTCACATCCCGGTTCTTCAACACTTCCAACGCCTTGTTGAGCTGGTCGTCCTGCTGGCTCTTGGGTTTCGCATCTTTCTTTTCCCCGGGAGCCAGCGGCTGCTCTTCGTCGGGCAATTCGCTGTAGTCTTCCGCAGCGTCGGCGACCAGCACGTTCGGCGTGACCGACACATCCTGAATCGCTTTTCCGCCCGGCGAGTAATATTTGGCGACCGATAGAATCAGGGCGGAGTTGTCGGGCATCTCGATAAGTTTTTGCACCGAGCCGTCGCCAAACGTCTTATCTCCGACCACGTCGCCGCGAGCGTTTTCAAGGATCGCGGCGGCCACAATTTCCGCCGGGCCCGCGGTGCCGCGATTCACCAGCACCGCCACGGGAAGCTTGGTCATGCTCTTGTCGGGATCGGCGTTGAAAGCCTGCCGCGGATACTTCTGACCCTGCAAATAGGTGATCGTGCCATAATCGAGGAAAAGATTGGCGGTGGCGACGCCCTCGGACTCGGCGCCACTGGCGCAGTTGCGCAGATCGAGCACGAGCTTCTTGGCTCCCTGCTTTTGCAGGTCGCGAATCTTGCCGGCGATCTCCTGCGCCTTGGCCTCGGGCAATGCGTCCACCTTAATGTAACCGACGCTGTCCGCGAGCATTTTTTCGCTGGCTGGCGGGATGACGATCAGCTCGCGCGTAATCGCCATTTTCTGCGGTTCGGCTTTCCGTGGCCGGACTACTGCCAGGTTGATCGTCGATCCGACCGCCCCCGACAGCAGGCTGCGAATCTCAGCCAGCGACATCTCGTGCGTGCTCTTGCCCTCGATGGACTCGATGAAATCGTAGTTCTCGATACCGGCCTTTTCCGCCGGGCCTCCGGGAACCACCGCGACGACGGCAGCGTATCCGGAGCGTTTCGAGATCGCGGCGCCGATGTCCGCCTTGCTGTCGCTCTTCATCGCCTGCTTGTAGCGCTTGTACTCGTCCGCCGACAAGTAGCTGGAATTCGCGTCCAGCGACTCCAGCAGGCCGTGCAGAGCGCCGTCGGTGACGCCGGCGATATTGGGCTCTTCCACGTATTCCAGGCGTATTTTCGACAGCACCTCGCTGTACACCGACAACTGGCGATAGGCGCCCTCATTCGCAGATGCGCGCACATGGACAAAACCGCCCACGAGGGTGAACAGCAGAATGGCCAGCGAACTGGCAATGATGGTGACCTTCAACTTCGTTGACATAATTTTGATCTTCGCTCTTTAAAGTCCTTGAGCCTGAGTCGTAGCCTTTCGATCGAGTGATCGGGCTGCCCCGAGATACTGGTAGTCCATTATAGACGGTTAGATGCACGGATCGGACAGCATGATTCCTGGGGGAAAATCGCAGGTAACGTAGGAAGGTCTGGAGCGTCCAAAGGCGTGTACTGGTTAGCTAGTAGGCAGCAGCGGCGAAAGCAAAAGCTGCCTTCTCTGAGAACTGACAGCTATGCCCGGTCGGCGACGGAATTGCGCAACTGGCCGATGCCTTCGATGGAAACTTCGATGACATCTCCGGCAACTGCGGGTCCCACACCCTTGGGCGTGCCGGTGGCGATCAGGTCGCCGGGTTCGAGAGTCATGACTTGCGAAATGTAGCGGATGACGGCGTCGAGCGGAAAAATAAAATCCCGCGTGTTGCCGGACTGCCGCACTTCGCCATTGACGCGGGTTTCGACTTGGACGCCGATCCAGGGATCGAGGCCGTCGGCGACCACGGGCCCGACCGGGCAGAAGGTATCGAAGCCTTTGGCGCGCGTCCACTGGCCGTCCTTAGTTTGCAGGTCGCGGGCGGTGAAATCGTTGACGCAGGTATAGCCAAGGATGTAGGGGCTTACAGCGTCGTCCTCGGTGAGCCGGTGGCAGCGGCGCGCAATCACGACTCCGAGTTCGCCCTCGTAGTCGGTGCGCCCGGAAACTTTGGGCCGCAGAATCGTTCCGCCCGGCGGCAGCAGCGAAGAAGGCGGCTTAAGAAATAAGAGCGGCTCCCGCGGAACGTCGTGGCCGAGTTCGGCGGCGTGCTCGCGATAGTTGCGCCCGACACAGACGATCTTCAAAGGGCGCACCGGCGGCAGCAGAGATGCCTGCGCGAGCGGAATGGGATCCATGCGCCGGCTGGGAAGGCCTTCCACGTCGCCATCGCTATTTTGCGGAGCCTGGAGGAGCAGGCGAGTGATTTCGTCGCGGCCCGCGACAGACTCGACCAATCCGTAGTGAGCGGAGCGATCGATTTGGAACCGGCAGTATTTCATCAGAGCATTATCTAAACACAATATCGAGACACAAGGGGGCCTCTACTCCACCATCATGCCCGCGTAACCCACGACCGCCCCGTAATCGCCGGAGACATCGCCCGAGGTTGCGTATTTAATCAGCGTGGCCGAAGTCGCTCCCAGGAGCTTTGCCGCCGTGAGCATGACAATCGCCGGGCCGATCCCGCACATGGTGATGTGTTCATTGGTCACCACCTCCCAAAGACCGCGCGCATCCAGGGCCATCACGCGTTCGATGGCTTTGTGGTCTTTGAGGCGAGTGACGGCGTCAGACTCGTAGTGGTTCATATCGCTGGAGGCGACGATCAGGACTTTCCCTTCGCGGTCCTCTGATTGGCCCTTTTCCCGGTCTTTTCCTCGAAGGTCGGCAATCACATCCGCCAGCGCCTCGCCCAATCCGCGCAGTACATCGAAGTCGCTGGTGCCGATGACGATGGGAACGATCTTCAATTCCGGCTGCCGCACCTGCAGGAAAGGAAGCTGGACCTCGATGGCGTGTTCGTCGCGGTGCGCGGCGCTGTCCTCTTCGAGCGCGGGAAAGCGGCGCAGCAAGCGAACAGCCAAATCCGGGTCCGCAGCTACCTTGCCCAGCGGTGTCTGCCAGGTTGTGTTGGCCATAACCGCAAGCGGGCGCCCCATGCCGGTGTGGTTGGGGCAGAGGACAACGCAGCGCGTGGGAATTTCGAGCTGCGCATACAAAGCGCCCGCGACCGCGCCGGAGTAGTGGTATCCGGCATGGGGAGCGACGCATCCAATGGCGGCGATGCGGCCGGACTTGTCCGGAGCTTGACCCGCAGAAGTGTATTCGTGAATTTCGCGGAGCAATTCTCCGGCGCGGCCCGGATAAAACCTGCCGGCGACGGCGGCAGTTCGTATGGCGGAAGTCATGGTTGGCCTCCTAGCGGAGACACGGTTCGTCGGGCCTGGGCAATTGCCCGCGGAGATTCCGCGAGCAAAATTCGGCCCATTACAATTATGAACCTCCGTCGCCCAGCGCGCGGAACAAAGCGGCGGTCCGTTCGAGCGGCAGCGCTTCGGCGCGGATCGCGGGTTTCACACCGCTCTTCTCCATCGCCGCGCGCAGCGCTTTTTCATCGTAGCGCGTCTTCAGATTATTCCAGAGGGTCTTGCGTTTCTGCCCAAAGCAAAGTTTCAGGAACGCGATGAATTCCGCCTCGGAGACGCGAAGCGACTCCAGCCGGGGCTTGATCGTAATGCGCACCACGCTCGAATGCACCTTGGGAGGCGGCGAAAACGCTCCCGGCGGCAGCGTGAAGAGTCGCTCGATCCGCCCGTAGAGCTGCGCCGTCGCCGAAAGCAAGCCATAGTCGCGGCTCCCCGCGGATGCCGCCAGGCGGTCGGCCACTTCTTTCTGCACCATAAGGACAATCGTCGAAAAGTAACGGTTGTACTCCAGCAGCCGCAGCAGAATGTCGGAGGTAATGTAGTACGGCAGATTGCCGACGACGCGGGCCGGTTCGGGCGCGAAGTTCAGTCCCGTGCGCAGGCTGCCCGGCTTCGCGCCAAAGACCGTGTCCAACTCGATCTTCAGGATGTCGCCTTCGATGATTTCAACATTGGGTTGCATGTTGAATTTCATGCGGAGCTGCGCCGACATGACGCGGTCCAATTCCACAGCAATCAGCCGCCGCGCCTTCCGTGCCAGCAAATCGGTGAGCGCGCCCCGTCCGGGGCCGATTTCCAGCACCGTGGCCTGGGAAACATCGCCGAGCGCCTCCACAATACGCAGCGCTGCCGCGTCGCTCGCCAGGAAGTGCTGTCCTAGCTTGGGCTTGCGTGGGCTCGCGTGTGCGCTAGTGCCCTTGGTCACATTGACCCTCTTTCTCTCCGGCATTTAGACTGACTGTGATCTTCCAAAAATTTCCTTAGAGACACGGTCAGCCACGGCTCTGCTGTCAGGCAATCATACCGTGGGCGAGGCATATCGAGTTCTGGTTCAGGAGGCTCCTTCACAATGCATATCGCTTTCGCAGCATCCGAGTGCGTTCCCTTTTCCAAGACCGGCGGGCTCGCCGACGTGGTCGGCGCCTTGCCGCGCGCACTCGCCAGCCTGGGACATCAAGTCAGCGTTTACCTCCCACGCTATCGCCAAACCAAACTCACCGATCCGCAAACGGTGGTGCGCAGCGTCACCATCCCTTTTGACGACAAGTATCGTTTCTGCTCGGTGGTGACCGCGGGATCAAACGCCGGGGTGCGATTTTATTTTGTGGATTATCCGCCGTACTTCGACCGGGCCGCGCTTTACGGAACCGCGGCCGGCGACTATCCCGACAATGCCGAGCGCTTCGCCATGTTCTCGCGGGCCGTGCTCGAAGCCTCCAAGGTGCTGGGCGTGCCGCACGTTTTCCACTGCCACGACTGGCAGTCGGCGCTCGTCCCGGTAATGCTGCGCACGCTCTACGCCGAGGACCCCGCGTTTCGCGATGTCGCCACCGTGTTCACCATCCACAACATGGGATACCAGGGCTTGTTCCCGCCCGATACTTTGCCGCTGCTGATGCTGCCCTGGGAGCTGCTGGCAATCTCGAAGATGGAATTTTTCGGGCAGGTGAATTTTCTGAAGGGCGCGCTCGTGCACTCCGATTTTGTCACCACGGTCAGCAAGAAATACAGCCAGGAGATCCAGACCACCGAATACGGATTTGGCCTGGAAGGCGTGTTGCGCGCTCGCGCGGCCACCGTGACCGGCATTTTGAACGGCGTGGACTACGACGAGTGGAGTCCGCTGACCGACAAATTCGCCGTCGCGAAGTTTTCGCCGCAGGACTTGAGCGGCAAGCGGCAATGCAAGCAAGACTTGCTGAACGCCTTCGGCATCGCGAACGCCGGCGCCAATGTGCCGGTGATCGGCATCGTGTCGCGCTTTGCCGCGCAGAAAGGCTTCGACCTGATTTCACAGATCATGGACCGGCTGGCGCGCGAGGAGATGATTGTGGTCGCGCTCGGCGCCGGCGACAAGCCGTACGAAGAAATGTTCCAGCGGCTCAACAAGCAGTTCCCCAACAAGATCGCGGTCAAGGTCGCCTACGACAACGCCATCGCGCACAAAATCGAAGCGGGCGCGGACATGTTCCTGATGCCATCGCGCTACGAGCCTTGTGGACTGAACCAGATTTACAGTTTGAAGTACGGCACCGTTCCGGTGGTGCGCGCAACGGGCGGCCTTGACGACACCATCGAGCCGTGGGACGCACGGACAGGCAAGGGCACGGGGTTCAAGTTCACCGAATACACGGGCGAGGCGCTGCTTGCGACCATCAAGCAAGCGCTGCGGGCTTATCAGGATCCATCGTCGTGGCAGACGCTGATGCGCAACGGGATGGGGCGCGATTTTTCCTGGGGAGCGTCGGCGCGCGAGTACGGCAAGATTTACGAGCGCGCGCGACAGGTACGGGCCGCCGCGGACGCTGTCCCAGTAACCGCGGACTTGAAGCAAGAGGCGGTGCTGGGGTAGCGACACACCCGATAAGTCTGCGAGACAGAATTAGTTAGTCATCCTAAATTTGATTTGTCATCCTGAGCGAAGCGAAGGACCCCTATACCTTAACGGTAACGGCTTATTTCAGGTGTGCCCTTCAATTCCGGCGAGTCGGGAGCGAGCCGATACGGCTAAGGCTTCGAGATCCTCTGAGGATATCTCAGGATATGCCAGCATCAGGGCCGGGCTCTTCAGCACGCCTTGATACGCGGCAAGATAATCTTGGAGAAGACTCTTCGCCCGCATAATATCTCCGGCGTTGAACGACAGCATAGCTGCGTTGAAGGCAAATATAGGATGCCTCGAGATGTCCCACGCCGCCCCCACAAAGAATAATGCCCTATCGTTTTGACCTGTCTCACGAAAGTGGTCAGCCATCTTCGCTAAAGCGGCTCCCCATAAGGAAGCGCGGGGCTTGTGGATGAAGCAAGAGTCCCGGTGTTCCGCTGGCGGATTCGCTCCATGCCTGCAAAAGTCCCAGCAGATTATCGAAATTGGTTTTTTCTTCCGGAGTCATCGCGGAAAGGATCGTGCTTGCTACGTCGGAGGGTGGGACGGAGAGCGTACCGTAGTCCGATACGTCCAAGACGGGCTCTTCGCCGTCATGAATCCGTGCGCCTGGATCAATCTCGTTGGGCTTGGCCGTCATTGAGAATCCCCCCCTTAGTTTTTGCAGCGCGACTCTCGGGAGTCTGAAAAATGATAATGTTTTTGACCTTCTTGAACCGGAGAAACGGACGTATGTCGTATCGGACCGACTCGAATCCATAACTTCTGTAAATTTCTTGGTAGGCACCCTCTGAATAGGTGTCGCTGATACGCTCGCTCATTAGCAGTTCGCTCACGAATTCCGCAAACTCGTTCTCGGAGATTCGGTCGGGCAAGCAATCAAGGTTGATTACCAGTGTTGGGAGAGTAACGGCTAGTCTCCATGAATGAATCCTCTGCTTCGGGTAGACCGCCGCCTGGAAAATCAGATAGTCGAAGCATAGAGGCTCGATAGGGATATCGCCGATCTTGATCGGGATCTGTAACCGATTCTTGGTCGGGATTATTGAAGCTACATAGACCTGGCCGTCAAACTTGTTGGTTTGCTCCTCACATCTCGGCATGGGAAATGAACCTCGCTGACGCTAGGTCTTCGACCACATAAAGATGTACCTATTAAGGCACTCGTGGAATGACGAAATGGGACGCATCGTGGGGACATGCAAACCTACCATCGGGTGCGTGTCCAGCTTGGAAAGCGGGAT
>JBEKQG010000090.1:0-13468 GCA_049519955.1 Terriglobales bacterium
ATGTAGCTCAGGGACACGCCGAGAAAACGTTCGAGAACACGCTCTTTCTGGGCGAATGCATCGGGTACGTACAAGGTGCAGCCGATGTTTCGTTGGCAATGGCGGACAACGTGAAGTGGTTCAAAGTCTGTGTCCCGGACAGCATCTCAACGACGACCCTTATCCAGAAGTTCATTGCCTTCGTGGACAAGAACCCGAAGTATACGCTCGCCTCGACGGCCTTTCAGTTGATGCTTGGCCAAGAATTTCCCTGTGGCAAGTAAAGAAGGGTCGGGTCGTCTCGACCAGACTATTCGGTGAGCCAGTTGCTGAAGCGACTCTCCACTTCCTCCTGCGTGAGAGTACCGTTGACGCGGGCATCTTCCAGTCCGCGGCGCACTTTGTCGAGAACGTAGAGGTGGTACTGGATGTCTTCAACCGAGACGGTGTCCGGCAGCCTGTTCAATAGCGACTCAACATCTTGTTTGGCGTTCCTCATCGCTCACCTTCCGAAAAGAATACCACGCTGGCAATCCGCAGGGGCAGGTGCGCTAAACCAACTCAATCATGACGCGCTGGCCGACCAACGCCGCAGCCCGCTGCAAACTCGACAGAGTTATGTCGCGTTTCGGATCGAGAATGCGATCGACCTGGGAGCGGCTCGTCTTCAGCAGCACAGCCATGCGCGCCTTGGAAATCTTTTTCTTCTTCATGGCCTTTGCCAGTTGCCAAGCCACGACCTCCTTGATAGCTTGCGCCTGCGCTTCCTCAAAGATGCTTTCCTTCTTCAAGAAGTCGTCAATGCTCGATCCCAGATTCTTCTTGGTCATATGTCTGCAACCGTGATCGAAAATGAGTGTACCATATAAGGTACCGTGTGCCCCACGCCTGCCCTGAGCTTGCCGAAGGGTCTCGGTTTTCGAGTCCTGGGATGCCGGCATAGCCCACGCCGATCTGGAGCTTGACTCCGTCTGCCGGGTGCCCCAGGTTCGCGCCCGTCCTTTGGGCGCTAACCTGGGCTCGCCTTGAAATAACAATGCACCAGACTGGTGTATAATGATGCCATGCCCGCAACCAAGCACGTCCGACGGAGCGTGTCGCTCCCCGCTCCAATCGCTAAACAAGTAGATCGTATGGCCAAGAGCCAGCGCTTGAGCGACAACCGTGTCCTGGTGGAACTCATTGAGCTGGGCATCGAGGCGCGGAAACAGAAAGAGAAGGCGTTCTTCGACCTCGCCGAACGTTTTCGCGCCACGAGCGATCCCGAACAGGCGAAGCGACTGGGCGACGATTTGGGCCGTCTGGTTTTCGGTGAATAATGCCGCAGATTGAAATCTGGCCGCGAATTCCCGCCGCCATTCGCGGCCATCTGATCGAGCGAATGCGCGACCGCAACATCAATCTCGACGATCTCAATCGACTTCGGATTTGGCTGGAGACAAGACCGAGCGTACCCACAGGACCGTGGTACAAGGATTTCGGCTCCTTCAAACTGTGCGGCGAAGGCGAGTATCCCAAGACATTTCTTCTCGCCAGCCAGATAGCTTTGGGCGAAAAACTCTAACCGGGTGCCCCAGAGCTTGCCCTGAGCTCGTCGAAGGGTTTGCGCCCGTCCTTTGGGCGCTAACCTGGGCTCGCCGACAGCTCATCTGCCCAGCGGCGCACATAGCCCACACCGATTTAGAGCTTGACTCCGTCTGCTAAAATAGAAATACAGCAAACAAGTTTTTTGTCAGTTTTCCGCCTCTTAGGAGGCGGCGCACCAAAGCGATCTTTGACATTTTTCCCCGCACGACCCCGGTGAGGTCATGCGCCCGAGCAGTGCGAGCTAGCTACTAGTAAACCGTTTATTGTGAATACTTTGCATGTAAAGTATCTGAAATGAGTACTTTACGAGAGAGAGTCGCCTGTTCACCCGTTTCTTGGCTGCTAACTCATACTCGCTCAAGACGTTACCTGTAAGTCTATTAATTTGAAGACTTTGGCGGAAAATTATCGCTAACATATTGATTCCAATGGACCGATGGGTAGGGGGGGAGGGGGGTACCCCCCACCGATAGCAACCAGGGACGCCGCTCAAGTCCCGCTTGACGCATATATACAAATAATCTATCCTGTATATACGTTGGAATCGAGGGGAATCTCATGGCCACGACCATGACGTCGATCCGCTTGGACACCAAATTGGCCGACGAGGCGAAGAAGCTCCTCGGCGTAAAGTCCCGCACTGAGGCCGTACACGTCGCGCTCCGCGAACTTGTCGCGCTCAAGCGATTCAAAGCCTTGATGAAGAAGAACGAAGGCAAGCTCTCGTTCGCCAATCTCGATGAGTGACCTGATCGTCTTTGACACCTCGGTCCTCGTCGGCGACTTGCGCACCGGTTGTTACCGGCGGCGGATTGAAACCTTACATGGCCTGCTCCGGAATTCCGCCGTGGTTCTGGCCGAGTTGTCCCGTGGCGTTGCGAAACCGGAGGATCGGGAATTTTTGAGGGCACTCAGCAGGAATCATCCGATTCTTACTCCCACGGAAAACGATTGGCTGGAGTCGGGCGAGCTACTCGCAAAGATTCAAGCAGATCGCGGGTTCACAGCGGCCAAGTTGCGCGACCTTCATTTCGACGTGCTCATCGCGCTCACAGCCCGCTCGCATGGCGCCCGCTTGATCACGTCGAACCGCCGCGATTTTGAAATGATCGATGGTTACCGGAAACTTCAGCTAGAGATATGGTAGTGCGGCGCGGGGCGCAGTGTAGCCGCGATACTCCCGCACCCAACCAATTACTTGAAGCCGGGCTGGGGAACGCGCATTCTGAGGCCAGTTTAGGATCGGTACGGGCAGCGCTACTCGTAACGCCACTTCGTGCGTTGGGTCGGGTAGCGCTTTGCTATTGTGCAACTGTAGTAAATCCAGAGTCGCTGTGACCACAGGCTACCGCCGAGCTGCGCTCGGCTTGGACGGGCGAGGGCGCCCGTCCCCACACGAGCGTTCCCACACGGGCGGGATACAGCAACGCTCGGTCCGTTCTAGCGCCGATCCAGCATGTGAATCGTTTCGAGGGTGGTATCGCCCACAATTTCCAGGCTCTTGGGGCTGAGCTTGTCCATTGTGTCTTGCGGCGAATGCCAGAAAACATTGTTGTAGCCGTAATCGAGGTCGATGACATCGGCGCAGGGGACTCCGCGTTGGACGAAGGGAATGTGATCGTCTTCGATGGCCCCTTGGCGCTCATAGAAGTGGGACTGGTAGCCCAGACGCCCGGCAGCGGCGTAGATGAGATCGAGCAGCCAGGCAGCGCCGTTGGTATTGCGGTCAATGTTGAGGTCGGCGTCGCCGATCATGTCCATGACCATGAGCGCCTTGATCTTTTTTAGCGTGCCGTCCTTCTCCCACTTTTCGGCGAGATGGCGCGCGCCGTAGAGGCTGTCGGTGTCGGTCCACTTCCGCACGGCTTCTTCGCCATCGGTCCAGACGAGCCAGACGCTGTAGCCATCGCGTGTTTTTCCCGATCCCCCGCCGCGCAACTGATTGGCATATTCGAGCAGGATGGCGGTGGAAGAGCCGCCGTCGTTGGCGCCGACGAAGCCGGATTTGCGCAGCGGATAGACGGTGTCGTAGTGGCCGAGGATGACGATGATGCCGTCTTTTGTGCCGGGAAATTTGGCGATGATGTTGCGGACGGGAAACTTCCCTTCTACCGTGTCGGCGGTAAAGGCGTCGTCTTCGACCTGATCGCCTTTCAGGTGGTCGAGGATGTAGCGTTCGAGTTTCTTGTGATTTTCGCTGCCCATATAGCGCGGGCCGAAGGCGGTGACCTCGCGCGTGTACTGGAAGGCGCGCTTCGGATCGATGTGGGGGAGTGGGGAGTTGTCGGCAGCGGCGGGTTGAGGCGAAGCGGATTGGGACGGAGCTGACGCCGCAGCGGGAGCTTCGGTTTTTGCGGCCGCGCTGGCGTTGGCGTCGGAGTTGGTTCCTTTGGTACAGGCTGCGGTGCTGGCCAAGGAGATGGTCAGCGGCAGCACAAAGCAAATTCTTGACCACAGAGGACACGGGGGAGCACAGGGGACGGACTTAGTAACTGTAGCCTTGATTGCTGGTCGCTTCATCGCCCTTCCTCGCATGTTTTCCTCTGTGGTCCTCTGCGTCCCCTGTGGTTAAGACCCTTTTTTCTCCGCGCGCTTTCTGCGCTGGTTAGGATGTACGAGCCAGGCAATGGCGATGCTTAGTACGTACAAGGCCACCATGGGCGCGGCGAAGATACACATGTTCAAGATGTCGGGAGTGGGCGTGATGATGGCGGCGACGATGAAGATACCGAGAATGGCGTAGCGAATATTGTGCCACATCCAACCGGCGCTCACGATGCCCATGAGCGCGAGGAAAAATATCAGGATCGGCATTTCGAAGACGACGCCCAGGCCGACGATGATGGTCAAAAACAGAGAACTGTATTCGGTGAGCGTGATCATCGGCTGGAAGTCCTTGCCGTAGCCGATCAGGAACACGAGCGCCTGCGGAAGGACGATTTTGTAGCCGAAATAGCCGCCGGCCAGGAACAGGCCGATGGTCGAGGCCATGAAGGGCATGACGTAGCGCTTCTCTTTGCGGTAAAGGCCGGGCGAAATGAAGCACCAAATCTGATAGAGCACGACGGGCGAGGCGAAGAACAACCCAGCCATGCCCGCGACCTTCAGATAAAGGTTGAAAGGCTCGATGGGATTGACGTAAACCAGCTTTGCCGCGAGTCCGTTGCGTGCGAGCGCATCCATGATGGGACGCTGCATCACGGCGTAGATCTTCCCGGCGAATCCCCAGCAGGCAAAGAAGCCGACGACGATGGCGATAATGGAATAGACGATGCGCTTGCGCAGTTCCTCGAGATGTTCGAGGAAGCCCATGGTGGGCATGGGATCCTTATCCTTATTCTCGGCGGATTCGTTTATGGGCGAAGATGCGGCCGCTTCAGGCATCGGGCGCAACCTTCGGAGCTTCAACCCTCGGAGCGGGATACGGATCGGGCGACGGAGCAAGCGCGGTCTCTACGGCGGCGGCATTTTCCGCAGCGGCGGGTTTGGCCGCTTCGGGCTTTTCGGCGAGCTTCTCTGCCGACGGAGGATTGAAGATGCGGTTGGCCAGCGATCCGAGCGGGGCCTGGAGGGGCGGCAGGATCTGTTGCCGGGGTCGGTTGCCGCTGCTGCCGCCATCGAGAGAGTTGATTTCGGACTCGATCTGCGAGCGGAATTCGTAGGAAGCGCGCCGGAATTCGTTGAGGAAGCGGGCAATCTGGCGGGCGATCTCCGGCATTTTCTTGGGGCCGAAGAGGATCAGCACCAAAAGAAACAGGAAGATCATCTCGCCGGAAAAGCCAAAATTCATACGCCTATCATAATGCGGGATGGGGGAAACAGGAAACTCATCAGGTTGGGGCGCAGGAAAAAGCCGCAGCCTGAAGCCGCACCATTCCCAATCCGTTTCTCGAAATCTGCTCCACTTACCGAAACGTATAGCCGAATATTGAGACCTCTTGTTAAGGGCACCTCTTCAGTGATCAGCCAAAGGTCGCGACTAGAGATCTAATAGGCCAGCAGAATTCGCAAATCGCGGAGGTTATTGCCGGTGGGGCCGGTGACGATGACATCGCCTAGCACGTCCAAAAGAGGATAGGCATTGAAGTTGGAGAGCGCGTGGCGGATGTGCCCTAGGTCTCGAAAATCGCGAGACCTGGGGCACCCTTCGACACTACCCGCACGATCGAGCGTGCTGCCGTCGACTACGGCTCCGGCGGCGGGACTGTTGCCGTCCATGCCGTCGGTGCCGGCGCTGAGGACGGTAATGTCTTGTCCCGATATTGGTTCGGCGCAGGCTAGGGCGAACTGCTGGTTGCGTCCACCGACGCCACCGTTGCGGACGGCGACGGTCACTTCGCCGCCGGAAATCAAACACACGCGCGATGCGGCGCGGCGCAGTTCGCGCAGGCGGTTGAGTAAGTACGCGGCAGCTTTATCGTAGGGCCAATCGTCGCACGAGTTATCGACTTCGACGGCAAAACCGGCGCGCGTTGCGGCTTTGGCGGCTTCATCAATGGCCACTCGATTCGAGAGCACGGTCCACCAGCGCGCGCGGACGAACGCGGGGTTGCCGGATTTGGGCGTCTCGTCGAGCGCATGATGCAGAAAAAGACCGGCAACGGATTGGGGGAATTGATCGATCAGACCGTATTTGTCGGCGATGCGTTCGCAATCGTGGACGGAAGTGGAATCGGGCATGGTGGGGCCGGAGGCGAGCGCGTCGGGCGTCGCGTCGGGCACATCCGAGACCAGGATCGAAACCTGCAGCGCGGGATAGGCGGCTTGGGCGAGGCGTCCGCCCTTGACGGCGGAAAGATGTTTGCGGATGGCGTTGATCTCGGCGATGGGCGCGCCGGAGAGCACCAGCGCGCGGTAAGTGGCGGCGAGATCGGGCAGGGAAATTTCGGCCTCATTCAAAACCACGACCGGTTTCTCTACTATGGATGAGCCGCCGCCGGAGATCATAAAGATGACGAGCGAAGCCGAGTCGAGGGTCGCGAGCGATTTGAGAATGGCTTCAGCGGCGCGGATAGACTCGGCGGTCGGTGTGGGATGTCCTCCGCGAAAGTAGCGGAAGCCGCGGACCTGGCTCTCCGGTTCGACCGACGATGCGACGATGCCTTCGAGACAGCTACCCACTTGCGCTTCGAGCGCGGTAGCCATGGTGTGCGCGGCCTTTCCGATGGAGACAACGAAGATGCGATGGTAGGCGTCGAGGTCGTGGAGATCGTCGCCGATGCGCAGGACGCGGCGTTCGCAGTGCACGTTGCGGGCAAAGGCGGCTTCGATGGAGGCGTTTTTGAGCGCGGAGGTGAATATGTTGCGAGCGACGTCGCGCATGTGGCGGAACTGCCGGGCGCACGCGGGAGAAAGATCGGGCATGGAGCGATTATAGAAAAGTCGTTGGTCGTTGGTCGTTCGCGGTTCGCCCCGCTCGTTAGCCGCTGGCGGTTCGGGCAGACACGGCTTCGCTCACCCAGTCCTCGATGGCTACGCGCATCTCCTTGAGTCTGCCTTCGAAGAAATGATCTCCAGCTTCGATGCGGATCAGCTTCTTCGGATCGGCAAAAGTGTTGATCAGCGCCTCGAGTTTGCCCAGAGGTCCGAACTGGTCGCGCGATCCGCTGATGAAAAGTTTGGGTTTGGTGCAGGCGCGCAGGAATTCGAAATCGTAAACGCGGTCTTCATTGCGAACTTCGGTGGGAACGGCACCGGCGACGGCGGGCAGTCCGAGGGCAATGAGGGCGCTTACGCGGTCATCGGAGTACGCGGCGCGCAAGCCGACGGCAGCGCCGAAGGAAAAGCCGGAGAAGATGACAGGCAGCGTGAACTCGCGTTCCAGCCAGGCGAGGGCGGCGCGCACGTCTTCGACCTCGCCGATGCCGTTGGCGTGGTCGCCTTCGCTCAGTCCGGTACCGCGGAAGTTGAAACGCAGCACGGGAAATCCGAAGCTGTTGAGCGCTTTCATGGCGTGGAAGACGACCTTATTGTGCAGCGTTCCGCCATAGAGCGGATGCGGATGGCAAACGACGGCAACGTGCGTGGCGTCGGGCGATCCGGTGTTGACGAGAGCTTCAAGGCGTCCGGCGGGGCCGGCGAGGAAGAGTGAGCGGACGCTGGAGCTTTCGGGAAGCATAGGCTGTCGTCAGTCGTTCGTCGTTAGTATTGCAGAGAATCTGCCAGCCAGCGACTAGCGACCAGCGACCAGCGACTGGTACTCTTTTCCTGCATGGATCTGTTTGCGCTAACGCGGCGGCTAATAGACATCGAATCCACGACTCCGAATGAAGGTGCGGTCGGAGATTTTCTTTGCGACGAGTTGCGGCGGCGCGGGTTCGACGCCCGCAAAATGGCGGTCGAGGGCGAGCGCGCGAATGTGCTGGCTACTTGGCCGGGACATGATCGTCCGGAAGTGTTTTTCTCCACGCACATGGATACGGTGCCGCCGTTCATCCCCTCTTCAGAAAACGACGGGCGCATTTACGGGCGCGGCGCGTGCGACGCGAAAGGGATCATGGCGGCGCAGATCGTTGCGGCGGAGAAGCTTCGCGGGGCAGGCGTTTTCGTCGGGCTGCTGTTTTTGGTGGGCGAGGAGCGGGACTCGATTGGCGCGAGGGTAGCCAACGAGCAGGCGATGGGCGCGCGCTTCATGATTAACGGCGAACCCACGGAAAACAAGCTGGCGCTCGGGAGCAAGGGCGCGCTGCACGTGGAGTTGGTGGCGCGAGGGAAGATGGCACACTCGGCATATCCGGAGCTGGGCGAATCGGCGATCGACAAGCTGGTGGAGGCGCTGCACCGGCTGCACGCGATGAAGCTTCCCGAAGACGCCGAGGTTGGCCCCTGCACGAGGAACGTTGGTTCGATTCAGGGCGGGCGGGCGCCGAATGTGATTTCCGATTATGCCAAGGCCGACCTTTTCTATCGCCTGATCGGCCCGACGGACGCGCTGCGCCGCGAGATCAAGGAGGCCGTTGGCGAGCTCGCCGAGGTTCGCTTTACACGCGAGACTTCGTTCGTGCGGCTGCGCACGCTGGAGGGGCTGCCGACGATGGTCGCGGCTTTCACGACCGATGTCCCGGCGCTTACGAATTGGGGTGAGCCGCTGCTGCTGGGCCCCGGCTCGATTCACGTGGCGCACACGGAGCGAGAGTTTGTCGAGGAAGCGCAGCTCGTGGAAGCGGTGGAGATTTACGGTTCCATGGCGAAGCGGCTTGGAGCTTAGCCGTCAGCTATCAGCCATCAGCTCTCAGTTCTTGGCCTTTCGCTTTTGACTCTGCGCTTGGCTGATCGGCTTGGGCTCGGCTGCGAGATGCCGCGGGCGGTCGCGCGACTCGAGAACGGCGAAGCTTGGGGCAGTCAAAGGTCGGATTACAGAAGTAACGCCTTGGTGTGTCAGCTCGGGCGCAGGTTCGGTGTAAGATCGCTGTAGAAGATTCCCTTCGGAGACGTTATGAAACGAATTGCCGCTTTTCTGCTGCTGGCCGCCTTGAGTTTTGCAGGATCGATGCCGGTTCAAGCTCAACGTGTCAGTCCCCAGCAAAATGCGCGCCGGTCCCAGAAGGCGGTCAAGAAGCAGCAGAAGATGTTGAAGAAGGCAAACAAGAAACAGCGGAAAGCAATGAAGACGGCCATGAAGCGGCAACGCAAGGCGACCAAGAAGGCGAACCGCCGCTATCGGAAGTAGCCTTTCCAGCGGGATCCACTCATCGCAGGCTTGGCGACGAGCGGGTCACCCCGGCATCACGCACGATCCCAATCTCGCGCACCTTGCGATGCCAAGTTGCGTAAGCCGACGAGCATCCTACGGAGTTACTTCGAACACAACGCCATATCCGCCCGATCCGCCTTGGGAGGCCGTGCCATAGAGGTTGCCTGCGTTGTCTAGAATCAGGCTGTCAAACGGGCGACCTCCGTCCGGGCCGCCGAAACTCCACAGGATCCTCTCTTTGTAGCTGCCCTTGCCAACTGGGGCGACCAGCTCGAAAACGGTTCCAAGGCCGTAGTCACCACCCCCTGACGTGGTGCCGTAGATGTTTCCGGCGGCGTCGAACACAATCCCCGCAGCAGGTATGTTGCCATCTTTTTCGCCGCTCTTAAAGGAGTAGAGTATCTTCTCTTTCCACCACTTTTTTCCAGGACTCAGCTTGTAGACCGTTCCAAGGTTCTTATCGCCGCCAAACTCTGTCGTACCGTAGAGGTTTCCGGCCCTGTCGAGCACGGGAGTGCCCTCTGGAGTGTCACCGTCCTTGCCGCCCGTGAAAGTGTGGATTATGGTCGGGGTCCAGCCGCCGCTGCTGTTTGGGGACAGCTCGAAAGCATGCGAACATCCCACGCCGAAGATGTTTCCAGCAGCATCCATCGTCAACCCGGCGTAACTGGTGCAAGCGGTGTAGATCACTTGCTCCGTCCAGCCGCCAGCGGACGGGCTCAGTTCGAAGACGGCCCCCCTTGCGCCTCCGTTTTGACGCAAATATTCAGTTATGCCGTAGAGATTGCCCGCCGGATCCATGATTAGACCGTTTACCGGGCGACAACCCATCCCTTTCCCTTCAAAGCTATGCAGGACGGTTACCGTCCAATATGGTGGACTAAGTTCGAATACAACGCCGCACGCTGGGTCTGCTCCTAGGCTGGCTGTATGGATACAACAGGTTCCGTTCCCGTATGCTGTTCCGTAGAGGTTTCCCAAGCTGTCGAATATCACGTAAGAGTAATATGGCCACGCTCCGTCCCCGCCGACGAAGCGGTGGAGCACGGTCTCGTTCCAGCCGCCGCTGCCGTTCTGCGAAAGCTCAAATACGGTCCCAGCACCCAGCCCCCCGAACATAGTCGTCCCGTAAAGGTCGCCAGCGCCGTCAAAGGTGAGGCGGGAGGTCGGATGGGCGCCGTCCGTGCACGAGCCCCCGCCCGGGCAGAAGTTGTAGAGCACTTTCTCGGTCTGGGCCTGTGCTGGGCGAGCGGCAATCAGCAGCACAGCGGAAAGCACGGCCAGTGTCAGAGCGCCTCGGAGAGCTGCGGCTGCCAGTACCGTCGAGCCGAATTTCGGCGCGACAGCGGAAATGTTCAAACGGCCTTTCGTTCCACTTTTACTTGCTGCTGAATGCATAGCCTCCTCCTTATGGCATTGTCGTTAAGGGCCCTCGCTTCGTTTAGATTTACGTAGCCGATTCCTGGGGGAACTCCCGCGTGAGGCACGCTGCAAGAGTGCCCGCATTGCGCCAACCCATTTTGTCCGGAGGGGAGATGGCCAGATAGAACGAGTCGGCCAAACTTGAACGGGGATCATTATCCGTCCCGAAGAGGAGGGCGTCAAGAACGCATAGTGGCTTGATCGCTTTGCGCTTGCCGCTCTGCAAGAGATCTCCTTCCCCAGCGCCCGCGCGCGTCAGCGGGTGATTCATCACAAATCCACAGTGACCGTCCGCACATCGGCTTTATTCATGACGCGCTAATCTACTTCCACTCTCAGGACCTCTCCCGGTCCGTTCCCTCCAGAAAGAGATTCGTTATGCGTGTGTATAGGCGCGTGCTGGTGGTTGCGCTGGCTTGTCTCGTGAGCTTCTGCCTGTCGAGCTTGGCGTCGGCGCAGTCCTCGGATCAGGCGATTGCCGAGCGTGTTCTCGGCCCGCAGTGGAAGCAGCTCTCGCGCCGGGCCGGAATGATATTCGCCGGGACGGTGCTCGCCGCCCCGACCCAGACTGTGCCAGTCCAGACTGTGGCGGGCGATCCGGTAGGTCCGGGCGCGGCTCCGGCAATCGAGTTGAGCTTTCGCGTGGACGAGGCGATTGCCGGGGTCGAGCCGGGACAGGTTCTCACGATCCACGAATGGGCGGGTGCGTGGGCCATGCAATTCCAAAGACCGATGACCAAGGGCCAGAGGATCTTGCTCTTCTTATATCCACCGAGCCGCCTGGGTCTTACCAGCCCGGTCGGTGGATCGCTGGGGCAGGTTGCCCTCGGCTCGACTGGGAAGAACGTATCGAAGAATGCAGAGAGGCCTGCCGCAGGCGTTGGCTTGCGAATCGCATCGTCTCGGCGGTCGAGTGCAGCAATCAACAGTGGTAGTGGGACCGTCAGCGTCGTTCAACTGGAGCGGGCCATCCGCAGCGCCCGCGAGGAGTAATCATGCGCTCGCGAATTTTGGCGGTTGCCGTTCTTCTCGTTTGCAATGCCGTTCCGAGCCACGCCGGAGGCCCGGCCTTTGTCGCGGGCTCAGGCTACAACGCCGGGGTCGAGGGCCAGCCGCTGGTCTGGGCAAGCGCCTCCGTGCAGTACTTCACCAACCCAGCGGCCCTCAGCCCGATCTTGACCGAGGCGCAGGCCGATGCTCTGGTTGCCAGTGCTTTCAGCGCCTGGACCGGCATTGCGGGTGTTGGCCTCAGCGCAGTGCAGGGCGGTCATCTTGCCGAAGACGTGAACGGCGGCAACATCGTGGTCACCGGGGGAGTAATTACCGCTCCCGCGGACATTACATCCTCAGCCACGGCCACTCCCCTCGGAATTGTTTATGACTACGACGGGACGGTCACCGACGCGCTGCTGGGCCAAGGCGCGGGAGACCTGGAGGATTGCTTCACCAACGCCGTCTATGGCGGATCCGACAACTTCTCCACCAGCGGGAACATCGTGCACGCCTTGGTGGTGATCAACGGAATCTGCGCCGCCACTACTGCGCAACTCCCTGACGTTCAATACCGTTTGGTGCGCGTGCTGGGGCGAACGGTCGGGTTGGGATGGTCGCAGGCCAACGTGAACGTGCAGACGGGAAAGCCGGTTCCCACCAGTGCAGATTTTGCGGGCTTTCCGGTGATGCACTTCACCGACTCGATTTCCTGTGTGCCCATCACGGTCTGCTATCCCAACCCGGGTGTCCCAGCGATGGATGACATCGACTCCCTTACCCGCCTTTATCCAGGCGTCGCGCAAACGGCGGGCAGAATTTACGGCAACGTGTATTTCACCGATGCATCTGGAAATGAGGCGCAGCCGATGCAGGGCGTCAACGTGGTGGCCCGGTTGATGGTCTCGGGCCAGGCCTCGCGGCAGTACGTTGCCACTTCCGTTTCCGGATTCCTGTTTTGCGGCAACGCAGGCAACATCATCGATGGGTATGTGGACGGAAACGGCCTTCGCTATGACCGATGGGGATCCGGCAATGCTACGCTCGAAGGTTTTTACGATCTCGGCCAATTGCCGATTCCGGCCCTGCAAACCACGGCCCAGTACCAGTTGAGCGTGGAGGCGCTGGACCCGAACTGGTCCCTGGGCGTCGGACCGTACGCTCCCACCGAGGTCACGCCATCGGGCTCGTTCGCTCCGGTTATCGTGACGGTATCGAATGGATCGAATACGGAGCAGGACATCCTCATGTTGCAGGATGAAGTCGCGCAGGCGCATCCGGGCAGCGGATCGACTTACGCGAATCCTGCGAAGCTGCCGCAGGGCGGCGCATGGGGATCGTGGATCTCGGGTTACGGCAGCACAGATTTCTTCCAGTTCACGGCGCAAGCGAATCGGACGGCCTCGGTCGCGGTTACCGCACTCGACGAAAGCGGCCAGCCCACCGAAAGCAAATTGTTGCCGGTGATTGGGATCTGGCAATTGAGCGACGAGAGCGGAGATCCCGCGCCTGCGTCCACGCCCTCGGCGTTCAACTCGACGACTTTTGGAATGAGCCGCCTGGACGCGCAGTTCACCGTGAGCGATACGTTCCGGGTGGGGGTGGCCGACTTCCGCGGCGACGGTCGCCCGGACTACTTCTATCAAGCCAGCCTCCTTTATTCGGATACGGTCACGCCGGCGCGACTGAGTCTGGCGGGCGGCGTGGCCACTCTGAATGGCATTGGCTTCAATCCGGGACAGCAACTGGCTGTGTGCGGTTCGATCGCGCCGGATGGGAGTTGCATCGCCGGCAACA
>JBEKQG010000091.1:0-13346 GCA_049519955.1 Terriglobales bacterium
CGACGCGCATGACGGTGGCGGCTTCGGCGGCGGCGTCGGCGGGCGAGTCTCCAACCAACTCGAGCATTTTGGCGACGTGCGCCACGTAGGCCTTGCGCAGCTCTTCGGACTTCGGGTCGTCCTTCAAATAGTAATCGCGATCGGGCAGGCCGAGTCCGCCCTGATCGGCCTCGGCGATGACCTGGGTGGAGTCTTTGAAGTCCTGATTCGAGCGGAAAGCGAACAGCATTCCCCCGTCGTCGAGCGCAGGCGGGAACTGCGCGGTCGCGACATATTCGGCCAGATCGTGCTTCGATTTCAGACTGGAGATGCGCGCCAGTTCGGGCAGAAGAGGCGTGGCCCCGAGCTTGTCAATGGCGGCCTCATCCATGCAGGAGGCGTAGGAATCGCCAATCTTCTGGGTGACGGCGTCGCGCGCGGCGCTGGGTGATGCGGTTTCTTCCAGGATCGCGCGCAACTCGGCGCGGTTGTCATCCTCGAGCTTTTCCGAAGTACCCCATCTCGATTGGTCGGGGGGAATCGGATTCTTCTTGATCCAACCACCGCAGGAGTAGGTGTAGAAGTCGACGCAGGGGTCGACGGTCTTGTCCATGGCGGAAACATCGAGCACGGGTTGGGAGGAAGTCGAGTTGGAGGAAGAATGTTGGGCAAAAGCGGGCACAGCGGCGAGGAAGGCCGCCAGAATCAGAGCGGAGATTTTCCAGTTCATATAAGTTTTAAGGCGCGAAAACGCTCTCTGAGATTATCGCTTCGTTCAAAATTTATCCAGCGTCACGGAGCCGTCGCTGGTGTGAACGGTCAAGCGGTTGCCACCGCCGTTCAATTTGCCATGAATGTCGTGACGGCCGAAACTGCCTTCGACGGCGATGGGAATGTTGGTGGTGATGCTGCCGTCGCTGGTGTGGAGTTCAACGTCGGCGGCAAGATTCGCGGGGATTCTGAGGGTCACGCTGCCATCGGAGCTGCGAATGTCCCAGGGCTCGCGAATTTGAGAGCCGGGGCGGGCCTCGACCTCAACGCGGCCGTCGCTGGTGCGCAATTCGAGAACGTCGAAACGGCCGGAGACGCGGACGGAGCCGTCGCTGGTGTGGGCGCGCAGGGTGCCATCGACATCGTCGAGCTCAAGGCGGCCGTCGCCGGTGGTGAAATCCAGTTCGCCCGCGAGATTTTTCGCCACAACATCGCCGTCGGCGGTGTGGGCGTTGATTTTCGCGGTGCGAGGCATGTGAATTACGAGTTCAGTTTTGCGAGTATCGATTGAGATCAAGAAATTAATGTGGTGCGGCTCGCGCAACTCGATGTCAACCGTATTTCCCTGCTGATGTTCGACAATTTCGAGGCCGCCGCCTCCGATGTGCCAGCCGCGGGTGGTTACGCGGGCCTCGACTGTGTTTTGATCCCAGCTCTCGATGCGAACGCTGGCGTCGCGGGCTTCGACGCGCAACTCGGGCTTGCCGGTCAGGGTGTAAGTCTTCGACCAATCGTCGGCGTGAGCAATGGCGGTGAAGGCGAGTAGGGCGGCGAACAGAGACAGGATGATTTTGCGCATGGCGGCGATTCTCCAGTGACTGGACAGAGGTCTGTCAAGGTACTCAGACGTAGATACGAAGTTTTGGTTAGGGAAGTTCCAGAAAAAATCGGGGTGTCGCAAAACAACACCCCGATAGGAAACCCTAGCTTTTCCGCGGCATGTTACGGTATGCTTTTTCAACACTATCGGCGCCGTATCCGCATCTGAATTTCCGTAGCGCTGGGCATTAAATGCCCGATAACACGAAGTTCACCGTGATTTCGGTCTCCACTGCGATGGGTTCGCCGTTGAGCAGGTACGGGCGGTAGCGCCATTGCCGGACAGCCGCAATCGCGGCGGAGACCAGCATGGGGTGTCCACGAACCACGACTAGGTTTTCGATCGTTCCGGCTTTGCCGACGATCGCCCGGAGTTCGACCGGGCCCTGGATCCGAGCCAGGCGTGCGAGTGACGGGTAGACCGGCTGGACGCGGAAGATGAGATTGGCCTCCGCCAAGTGCGAAACTACCAGGGGTCTGACGGGGGTTGGGCGCACCGGGATCACCACGGGCATGTCTTCCAAGGCATAGGGAACGCTATCACTTGGTCCGCGGCCCTGTCGGAAGTCGATGCCGGGCAAGTCCGGCGCTATCGGCCCCATCTTCGCATCGTCGATTACCGCAGCGTGTGGAGGGATGACTCGATACGCGATGAGCTTCCCATCCCTCATGTTGCTGACCGTAGCGGCCGTAAAATGCTGGCGCGCAGGCGGTTCGGGCGCGGGTACGGTTGGTGTGAATGGTGCAGGCGCAGTGAACTGGAGCCAATGCACGAGCGGTGGGCGCTCAACCCAGAGCAACGAGATGGCGATCAGCAAGCTCAGGCCAAAGACTTGCATGGTGAAAGATGCGAGCGTTGTCCACCGGCGACGGGCGGAATGGTCCCATGTGCTTTCGAGAGTGCTGAACATCGGTGTATTGAGCATGGCGTCCTCCTCAACGTGACCGCTACCGGTACAGACACCCGCGGCTGGCAATTTGTTTCCGAGTGGGGAAGTAAGGCGAAAACAATAGTTAGTGGCCGCCAAATACTAATCACCGTTCAAAAAAAAGACCGCGTTGGCACGCGGTCTTAGCAGATAAGTTGGAACTCCCCGGCTGGTGCCGCTACTTTTTCGGCGGAGTGCTGGCGGGCGCAGCGGCTTTGGGCGTTGCCGGCTTCACGGGTTTCGGTGCCGTGCTCCCCGCAGCGGGGGCCGGCACGCCGGATTGAGCGTTGTAGGCTTCCACGACCGGTTGCGTGATGTCCACGGCTGGGCCATTCCAGAGCACAGGGCCGCGCGGCCACTGTTGGGAGGTATCCAGGATAATGCCGTAGGCGTTTTCGCTGGAATACTTCACGATGAGGGGCGCCATCTTGCTGAGGATCTTATTTCCGATCTCGCCCTGCTGGTTCTGGAAATCCTCCTGCGCATCCTGCGATGCGCGCTCGAAACTCTTCTGCTTGGTCTCGATCTGCTTCACCAGCTTTTCGCGCGCGTCGTCATTCAACTTGTCCTGCTGGGCACTGAGCTGCTTCTTTAGGCTGTCGATTTCGTCGTTCAAGCCCTTCAGTTCGTTTTGCTTGGGTTCAAATTTCTTGCTGAGCGCCTCGAAATCGCGCCGTCCTTCGTTGGAGGCGAAGATCGCCTGTTCGATGTTGATGGTGCCGACCTTCGTACCGGTCGCCTTGGCGGTCACCGCTGCGGCAGCGGAAGGAGCGTCCGGAGCGGGGGCAGCCGGTTCCGTTTGGGCCAGAGCGAAGAGGGAGAGGCCGAAGAGAACGGCCAGGGTAATGCTCGCAAACTTCTTAATCATTGGATCCTTAAACTCCTTCGGATTTTTCGGAAATACTGGAAGCTTGCAGCTCGCTGGGCTCAACGAGGCTGATCGCAACCCTAGCCTATCAGTCATAAGTCATGAAGCATGACCTGAAACAAGAGACGTGAAACCGGCGCAACGGGTGCACGAACAGCGAACCACGGCCGGCTCTCCTCACGCCGAACCGCAACGTGGCGATCAGGGTGTGGACGCTCTGCATTATACGGAGCGCACGGGAACAGCGTCAAACCGTCTTTCGCTTTGTGCCCCAAGGGGCCCGGCAAAGCGGAGGAGCTTAAATCACACGCGACACAGAGGATACGAAGGAAACCCGACGAAGTATAGTTCTGGGGTGGACTCGTCAGGCGTTTCCCACTGCGGGTGTTGGCTTGGGATGCAGGTGGAACGCGAATAGAACCCCGTCCGTCGAATCGTAGAGGTAGAAAACGAACCGCGACCTCAAAAAACAAATGCGGTCCAGGCCAGCCACCCGGGCCGCATTGTTATCGCGGACGTTCTGAATGCCGTTTTTCGCTGGAGCGAAAGATCGCGGCACAGCAGCACTCGCAAGAGCGCTAAGCATCGACGACCACCTGAAGCTCGCGCTTCAGGGTTCGGATTCGGCGCTTCCATCCTTCTTGGAAGAAGGACTTCTGAGGAGGCCGCAAAGCCCGGGCACCGGCACACTGGACAAGGGCCGAATTTCCCCCGGCGATTCACTCTCGAGAAAATCACCGGCACCGCCGAACCTTCACCGGAACAGGTTCAGAACATCTCACGCTTTTGACTGCAAGCACCTTGCGGCAGGGGAGGAATTAACGCAACGGCAAAGTGGGCTCGGGTTGTGTAAAAACTGTGGAGCGGTGAAACTTCCTGTGGAAGAGGAAGGAAAAGCGAGTTTTTATTGGCGGGGCGCCGGACTGCCGTACAATAGGCGCGATGATTGCGTATCTTCGAGGGACGTTGCTGACGAAGCATCCGAACCAGGCGATTGTGGAAACGCATGGGGTCGGGTATGAGGTTGCGATCACGGTGCCGACGTTTACGGAAATGCCGGCGGCTGGTGCGGAAGTCTCGCTCCACATTCACACGCATGTTCGCGAGGATGCGCTGAGCTTGTACGGATTTTTGCGGGTCGCCGAGAAGCAGCTTTTTGAGAAGCTGCTGACGGTGAGCGGGATTGGTCCGAAGCTGGCGATCACGATCCTGAGCGGGATGGCGGCCGGGGAGATGGTGGAAGCGATCTGCGGAGGCGATCTGGCGCGGCTCACGCGGATTCCGGGGATCGGGAAGAAGACGGCGGAGCGCATGGTACTGGAACTGCGGGACAAGCTGGCGGCGGGACGGTTGGAGGGGAGCGCAGCGCCGGCGAGCGCGGTGGAGGAAGACGTGATTTCCGCGCTGGTAAACTTGGGCTATCAGCGGGCGGTGGCGGAGAAAGCGCTGATCGGGGCGCGGGCGGGGAAGAATCCGCAGAGTTTTGACGCGCTGTTTCGCGAGGCGCTGGGAGCGCTGTCGAAGTGACGCCACGCCAGGGGCAGGCTGGGGAAGAATCGACACGCGATGCCAGCGCCTAAAGGGGCAACTGATTTCCCGCGGGACGGGGAAAGCTGCGTCTTTACAGGCGGAAGAGTTAAAGCGACGGGCTGATACGAGCTTGTGGTCTTTCATCAGCCAGTTCGAACATTGGGAGGTTTTGTGCGCGCACGATGGGTCCAACTCACTCTGGTGGTACTGTGCGTGGTGGCCGCGTTCTTCTTTCAGATCCCGCGGCTGGTGGACGAAGAACAGAACAAGCTGGCGAAGAAGCCGCCCTACACGGCATCGGAGCGGGCGCTGAATCTGCACAAAGAACTCACCATTGCCGACCTCCACGCCGATTCGCTCTTGTGGGGGCGGGATCTGCTGCAGCACGGCGACTACGGGCAAGTGGATATTCCGCGCCTGGCGGATGGCAACGTGGCGCTGCAAGTATTTTCGCTTCCCACTAAGGCCCCGCGCGGATTGAACATCGAGAGCAATGAAGACAAGGGCGATAACATTTTCTGGCTGGCGATTGTGGATTTCTGGCCGCCAAGGACCTGGAATAGCCTGACCGAGCGGGCGCTGTATCAGGCGCAGCGTTTGCATGCATTCGCGCGAGGATCGCAAGGCGGTTTTGTGGTCATTGAGAATGCGTCCGATCTCTCCAGCTACCTGGAACGGCGGCGGAGCAATGGGAGCCTGACGGCTGGGTTGCTCGCAATCGAAGGGGCGCACGCGCTAGACGGCAAGCTGGAGAACCTCGACGTTCTCTATCGCGCCGGATACCGGATGATGTCGCCCAGCCATTTTTTCGATAACGATATCGGCGGATCGTCGGCGGGAACGCACAAGACCGGCCTTACGGAAAAAGGACGCGAGTGGGTGCGGCAGATGGAAGCGCGGCACATGATTGTGGATCTGGCCCATGCATCGCCAAAAACGATTGAAGATGTGCTGGCCATGGCCAGCCGTCCGGTGGTGGTTTCGCACACGGGTGTGAAGGGCACATGCGACAACAACCGGAACCTGAGCGACGATCAGATTCGAGCGGTGGCGGCAAGAGGCGGCTTGATCGGCATCGGGTATTGGGAGACGGCGACCTGCGGGACGGATGCACGGGCGATTGTAAAGGCGATGCGCTATGTTTCCGAACGGGTGGGTGTGGAACATGTGGCGCTGGGATCGGATTTTGACGGAGCCGTGACCGCCCCGTTCGACACGACGGGAGTGGTGGAAATCACCGATGCCATGCTGGCAACGGGCTATTCCGAGCCGGAGATTCGAATGATCATGGGAGAGAACGTGATGACGTTTTTGAAGGCGAATCTGCCGGAGAAATAGGGCTGCGAGCCGCAGAGCGGGGCCGGCCGGTAATTCCGCGGACGGGAGCGTCCGCGCCACACACTGATAGAATCGAGCTATCTTCATGGAAGCCGCTCGCATCCGCAATTTTGCGATTATTGCGCATATCGATCACGGGAAATCCACGCTCGCCGACCGGCTGCTGGAGTTGACCGGGTCGCTTGCCATGCGCGAAATGCAGGAGCAGGTCCTGGACTCGATGGACCTGGAGCGCGAGCGCGGCATTACGATCAAGGCCCACGCCGTGCGCATGTTGTATCCCGCGCAGGACGGGCAGATTTACCAGCTCAATCTAATCGACACGCCGGGGCATGTGGATTTTTCCTACGAGGTCTCGCGCTCGCTCGCCGCCTGCGAAGGCGCGCTGCTCGTGGTGGATGCCTCCCAAGGCGTGGAAGCGCAGACACTGGCGAACTCCTATCTCGCGATCAATCACGGCCTCGAAATTATCCCGGTGATCAACAAGATCGACTTGCAGAGCGCGGACATTGCGCGCACCAAGGAAATGATCGAGGGCGCGGTGGGCCTCGATGCCACCGATGCGTTGGCGATCAGCGCCAAGACGGGACAGGGTGTACCCGATGTTCTTGAAGCCATCGTGAAGCGCATTCCGCCACCCAAGGGCGCGCCGGAGCGGCATTTGCAAGCACTGCTCTTCGATTCGTGGTTCGATCCGTATCGGGGCGTGGTGGTGCTGGCGCGGGTTTTCGAGGGCAGGTTGTGGAAGGGGCAGAAGATCCGGCTGTGGTCGAACGGGCGGGTGTTTCAAGTGGAAACTTTGGGCACGCTCACGCCCAAGCCGGTGGAAGTGGACGAGCTGGTGGCGGGCGAAGTCGGTTTCATCATCGCGAACATCAAGAACGTGGCGGATACCAAGATCGGCGACACGATCACTGACGATGATCGGCCTTCGCTGCAGGCGTTGCCGGGGTTTGAAGAAATCAAGCCCATGGTTTTTGCCGGCCTGTACACGGTGGACGCGCACGAACACACGGCGCTGCGCGAGGCCTTGGAAAAATTGAAGCTGAACGATTCGTCGTTTTTCTTCGAGCCGGAAAGTTCGGTGGCGCTTGGATTCGGCTTCCGCTGCGGCTTTCTCGGCCTCCTGCACATGGAGATCATCCAGGAACGGCTGGAGCGCGAATACAATCTCGACCTGATCACGACGGCGCCAGGCGTGCGCTACAAGATCACCAAAACGGACGGAGAGGTGATCGAGGTGGACAATCCTTCACGCTGGCCGGACACGAGCGAGATCGCGAAGGTGGAAGAGCCGGTGATTCTGGCGGTGATTTTGACCAACGAAGAATACGTGGGCGGCATTCTGAAGTTGGTCGAGGAAAAACGCGGGAAGCAGAAAAGTTTCGAATATGTGAGCTCGTCGCGCGTGATGCTGCAGTACGAGCTGCCGCTGAATGAAATCGTGCTCGACTTTTACGACCGGCTGAAGTCGGTGTCGCGGGGCTACGCTTCGCTCGATTATCACCTGTCGGGCAACTGGACGTCGCCGATGTCCAAACTCGACATCATGGTGGCGGGCGAGCCGGTGGATGCGCTCTCGACCATTATCCATCGCGATTTTGCGTATGATCGCGGACGTGCGCTGGCGGCGAAGATGAAACAGTTGATCCCGCGGCAGATGTTTGAAGTCGCGATTCAGGCGGCGATTGGAGCAAAGATCATCGCCCGCGAAACCGTGCCTGCCATGCGCAAGAACGTGATCGCCAAGTGCTACGGCGGCGATATCAGCCGCAAACGCAAGCTGCTGGAAAAACAAAAAGAAGGCAAAAAGCGCATGAAGCGCATCGGCCGCGTGGATATTCCGCAGGAAGCGTTTTTGGCGCTGCTCAAGGTGGGCGAGGACAGTAGCTAATTGGCTTTTGGCCCTTGAATTTTGGACTCCCAATCCCAAAGACACAAATCCAGTGTTGACAGCCACGGTATAATAAAACCAACCGAAAAAACCAGGCGACAGCCCAGGGTAGCCATAACTCTTTAACAATAAGTTATTTGAATTCTATACTTTACGTGGGTGACACAGGTGCAACTTATTGATTCTAAAAGATCATTCTCAAGTCGTCCGCCGAAAACTGCCAGCAACTCCTTTGTTGTCAAGACTTTGACAGTTAAATCTTTTACAATCAAGACTTTGCAGGAATTTTTCGCGTAAGTTTATGATTCCATTGGACAGGATTTAGGGGGAGGGGGTACCACTACAGGTATCAACCAGTAACTAGAGCGGACTCATTCTCTCAGCTCAAGGAGAAGCACATGGAACAGACAAATTCCACCATCGCATCGCAAAACAAAACTCAGTCGGGGACGCAGAAAACTTATCCGGCGAAAGCTTATGCGGCGCAGAGCGCAACCTCGGGCCTCGCGCTGGGCGCGATCCAGAGGCGCAGCCCGCGACCTCAGGATGTTCAGATCGAGATTCTCTACTGCGGGGTTTGCCATTCGGATTTGCACACGGTGCGCAACGAATGGGCAAGCGTAATGCCCACGGTCTATCCCTGCGTGCCCGGCCACGAAATCATTGGGCGGGTGGTGAAAGCGGGCAGCGCAGTCAAAAAATTCAAAGAGGGCGACATTGCGGCAGTGGGCTGCATGGTGGATTCGTGCCGCGTGTGCCCGGATTGCCGCGCGGGAGAGGAGCAGTTTTGCGACGGTCCCGCGACCTTTACGTACAACGGGGAAGATAAGCACATAGGAGGCATTACCTACGGCGGCTACTCGGAGAGCATTGTGGTGGACGAGGATTTTGCGCTGCGCGTGTCGAACAGCTTGGACCTTGCCGGGGCGGCTCCGCTGGTGTGCGCGGGCATCACGACGTATTCGCCGCTGCGCCACTGGAATGTGCGGAAGGGCCAGAAAGTGGGCGTGGTGGGACTCGGCGGGCTGGGGCACATGGGGGTGAAATTCGCCCATGCCTTCGGCGCCAACGTCGTGTTGTTTACGACCTCCGCGAACAAGACGGCGGATGCGCTGCGGCTCGGCGCGCACGAAGTGGTGATTTCGAAAAATGAAGCCGAGATGCTGAAACAGGCAGGGAGCTTCGACTTCATTTTAGACACGGTGTCGGCCGAGCACGACCTGAATGCCTATCTCAATCTGCTGAAGCGGGACGGGACGCTCACTCTTGTGGGAGCTCCTTCAAACCCGCTGCCAGTTCTATCGTTCGGCCTGCTTTTTAAGCGGCGACAACTCGCCGGGTCGCTCATCGGCGGTATTCGGGAGACGCAGGAGATGCTGGATTTCTGCGCCGAACATGGAATTACGGCCGACATCGAGCTGATCCGGATGCAACAGATCAACGAAGCCTACGAACGGCTGCTGAAAAGCGACGTGAAATACCGTTTCGTGATCGATATGGCCTCGCTGAAGTAGAAGCGCAGGCCGGCGCGCCAAAGGAGTTTGGAGTCGAAAAGTGGCGCTGGGAGCGCGATCCCAGCGCCGCGAAATTTATGGCGAATCCTCAGAATAGGTAGATCAGGTTCACGGCCTGGGTGAACTGGCGATCCGAGGCGGGAACTCTGCCTACCAAAAATACATTCTTGTTCGACAGGTCCCAACGTGTCTCGGCGCGCACCACGAATTTGCCATCCGCCCTTTTGAAATGAGAGTTCAAGCGGGAGAATTTGGCGTTCATATCGTACTCGGGTGTGAAGGTGAAGCCCTGCAAAGTCTGATCGGTGCCGGTGCGCGTGCCGCCGTCGTCGTTGAAAACCTCTCCGCGAAAAGCCAGCGAGAATTTGGACGTAAGGCCGTACTTGGCATATCCAGCCAAGCCTCTCCAGTACGCGTCGTGGCCGATGGCGACGGCGTTCTGTTCGTGGCCGTAAATTCCATCGCCGCCCAAGGTGAGCTTCGAAAGCGGTTTCCACGTTGCGATCAACTCATAGACTCCGCGCTGGTCGTGAGTATCGTTTCGTCGTTCCGGGCCGTAAATGAAGTTAAACGTCACCGTGGAGGTTCTGGTGGGAGTGAGCGCCAACTGTCCCGCGGCGGTGTAGCCATGGTTGAGGCGCTTGAAATCATCCCAGCCATTGCAAATTGAAACCATGGCCGTAACCTTGCTGGTAAAGGCATAGGTCGCCTTGAGGCCGGTGTGGGTAAAGGGGGTCCCGTAGCCGAATATAAAGCCGCGGCTGAAGTTGTTGTTATAACCGTCGTAGCCCCCTATCACCTCATAACCCATGTGCGTAACGAACTTTCCCAGATCCAGACGCAAGCCTTTCCCGACGGGAAGGATGTAACTGAGAAAGAGTTGGGGAATGTCGACATTGTGAGCGACTCCGGTGCTCATGTTGCGGAAGAGGCCATAAGCGGCGGTAACTTTCGGAACGCCGGAGCCAGCGATCAAGTCGAAGCGAAAGCCGAATTGTTTCGGTGCGGTGATGGCGCGTTGGATGACAAGTTCAGCGACATCCAATTGAGGCTCGTCGTCATTGAAGTCGAAAACCCGGAACTGGTTTATGCGGGGGATAGGATCGTTGTCGTTGTGGGTGTAGGACAAGGACATGAACCCGTCGGTCGAGATGCCGCGCCACCACGGTTTGAAATCTGGTTTTGCGTCCGGCTTTGCATCAGAAGTGACGGCAACCTGAGACGAAGCCGGGGCAGGAGCGGGCTCGCCTGTCTGAGAATGCGCCAGCAGCGATGACCCTAGGACCATCGCGGCCATAAGCATGGTTATACGCACATTCGCCGTGGACATCGGCTTACACCAAAAGGAAGTCATCAGCTCTTTCTTCCCATAAGAGGGTGAACTTCGGCGAGCGGCGGCGCCGTGAGGCCAGTCACGTTTGGTTGTGATGTGAACAGCGGGGCGTGCGCCATGCGGGAAACGTCAGGATTTCCTTGAGGCTTGGGGTTGGCGCCGTCTTCAGTTCCACGTCAGGCCTGAAGTTAGCGATCTTCGAACGCGAAGCCACGCCCGGGGAGAGGCTGCTATAGCCGAACGGCGCTCATCTCGGTGGCGGCTGTCGCGAGGTTTCAGGACAAAGCGAACGAGTGCGGTTGCAGGGCGCGTATGGGGCGCTTGCTGCTTACCCTCGCGTATGATTTCAAATGCTTACGGCATCGCTAAAGCGATGGTCTGGTACAAGCCCTGGTTTTTCAGCAGGCTGAGCAGCCGCCATTGATTTTGAGGCACTTGCCGTGGGGCCACCAAGACTTATCTGCAAGACAGGCTCTAGTTATACGCCTTACGTTTCGATGCCCACATAACACACGCGGCCTACGATATGGTCACCCGGTTTCTGGCCACGTTCGAGGGCGATGACTTCAACCGGATAGGCGGGATTGTGAGGACGAAGGATCAGATTGTTACCGGCAGCTTCAACATACTTGAAGGTGCAAGTCCCGTTCTTGAGGACGGCATAGATGTTATGTTCGCCCTTGCGATAGGGGGTCAACGAATTATAGTGGCGGTCGAGCAGAAGGGAGGCGCCGGGCGAGGTGCGGGGATACATGCTCATGCCCTCCAGGGCATTAGCCTTGACGATGACAAAGCGTTCCCAAGCGCGGCGGTCGCCTTCGACATCTTCCTTCAGCCGCTTGAGGAACGTCTTCTTGAACCTGAGGATCTCCTTGACATGCATGCTGACGATAAGGGCTTCGGAGGCGGCGACTTGAGGGTCGGCGACAAGGACGTTTTCAAACTCGTCGTCGCTCGGAGGGAGGATGGACGCACGCTTGTTAACTTCGGCGGGATCGATGAGATCGAGCACGGAAAGATGCTGGACGGTGAGGACTTTGTCCATGCCTTCGAGGCTAAGGCCGCGTTTGCGGTTGAGGAAGTTGGAGATGTGGGCCTGCTTGAAGCCGGTCAGCTCGGCGAGGCGTAAACCAGTAAGTTGGCCGGCGTCGATACGTTCCCAAAGTGTGTTGCGGAGGTTCTCTTGAAGCATGCGGACTTTCATCGCCGGAGTATATCACAACGCAATAGCTTGGTGATATTGTTTATATAAGTATAACATCAGCAAGGGAATAAAGTTCTTGACTTAGTCGTTTATGAACTCTAACATGAGCGCATAATAGTCTTAAATTGCACTTATACTGCAAGAAAGGTTAGCAGCCATGATAGAAGTAGAATCCCACGAAAACGAAGTACGGAGCTTCGGGGAGTTCCGCCGGAAGGTACGCGCTGCGGAAATGCTGTCGGCGGCCATGCAGCGGTTGTTGCAGGCCATCCACTTCAACGGGCGGTTGAGCCTCATTGTGCAGAACGGGCAGGTGCTCAAGTCCGGTTACGAGGAAGGTTACTTCCGGCAACCAGAGCCGGAGATAACCGGGAAGCTGCAGTAAGCGATTCATTTCTAACTAAATAGCAGAGCAGGTCGTCGTAAGAGAAACGAGCCCTGGGCCGAAAGATCGGCGCCGGGGCTTTTTTGTTTTGCGGTTTTTCATTTCATACAGAGAGGCAATTATGAACTTCATAAGCAGGATGGAAGGCCAAGCGATCCAAGTGGAACTGAAGTACTGCGAGCGGTGCGGGGGATTGTGGCTGCGTCCGCAAGGAGCAGATGGAGTGTATTGCGCCAGTTGCCGTATGCGCTTAGCAGCGATGCCGGAACCAGGGGAGACAGCGCCTCGCAAAGCGCGGCACCGCAAAAAGCGCGCACCAGGAACGGACTTTCAAAGAGAAGACTTTCAGAAGCCGGCCCGGATCGAGTATTTGCAGGGCGTGGCGACGATGGAGGCGCGGACATGACAAGCGCGCAAGCGATCGGCATAGCAGGCTGGAATTTGATGGGCCAGGCGGAACCGCCGCCGGCGGTAGTGTTTGGCGAAACGGAGAAGGAACTGTGGCTGTACCGGAGGCGGACGGTGGCGCTGCTGCGACGGTACGCGCGGGCCTCGGTAGAGGTGGGAAGGTTGCCATCGCTTCTGGGGCGGGAGTTCTTCCGAACGAGGGTCACGTCGTACACGATGAGGAACTTTGAGGAGGTGGTGATCTTTGTCGCAGACATGGAGCGGGCGATCGAGCGATTGAACGGACTGGAAAAGAAGCTGCTGGCCATGAATATTCTGGAGGAGTACACGATACCGGAGGTTGCGCAAGTGCTTGGTTGTAACTATAGAACGGT
>JBEKQG010000092.1:0-13219 GCA_049519955.1 Terriglobales bacterium
TATTCAAATGTCCTTTCGTCCTCCTGTTTGTCCGTAGTGAATGCACAATGCCTCCTTGATAGCTTTGTAGGTCTGTTCATTGTTATGCGGCCTCGGTAACGTGAATTTCGCGAACGTCTCCGAGGATCGCTCTTGAATCGCGAATCTCCTTTTTGCTTTTGGGGATTATTTTGCGAACTTAATTGATACCCTTTGGTTGGTTCTGTCAGTGCGTTTCGTCACATGACCGTGTGATTACCGGTGCCGCACTTATTTGCGCTTCTTGCGAGCGTGTGGGGGGCACAATCCGACTGAGATCGAGGTCGCAGTCAAGCTCGAACTCCTGTGGTTACTCTATAGAAAGTCCAGAGTTGCTGTGGCCACCGGCAGACTGCCGAGCTTCGCTCGGCTTGGACGGGCAAGGGTGCCCGTCCTCACACGAGCCTTCCCACACGAGCGGGATAAACCATATGGTGACCTTGGAGCTGAGACCCGACGTCTGAAAAAAGAACAGCCCGCAAGCTTTTCAGCCTGCGGGCTGCCCGGTGGACTGTTTGGGATTGACTGAGGTGGTCACTCTCGTGGCCCCTCGCTCGACCACCCCGTCACGCCAAAATCGCGCGTGCCGGGGACCCCGGTCGCTCCGGTGCCGGGCACAGCTTGTGTCCGGCGGATCAGCCCATACCCACGGATGGTTTGCGAGAGATTGTTCCCGATTCCCCCGACCAAAGGTTCCTCGAGAACTCCGCTTAGAGCAACCGCCCTAAGACTCAGCCACCTCACCTGGTCTGGTACTTCTACTATGACAATCAGAACTTATCATTCGACCACCTCCTTCCCGGTGTAAGCGCAGATTACAAAAAAGCGGGGGCGGCGTCAACGGCACGGAAGAGGTGTGCCGTGGGAGTTACCATGGTGTCGGGTGTCAGGTGTCAGCCATCAGTGCTCAGTAGGAAGCGCCGGGGCCGACGCTGGGTACTGGGTACTGGCAACTGGCAACTAATGTTCGCGGGTACACTGGTTGCGGGGCCGCGCCGGTTGGGGCGCATCCCGAGAACGCAGATGAAAACATCTATCGTGGAGTCTTACCGAACATGCCGGCGGTGAGCGTAATTTCCACCGTGCTCAATGAAGCCGATGACATCGGCGCGCTGGTCGAGAGTCTGATGCGGCAGACGCTCGCTCCCGCGGAAGTGATCATCGTCGACGGCGGTTCCACCGACGGAACCTGGGAGCGGCTCGAAGCCGCCCGGTCGAAATACGCGGCCCTGGTTGCGATCCGCGACGAAAGCTGCAACCTGCGGCGCTCTCCGGGGCCGATTGCGCGCGGCCGGAACGTGGCCATCGCCGCAGCCGCCTCCGATGTCGTGGCCTGCGCCGATGCGGGATGCACCTACGACGCCGATTGGCTGGCCAACCTGACGGCCCCGATTTTAACGGGCGATTCCGAGTATTCCCTGGGCGGGGCTTACATTGATCTGACAAAGATTGATCTTACGAGGAGCGATCTGGCCAAGAGCGACCTGACAAAGCCTGACTCGGGCCAGTCGACCGTGTGGGACGTGGCCTCCGCGCCCTTCTTCGGAGTGAAGCTGAACCCCGGCGCAGCGACCAAATCCTCGACCGCGCGCTCCATGGCGTTTCGCAAGGGACTCTGGCGGCGCGCCGGAGGGTTTCCCGAGACCGTCTTCTTCGGAGAAGACACGCTATTCGATGCCAAGGCGCGCCAGTTCGCGCGCCCTGCGTTTGCGGAGCGCGCCAAGGCGTCGTACCGGCCGCGCCACAGTTTCGGTTCGGCGGTCCGGCAAATGGCCGACTATTCCGCAGCGTGGGGAGTTTTGGGAGGACGCTGGGCGCGCCTATGGCGAAACCTGGCGCGCTGCCTCGCCGAAATTCTGGCCGCGCTCGCGCTGGCCTACTCGCCCATTCCGCTCGTGCTGGTACTCGCGCTTGAATTCTATTTTGCCTTTCGGTTGGACTGGAGCGACCTCCGGAAAGCTCCCTGGCGAATGCTGGGAGCGCGCCTGGTATATTCCGCGATCGTTCCGTGGGTGGCCGCGTGGACGCAGTGCGCGGGCAGCATCACGAAGAAATTTCGCCCCAACCGGCAGAATTTTGCTTAGCTGGAATGCGGCTGGGGCTGAGCTTGCCCGGCACTCACAGTACATGCCCGCCAGATACCTACCTTCGTTACTGCCCGTTCCCTAGACTGAGGGCATGCCTGCTTCCGCCGGTTCTCAGCCCCTCCAACGGTACGCACCTGGTTGGGGCAAGCCTATATGGGCGAGGACGCGGTTGGCGAACTCCTGCGCCATGGCATCGGCACTGGAGGGGTGGGTATAGAAGGCTGGAATGAGCGGGAAGATGGTGGCGCCCGCGTCCGCAGCCAGCGACATGTTGCGGATATGGATTTTGTTGAGCGGCGTCTCGCGGATGCAGAGCACGAGCGGACGGCGCTCTTTGAGGGTGACATCGGCGGCGCGTTCGATCAGGCGCGAGGCTGTGCCGTTGGCGATGCGGCCGAGGGTGCCAACGCTGCACGGGATGACGACCATCGCGTCAGACGGATACGACCCGCTGGCGACGTTGGCTCCGATATCGGCGTTGGAGTGCTGCTGAATCTTTAGCGCAGGCACGCCGATGATTTGACGTAGAAGATCGGAGCGGCCTTCGACACCGAGTTCCTCGGCCAGGACGCGCAGGCCGCTGTCGGAAGCGATGAAGTTGACCGTCTTGACGCGCGCGTCGCGTTCCACGGCGAGTAGAAAATGTTTCAGAAATAACGACCCGCTGGCGCCAGTCGTGGCAACAGTCAGGTTCTCGGGCGGAAGCAGGGGCAAGGTTGGCGCTCCACGAGGCGCAGTCCAGTTCACGGCCTCGAAAAACTGAGGATAGGGACGAGCGCCGGGCAAGTCAAGGCGGCCTCTGAATTTATGGCATCGACCGACATTTTACGATCGCGGCGCAGTGCGGCGCAGTTGCACGCCATCGCCGGCGTGGAGCGTGAAATTCGCGCCATTGATCCCGCTGCCGGGCGCAAATATCTTCGCGACTTTCTCGATGCCTACCGCTCCTACGAGAAAGTTCTGTCCCCAAGCTGCGTGCGCCGCGAAATTGCCAAAGCCGGAATCGTTCTGCTCGGCGACTATCACGCCCTGCCCAACTCGCAGCGCTATGCAGCCTCGCTGCTTCGCGATTTCGAACTGCGCCAACGCCCCGTGGCGTTGGGAGTGGAAACGATTTTTTCGCGCGACCAGCACATTCTGGACGAGTGGCGCGGCGGCGAGATCGACGAGAACGAACTGCGCCAGCGCATCCGTTTCGATCTCGATTGGGGATACGAGTGGCCCGCATTCTACGAAGCGCTCTCCGCCGCCCGCGAGCGCGGCGCCTTTATCTACGGGCTCGATTGCATGCCGCGCGAAGATCTGCGCAAAATCGGGGCGCGCGACCGCCATGCCGCCGACCAGATCGCCGAAATCCGCCAGCGCCATCCGGACGCGCTCATCCTGGCGCTGGTAGGCGAGTCGCATCTCGCGCCGCAACACTTGCCGGCCCTGCTCCAGCAGCGGCTGCCGGCGGAACCCGCGCTGATCGTCCTGCAAAACGTCGACGCCCTCTACTGGCGCGCCGCCGGAGAAGCCGGCGACCATGTCGAAGCCGTCCAAGTCCGCAAAGACGTCCGCGAAAACGTTTTCTGCGTCTTCAACGCCACGCCACTGGAAAAATACGAGAACTACCGCCTCTGCCTCGACCGCTGGGGACGCAGCGATAACGCTCGCAGCGCGCCCGACCTGGGCCCCACGCTCTACAACCTGATCGAAGGCATGGTGCGTTTTCTCGGCATCAACCAATACTCGGCGCACAACACCACGCAGCCGAGGTTATTGGTGGACCTGATGCCTGAAGTCTATTCGCGCAGTTCCGACGCGCTGCTGCGCCGCCTGTTATCCCGCAGAGGATTCTCCGCCGAACACCGCCGGTCGCTGCTGCGCCAGATCGGCGAGCGCGGCAGCGTCTATCTCGCTCCAATCAATGCCGTGTACGTGCGCCAGTTCCGCATGACCTCGGCCGCCGAGGACGCCACGCGCTTCCTGCATCAAGCCTGTCGCGGTTTGCCGAATCTTGCGAACGGCAAGACTCTGGCGCCGCACTGCGCAGCGCACACCGCGCCTGGCGCCTTGCCACTCGATTGCGACGATGCGTTTTACATGGAGGTCTTCGAGCACGCGCTCGCATTTTTCGGGTCGTTGATTTTATATCCCGCGCGCCCCGCGCATCGCGACACCGATATAGAGGAGTTGTTTGACGTGACTCGTGAAGACCTTGAACTGCAGACTGCCCTGCCCTTCGTGGACGCCGTCAAGGTTCTCGACTTTCTGGTCGAACATCGCGCACCCGGTGGCCGCAACGCGCAAGCGCCACGGTTCACCGGCCGCAAGTACGCATACGCGGCTGAGCAACTCGGATATCTCACTGGCACAGATCTCTACGACGCCTATATCGAGGGGCGCTTGACCACCGCCGCACTGCGCAAGCTCTTCCTCACTCACATCGAACAGCCCGGCGTGGCCCGTGCAGCCTACATCCAGCTAAGAACGCGCCTGCGCGCTGGGCGACGGGCGTAGTTTTTTCGCGCCCTCTGTATCTCGGCGGCCGGGTTCTTTGGGCTGCTTACCAGACGATCTTGAGTCCAGTGTAGAGCCTGAATTTCTCGTCAGGGCTCACGACGGGCATCTTCTCGGACAATGCCTGAGCGATGATTTGGCGATCGAAAGGGTCGGCATGATGAAGTGGCAAGTCGAATAATCGCAAGGCGTGCTCGCCGGTGTAAGCCAGTATGCGAATATCCAAGTCCTGAACCGACTGGCGAGCCATCGCGGCTGTGAGTTTCAGTTTACCCAGGGAGGCTTTGATTGCGATCTCGGTGATGGAAACGGCGCTCAACTCGAGAACGTTTCCCGGGTCCTGCAAAGCGGCGGTCGCGCGCCGGCTGAGCCGCTCGGGCGCCTCGACCGCGTAAATCAGAATTGCGGTGTCGAGAAGCAGGCGCACGTTACCCGCGCCCCGCGACGAAATCTTCCACCTCATCCGCCGTCATCGGCTTCCACCAGTCCGGGTCGAGCACCTGGATCTTGCCTTTCAGTGTCCCCAATATCCGCGTCTTGCGAGACGGCTTCTTCGTACGCACGATGTCCACCACGGGCACACCCCGGCGGCAGATTGTCACCGGCTGTCCATCCTCGACAGCTCGAATCAATTCGGGGAGCTTGTTCTTGGCATCGACCACGCTGACTTGCATGTTCTTATTATAGCTATCTGAGGTGGCTATGCAAGTGGATGCGAACTGGGGCCAGGGCTGTGCGGGCTACTCTCCCACCAGCCAGTCCATCGCCTCTTCGCGTGTCTTGAACGTAGCTATCTGGCGTTGGGAAAAAATGTGGAAGCTTTCCATGACGGCGTGCGGAATACCTTCGATGCCGACCCACGCGGTCTTCTTCACAAAGGGACGGTCGAGCGTCAGTACCTCTTTGATCTTGGTCGCAACCGCGTGGTCCACGGTGGCGCCGGTGTAGTCGGCAAGCGTGACCAGCGAGTCGCGCTCGTGCTGCGCCACCGTACTCCGCACGTGCTCCAGCAGAAGAAGCATTTCGCGCGCGTTGGCGTGCGAATAGTCCAGCAGCAAAATCCGCTGGCCGCGGTGCTCGACGAAATAGATCCGATCATCCATGGCACTACTCCGAAAATGCAGCCCGCGACGCCCCGCTTCGGCTTCGCTCAGGCACCGGGCCACAGAGCGAAGCGGGCCGCTTGCCATCGGGCGCGCGCTTCGCGTATCCGCTCTGGATAGGACATCCCACGCCAGACTCTACGGCTTGCATTCAGCATCGACGGGCAGGTTCGCGTCCAACCAGTGTAGATAAGTTTCCATCGAATGCCAACAGGTGGGGTTCGGTTTGACCGACCCCTCCGAAGAGAACTCATAAGCCGTATTCACATGTTCATAGTCGAGGACCAGCGGGATGTGCAGCGGGAGCCTGGGGACCAGGTCCCAGGAGTTGACGATGCGCCACGACGCGATGGGCAGGAGGTTGAACACGCGCGCAAACGGCATATTGCCGACGCGGGGCGAGGCGAACGTACACAAAGTCGCGATATCGAACTTTTTCTTTTCCTTGTTTTCCATCACAAAGAGCGTGGTCAGCGCGGCACCCAAGCTATGGCCGGTGACAACGTAAGGGCGCTCGGGCCGGCCCTTGGCTGGGATGACGAGCGCTCTGGTCGGGGCGGCCCGCTCCAACCGCAAGTGCAATTCCTCCAACTGATCGCCAAACGATCCCTGTAACTCCGCGAGAGGAGCGGCTGCCGTTAATTGCGGGGCGGTGCGGGGATGCTGCTCGATTTTCAATGTGCTGTAGATCCTGTCGAAACCGTGCGCCACGCGGCCCGAATGCGGGACCTGCGAGAAGGGGACGAGATAGGCCGAGGCGTCGTCCCACCATTCGGTAAAGCCTTCGGTGCCGCGAATGGCAACCGCGAAATCTTCCCGGTTATTCTTGTTGCGCGCGATGAAGCCATAGAACTTCGGTTCCTCGCGCTCGAAGATGAAATCCGACATGTGGATCCAGGCCACGAACTCATAGGGATCGGGAATGTCGCCGGGCTGAGGTTCGGGCCGCAGATTGGTGCGCTCGCGCTTAAACATCGCGTATGCGCCCTGAATCAGCTTGCCGTAAAGTACCCCTTCGCTCTTCACCAAAGGTCGGCCCACGAAACACCTCCTGGGAAGGAATTGCGGATCAGAATGCTGGATTTCCCACTACGACCGTGCATCCCCTATTGTGCGAAGAACTTTACCACAGAGGGCAGAGGGGAGCACAAGGATTTTTATGGTAACAGCGTTTCCACGATGCCGTAGACCGCATCCAGCGCAGCATCCAGCGCCGCCGCATCCTTACCGCCCGCTTCGGCCAGATCCGGACGGCCGCCGCCTTTGCCGCCGACTTTTTGCGCCACAGGGCCGATGACTTTCCCCGCTTGAATGCGGCTGGTGAGGTCTTTGGTTACGCCAACGATCAGCGAGACGTTGCCATCCGAGGCCGAGCCCAGCACGACCACGGCGGAGCCGAGCTTGTCGCGCAATTGATCGACCAGCGTGCGCATCTGCGCGCGCTCCAGATTGTCCACGCGGTGGGTCAGAACTTTGACACCGCGAACTTCTTTGACTTTGTCGCTGATGTTGGCCGTGCTCGACGATGCCGACTTCATCCGCGCCTGATCGAGTTCGCGCGCTAGTCGCTTGATTTCCGCGTCGCGCTTTTCCAATTCCGCGCGCAGCGCCTCGGCGGGAGACTCGGCTTCTTTACTGCTCAGCGCGGCCACCACGCCTTCCAACTCGTGATCTTTGCGGAAGTGGCGGAGCGAGTTTTCGCCGGTCACGGCCTCTATGCGGCGCACGCCCGACGACACGCTTCCCTCCTTCAAAATCTTGATCAGGCCGATCTCGCCGGTCGCTGCGGTGTGCGTGCCGCCGCACAGTTCGGTCGAAAAATCTCCGATCTTGATTACGCGCACCTTGTCGCCGTATTTCTCGCCGAATAGGGCCATGGCGTGATACTCGTTGACGGCCACGTCAATCGGAACGTTCTCGACAATCTCGACCCGCTGGTTGCGCAGAACTTCTTTGTTGATGATGTCTTCAATGTCCTGCAACTCTTCGTCTTCAACGCCGGTAAAGTGCGAAAAATCGAAGCGCAGATGATTGGGCGCGACCAGAGATCCGGCTTGCTTCACATGCTTGCCTAACACTTCTCTTAGGCCAGCATGAAGAAGATGGGTGGCCGTGTGGTTGCGCATGGTGGCCGCACGCGTTTCGGTGTTGACGACGGCATCGACTTTGTCGCCCACGCGAATTGGTTGCTTGGCAACGACCTGATGTGCGCGCACGCCTTGTACTGGGTAATAGCATCCAGTCACTTCGGCAACGACTGTGTTGTGATCGTCGGAGTAGAGCCATCCGCGATCGCCAACCTGGCCGCCGGACTCGGCGTAGAAGGGAGTGTGATCGAGAATGATCTCGCCGGATTCGCCGGGCTTGAGTTCCGCCACGCCTTGGCCGCCCTTGATGATGGCGAGCACTTCACAGTTGTCAGAACGAGTCTGCCGGTAGCCTTCGAAATCAGATTTCGGAAGCTGCTGGTAAGCAGGATTGGCCGTCTGCTTGGCCGCGCCCTTCCACGAAGCGCGGGCACGGGTCTTCTGCTCCTCCAGCGCGCGATCGAAGCCAGAGGCATCGAACTGCACTTCCCGATCCCGGCATGCGTCTTCGATGAAATCACGCGGAAGCCCAAAGGTGTCGTACAGCTTGAATGCCCTTTCACCGGGGAGAGTCGGGAGGCGACCTGCGATTTTGCGTGCACGTGCTAGTTCTTCCGTTCCTAGACTGACATGCTCGCTTCCTTCATCAGCCAGTGCGACCTGTATCCCTGCTGCCTCTTGGTCCTCGAAGACGCGAAGCAGTTCCTCCTCGAGCTTCTGGAGGCCGAGAGCCAGCGTGTGCGCAAACCTCTTCTCCTCCGCGAGCACGACCTGCGCGACACGATCAGCCGACCCAATCAGTTCCGGGTAGGCATCCTGCATCACATCCCGCACCTCATATACCATCTCGTGCATAAAGGGAAGCTCTGTACCTAGGAGTCGGCCATGCCGGATCGCGCGGCGCAGAATTTTCCTAAGAACGTAGCCACGACCCTCGTTGGAGGGGAGGACACCATCGCTGATTAGGAAAGTGCATGCCCGGGCGTGATCAGCAATGATGCGACGCGACGCGACTTGCTCGTCAGCAGTCACCGGCAGGCTCCTCCCTGGCGCTGAGATAGTTCCGGCCACAGCCAAGAAGTTCGCCTTCCGTAGTAGCGGTGTGAATAGATCCGTATCGTAGTTCGAAAACTTCTTCGGGTTTTCGAGATTGACCATCACTGCCGCCAAACGCTCCAACCCCGCTCCTGTGTCAATCGAAGGCTTGGGAAGCGGATTCAGTTTGCCCGAGGCGTCGCGGTCAAACTGCATGAAAACCAAATTCCAGAGTTCGACATACCGCCCGCAATCGCAGCCGAAATTGCAGTCCTTATGTTTCTGATCGGACGCGGCTGGGCCCATATCGTAGTGAATCTCGCTGCAGGGTCCGCAAGGACCAGTTTCACCCATTTGCCAGAAGTTGTCCTTTAGACCAAATTCATAAATTCGCTCTATTTCCACACCCTGTGCGAGCCAGAGATCACGGGCCTCGTCGTCACGCGATAACCCGCCCTCGCCGTTGAAAATGGTCACGTACAACCTGTCTTTCGGAATACCGAACCACTCCGGCGACGTGATCAGCTCCCACGCGTAGGCGATGGCGTCTTTCTTGAAATAGTCGCCGAAGGAAAAATTTCCCAGCATCTCGAAAAACGTGTGGTGACGGTTGGTGAAGCCTACGTTTTCGAGATCGTTGTGTTTGCCTCCGGCGCGGACGCATTTCTGCGAGGTCGCGGCCCGCGCGTAGTCGCGCTTTTCGAGGCCGAGGAACACGTCCTTGAACTGGTTCATGCCGGCGTTGGTGAAGAGCAGCGTCGGATCGTTGGCCGGGACGAGCGACGCGGAGTGCACCTCGCGGTGCCCCTTCTGAATGAAGAAGTCGAGGAATTTGCGGCGAATTTCGGAGCCTGTGAGCATGGGGATCGAGTCGTAAAGATTAAATTCTAACTGATAACCACGGGGGGCACAGAGAAGACAGGGGAAAACGACAAAAGCACGAACTGGAACGGGAGATTCAGCGGCCAGCTTGGTGTCCCGAAAATTCGACGCACAAATCCACTGCGTCGTCCTGAGCGAAGCGAAGGACCTATGCATTCCAGCGCTACCAGCAAATGCAGAGGTCCTTCCCCTTCGGCGCGCTCAGGGTCAGGATGACAATCCAAATTTGTGCCGCGCCAACAGATCGCAGCCGGCGCTTCGACGGCGTTGTGAGAAGCGGATTTACTTCATTTCGTCCTTGGGTTTGTCGGCGGGTTTGTCGGTGTCCTTCTTCACTCCCTTGTCAACCGCCTTGACGCCTTTTTTCACGCCCTTGCCGGTGTCCTTGGCAGCGGTCTCAGTGGCCTTGCCGGTATCTTTGGCAGCGGTCTTGGTGGCATCGCCAGTCTTGTCGGCGGCTTTTTCTGTGGCTGCGCCGGTCTTCTTGGCGGCGGTTTTAGTGGCTTGACCGGCGTCTTTGGCGCCCGTTGCAGTGGCGTCGCCGGTCTTCACGGCTGCTTTTTTGGTGGCGTGCGCCGTCTTCTTGGCGGTCGTGTCGGTGGCTTTGCCGGTATCGTCGGCTGCTTTTTTCACTTCGGTTCCAGCCTGTCCATACGAGAACGCAGTCAGAGCGAGCAGCGCGGCTGCGATGATCAGAGAGAATTTCGTCTTCATAGTCCTCCAAAGGAAGTGCTGAGATGGTTAGGTGCAAAGTTGTATCAGAGAATGAGGGATGCGCGCAAGCACGGCCTACTCGGGAGTCTCGTTCTCGAATTCGGTGAGCGTTTCTTCGTCCACATCCCACTTCTTCAGGATGGCGAAGATGGTTTTCGACGTGAACCCGGCGCGCATCAACTGGCGGAAGATGCGGGCTGCCTGCCTCTGGTCTCTGTCCTTGGGCTTGAGCAGGCGTTTGCGGCGGAGGTAGGCGCGAGCGAGATCCTCTTCCTTCACGTCGTCATAGACGGAAGAAACGGCCTTCTCGATGACGTCGCCGTGCACGCCCTTGGCCTTGAGGTCGGTGACGACGCGCGCGCGCCCAAATTTCTCATTGTCCCGGCGATACGAGGAAAAGGCCGCCGCATACTTGGCGTCGTTCAGATAGCCGTGATCTTTGAGGCGGACGACAATCAACTCGACCAGCGTCTGGCCGAATTCGGTATCGGCTTCCACGCGGTTTCGCAGCAGGCGCTTCAGTTCCGCAACCGAGCGCATGCGGCGGGCGAGCGCTCCCACGGCATAGTTGTAAAGCTCGCCTTCGGTGAAGAGTTTCCTGGGACGGCCAAACGCCATGCCTACACGATAACGCGAGACAGGGCTTGGGAGTTAGCGCTCGCTGGCCCACCCTTCCGACAACGAATTCCCGCACTTCTCCCATCGGCCTATTTTGGCGGCGGAGCGGAACTCGGCGAAGCGGGCGCGCTTGCCGTAATGGGCACGACCAGCGCCGTTTTTGCCGACGGCGGCAGCTTGTCGGCATTGGCCAGCAGGAGCGCCATTTGCCACATTTGAGTTTCCGAAAGCGATTTGCTGAAGCCGGGCATGCCGGTCAGGCGAATGCCGTTGAAGATCTTCCAGTAGGTTTCGCCGGGCTCATCGTCGGTGACGCCTTTTCCCTGGAACAGTTGCGGCGGGCTGGGGTACATGCCCGTGGCGATCGCCGTCTTCGGCGCGAGCGGCAAGCCATGGCAATCGGCGCAATGCTGTGTGTACAGCTCGGCGCCGGCCAGGTAGTTGGCATCGTCCGGCTGTAGCGGAACATTCTTGGGCATGTCTTTCGCGATGCGCGCATGCAAAGCCTTATGCGCGAAAAAGTTCTCCAAGGGCATGTCGGAGTCGGTCGTGGCAACGGGAGCGCTGCCACCGGTGAGATACAGATACGCTCCGAAGGGCACGACGACAAGACCGAGTAGCAGCCCGGCGATGAATTTCATTGACTGGTACCGCCTTTCTGAATTTCAATACTCTAACACTACGAAACCGCACCGGGGAGCCCGTGCCGAAAACGAAGCCCCGCTCCTCAACTCCGAATTCGCCAGACTTTGCCGTCCCGCGCGGAGCAGGGGTCCGCAGTTTGGCGCCAGATGCAGGTCGGTCGCGTGCGCTGCATGGTTACTTCTTTCCGATTACACGAGGTTACTAGCAATCATGACCAGCGCCGACGAACCTCCGCCGAGCGGCAAAACATCTGCAACTCTTTTCACCTTTCCTGTTATCGCGGCCGTAAGTGCTTGCAAGAGCGAGCACAAACCTGAGCGCCTGTTGGCATCGCCGTTGCATTAATAAGTCGCATCCTCCCCGCATGGAAAGTTTGACGAGAACGAGAGTAATCGAATTCGCGTTCGTGTTTTGGAGGCCCATCGTGTTGCGTAGCCGTCTTCTTCTATCGCTGGTTGTAGTCCTGCTCCTCTCCACCGTGGCCCTGGCCAATTCCACCACGGTCAATATGTTGTTCCTTGGCCCCGGAACCAACACTTACAACGGCTATTACACCTATCCCTACTATTTCTCGATCAACGGTGGGAAGACCACGGCCCTGATGTGCGACTCGTTCAACAACAACGTCATGCCGGGCGATCAGTGGACTGCTCGGGTCAGCGGACTGCTTTCGGGCAAGGGCATGTTTGGCAACAACATCATGGACTACAAAGCGGCGGGCATCATTTTCATGGGCGTGATGAATGGCACGATTAGCGCCACCACCGGCAGCTGGGCGGTATGGAATCTGTTCACCAACACGGGAACGACGGACCCGGCAGTGCTGGCGATCGACCAGAGCGCTCTCGCCTTGGCACTGCACGCTCCGGCGAGCGAGTTTAAGGGGTTGGTGCTGTACACGGCTGTCGGCTCAAGCCCGGGCCACGGCCCACAGGAATTCATCGGCTATCGGCCAACGGGAATGTCCACTCCGGAACCGGGCAGCCTGATGCTGCTCTCGACGGGCCTGATCGGAATCGGTGGGATGGTACGGCGCAAGCTGTTGCGTGCCTAACTCGAATTTGGTCGTTCCAGTTTTCGCAAGCTAAGTTTATCCTCGTTCTCCTTTGCTCGCCGCCATCGGCGCAAATCCGATGGCGGCTTTTTTCTTCGCTCGCGCCGAGTCCCGGCGGCAACGGCCGTGTAACTTCCTTCGGCTCGCCTCAAGAAATCCGCGCAGCGGCGCGAAATGGCACAAGCGCGTCAGATAAAACTCACGGTGTAATAACGCCAGCATCGCAACCGCATCCCCGTGTCACCGCAGACACGCCCGCGTTGGTACAGACACACAATCCCGCCTGGTTGCGATAATTAACTCTTTTATTTTCATTCTGATAACTCCTGGTTCTTGGCTTGCTTTTTCTTCTGGCGAGAGCGGTCGGACGAGTACAGGGGCGGCGCGATGAAACTCGGAAACGGCAAAACGGGTCGGCAGAAAAAAGCGACCTGGGTTCTAGCGGCAATGCTCGGAGTGACGACGATCAGCGCG
>JBEKQG010000093.1:0-13198 GCA_049519955.1 Terriglobales bacterium
TGCTGATTCCGAAAGAAGATTTGCAGCGCATCTGGGTGCTCCGCAAGGTGCTCAACCCGCTGTCTCCCGTCGAAGCCATGGAGCTGCTGATCGAGCGCCTGGCCAAGGCGGGGAGTAACAGCGAATTTCTGGCTAAGATGAGCCAGTTGTAAAATAGTGTAGGGGCGGACGCATTCATCCGCCCAAAACCACTCTCGATAGTGGCCCGCCCCTGTCGGGGGTTTTGCGACAGGGCGGGAATTTCGACTTCCTATCCGTGGGTGAGCCACATCTGCTGCGCGAATCAGAATTCCAGAACGCTGTGCCCCACAGCCTGCCCTGAGCGTGTCGAAGGGTCTCGCGCTTTTCGAGGCGTGGGCCCCGGCCAGTCCTCCAAATTACGAGGTGTGTAAAAATTACCGTGTAAAATTTACACGGGTGTGCCTTTTTTACCACACCCGCCCTCTAGCATTATCAACAACTTAGACGGGAAAATTTGCGAATTTTCTGACCACCGGTCACTAAAAACGTCGCTCAATCCCCACATTTTCGCCTTTTGTGCGCCCTAATCGGTACATTCTAGTCCGTACGTTCCGGCCAGTACAAAGTGTTCCACGTGGAACACTTTGTACGTACAATTGTCGCGAGCGCCGGTTCCGACGCCACAGGCAGGCGGCTGTTTGCCATTGGCAACGTGCGCGGTGTATACCTGTTGGCGGTTGAAAGCTGTTATCTAAACTTTAAGGCGATTCTCCATGCGACGACCTATTATGCGACGGCCAATCCTGCTTTTCTCCTTTGTTTTCTTGATGTTCGTTTCGATTTTTGCCCACGCCCAAAGCGCAAAACCCAAACTCACGCTCGACGAATTCTTCAACTCAGTCAGCTTCGACGCGGTGAAAGTTGCGCCGGATGGCAACTCCGTCGTCATCACGACGGAAAGGGCCGACTGGGACCAGCAGATCTTCCGCAAAGAACTCTGGCTCTATCGGGCCGCAGCCGGGAGTCTGACCCAATTGACGCAATCCGGCCATGACAGCTCGCCGCAATGGTCGCCCGACGGCCAGTGGATTGCGTTTCTTTCGGAGCGCAAAGGCGGCGCTGCCAAGGATGCAGACGATGCCGACGCGGGAGACGCCAAAAAAGGGGGCGGCAGCGGCAAGGACAGCAATAAGGATAAGGACGTCGCCCAGTTATTTCTGATTTCGCCGGGCGGCGGCGAGGCGTTTGCCATTACCAGCGGCGAGGAGGAAGTCCACTCCTTTGCCTGGTCGCGCGATTCGAAGGCAATCTATTTCGCGACCCGCCAACCCTGGACCAAGCAGCAGAACGACGTTCATAAGAAGGATTGGAAGGACGTGGTCCGCTACCGCGGCGATGAGCGGGGCGACGTAATTTTTCGCCTAAAGCTCGACGATGCGCTGGCGCGCCACGCCGCGCTCGGTTCCAAAGAGATTCCGGACGCGGAAAAAGATTCCGGCGCCACACCGGGAGCAGTCGCGATTGCAAGCACGCCGCTTCATGTGGACCAGGTCAGCATTTCGCGCGACGGCAGCAAGCTCGCTTACGTGACTTCGTCGGTGTCCCAGCGCCAGGAAAGGAACGAAGACATCGAGATCTATCTCGTCCTCTTAAACGGCAGCGCCGCCCCGACCACGCCCATCCGCCTGACCCACAACGAAGCCGTGGAACTCAATCTGGAATGGGCCCCGGATAATCGTCATCTGTTCTTTCAAGTCAACCTGGGTTCGATGGAGCGGAAGTATGAAGATCCGCAGCCGCGCCTTTACTGGATCGACGCCGGCGAGGCGTTGGACAAAAGGGAAGTCGAGCGCTGGTTTGCCAACTACGCGGGAGAAGTCGTGCGCTATACGGTGCTTCCCGACGGCTCGGTGCTGTGTGCCTGCCGAACCGGGACCGAGGTGCAGTTCGTAACGCAAGCGAACCCGAAAGCTCCCATCGTGAAACGTGAGGGATGGGCTGGAACCTACGAAACTCCCGCGGCCGCTTCTGAAGGACCGCGCATAGCGTTTGCGTACTCGGCAATCGAGCGGCCCACGGAAATTTATATCGCCGACGACGTCGACAAACTGGCGCAGGCACGGCCAATCACTTCCTTTAACAAGCTGTTCACCGAGCGCGACCTGCCCCAAGCCAAGCCCTATCGCTGGACGTCGGACGACGGCACGCCCGTGGAAGGCATGTTGATGTATCCGCCGGGAAAGTTCGAGGCGAAGAACCTGCCCATGTTTGTGCTGATCCACGGCGGGCCGCTCGATGCCGATGGCGATCACTTCGAGGCGGATTGGTATCAGTGGGATCGCCTGGCCGCCACCGCGGGATGGCTGGTGTTGGAGCCGAACTATCGCGGATCGAGCGGCTATGGAGACAAGTTCGCGCTGCAGATCGTTCCTGAATTGGTTTCCCGGCCCGGCAAAGACATATTGACCGGGGTCGATGCCCTGGTGAAAGACGGGATTGCGAACGCCAACCAGTTGGCCATCGGCGGCTACAGCTACGGCGGGTACATGACGAACTGGCTGATCACGCAGACCACGCGCTTTAAGGCCGCCGTCACCGGCGCGGGCGCGGTCGAGCATGTCGCGGACTGGGGCAATGACGACTCCAGTGTCGACGACGCCTATTATCTCGGTGGGCTGCCTTGGGAAACCCCGGAGCGCTACCGCAGCGAAGCCGCGATTTTCCAGATCAGCAAGGTCCGCACGCCGACCCACATGGTAGCGGGAGCGGACGATATACGGGTCGCCGTGCTTGAGGACTATCTGCTTGATCGCGCTCTGCACGAGTTGAATGTTCCGAGCGACCTGCTGATTTTTCCCGGCGAGGGTCATGAGCTCGCGAAGAACCCATGGCACGGAAAGATCAAAGTGCGCGAGGAGTTGAAGTGGCTGGCGAAATATGGCGACGTTGGGGATAACAAGTAGCGTCGCGACCGGGTTGCGATCAAGCTGGTTGGCAGAGATCTGGACGTTTCCACCGACGGGCGCGCGGCGGCACTGGCTCACCGAAGGCCACAACTTACAGTGGGACGATCACAGGCGGAGCCAACCATGCCTTCGTGGGAACGTCTTTCACGGTTGCAGGCTTTACGAGCAGTAGCCACGATGCTGGAAAGATGCGCATCGAGGTCCAGTTACTCGGCCGGCAAGGAGTTGCTGGACGAAGTGCGGCAATTTTGAGTAGTGTGGAGGTGTGGCGCGCGCGCTGATTGTCGGATATGGCAATTCTCTCCGGTCCGACGACGGATTTGGCTGGCGCGCAGCGCAAAAACTGGCGGACTGCTTCGATAAGTCCAACGTAGAGGTGTTGGCGCAACACCAGCTCACGCCGGAGCTATCCGAAACGGCGAGTCATTTCCAGTTAGTCGTTTTTATAGATGCTGCCGCGGATCTTCCACCGGGAGAACTTCGCTGCGAGCGGATCGCTCAGGATGGAAGTCGCGGGCAGGCGGATGCGTCCAGCTTCTCCCATTTTCTTACTCCCGCATCTCTGCTTGTCTTGACTGCGGAGTTATACGCGAAGTTCCCGGACGCATACTACATCTCAGTCGGCGCCGAGTCGTTTGCCGAAGGGGAGTCGCTATCTCCCGCTGTGCAAGCCGCCTTCGAGCCTCTGCTGGCCCACGTTCGCTCGCTCTTGGGCCGGATCTAACGCAACCCCTGTAGATACCGGGCTTACCCGGTCTTCTCCGGGAACTGCGGGAGCCGCGGCGAGCCGCGTCTCTAGTCGGAATGCGGACCGTTCAAAGAGTGGACGTAGAACATCGACCTTTTCCACTACCGGCAGTTGCTACTGCTTGTCCCGTTTCTGCAGATCCGCTGGCTGATCTGGTTTCGGTTGCTTTTCTGCCGGGTCCGGTTTGTAGGTGAATGTGTTCGCGGGCGCGGAGGGGTTCACGCCAAAGTCCCACACATAGAGGTTGATTCCTTCTTTCCCCATCATCTCGGCGACGGCGTATTCGCCTGGCGCAAAAGGCTCAATGGGAGTGAGCTTGACCCAGCCTCCGGTCATAGCCGTGGCCGTGGCGGCGACAAAACGTTCGTCCGTTTTCGTCTTTCCGGAGACCCCGGTTTTAACTCCGCCGGCAACGCGCTTGCCGCCCTTGACCTCGACGCGAATGATCTTAAAGCGCTCGCTGGGCGCGAGCGCCGGAGGTTCGCCGGCCGCCTGCGCCGTTGCGGGCGCGCCCTCGTTCAAGTCGATGTTGATGTAGAGGGAAGGCACGCTGGTGTGCGACTGGATCTTGGCATGGGCCTCTGGAAGTTCAATCGTCCGCTTGGCGCCGGCCAGCGGGTTGATCGCCGCCCGCAGAATATTCGATTTCGCGCTCTTGTTGACCTCGCTGCCCGATTGCTGCAACTCAGACAACTGCGGCTGACCTTCGTACGTGTCGAGGAGAAAGATGCCGCCGTCGTCCGGGAGGCGCAGGCCGGGCGCGACCTGTGGTGATCGGGCTTGTTCGGCCTTTCGTTCGGCGTCGATTTCCTTGTCGAGTTCAACCGCCTCCGGAGCCGCAGCGCCCTCCAGCCGGCCTTGCTCGAACTTGCCGGTTGCGTCCCAGTCGATCAGCGATTTCGGGACTTCCTCCCATTCGCCGCGCTCCGCGCTGAAGTAGCGGACACGCTCGCCGTGGATCTCATACTTGGTGACGGACTGGTACGAACCATCTTTCAGAATGAGCCGGTGGGCCTGAGTTTGGGCGGAAGCGCAAAAATGCGTGAGACAGAACATCAGACAAAAGAAGATCCACCCAACGCCTGCTGAGGCGAGGAGGCCCGGCCTGCGAACGAACGATTTCATGCTGCGGAACATTATCGGTCTTTTCCAGTGCTTCCGAAAGGTGAGATGCAGTCCCGTTCTGCTAAACTTTCCAGTTTCCCGCTTCGGCGATCCAAATCTCTGGCGGGGAAATCGGGAGTGAGGCAAATATGGCGATTCAACTTGTGGGAGTGATTGGGGCGGGCACGATGGGCAATGGGATTGCCCATGTGTTTGCGCGGTGCGGGTTCAACGTTGTGCTGTGCGATGTGGAGCAGCGATTTCTGGATCGGGGCCTCGGGACGATCGCGAAGAACCTGGATCGCGAAGTCGCGAAGAACAAGATTACGGCGGACGACAAGGTCGCCACGCTGGGGCGGATTGCGGCGGGGGTGGATCGGGCGAAGCTTGCGGATTGCGATCTCGCGATCGAGGCGGCGACGGAGAAGTTTGAGATCAAGGCGGAGATTTTCCGCGACCTGGACCGGTTGATGAGGGCGGATGCGATCCTGGCTTCGAATACGTCTTCGATTTCAATCACGAAGATCGCAGCGCTGACCGGGCGCGCCGACAAGGTGATCGGGATGCACTTCTTCAATCCGGTGCCGATGATGAAGCTGGTCGAAGTCATTCGGGGCCTGGCGACTTCACAGGCCACGTTTGAAACCGTGCGCGAGCTGGCGGTGAAACTGGAGAAGACGCCCGTGGAGGTGAACGACGCTCCGGGATTTGTGTCGAACCGGGTGCTGATGCCGCTGCTGAATGAGGCGATGTACGCGGTAATGGAGGGCGTCGCGACGGCGGAGGCGGTGGATGAAGTGTTCAAGCTGGGAATGGCGCATCCGATGGGGCCGCTGACGCTGGCGGATTTTATAGGGCTCGACGTATGTCTCGACATTATGCGCGTGCTGCAGGCTGGGCTGGGCGATCCGAAGTACCGGCCTTGCCCGCTGTTGATCAAGATGGTGGATGCGGGCTGGCTGGGACGCAAGAGCGGGCGCGGCTTCTACAGCTACTCGTAAGATCGAGATATGACAACATCCAGGGGCGGAATTCTTCCCCAGCGAAAATCCGGCGGTGACGCTTTTTATTACCTGCTGGCAACGGTGTCGGGAGCGCTGGCGGGGTGGCTGGACATCAAAGTCGGCGACTTGCTGTTGACGGCGATGGTGGTGCTGACGGCGAACATGCTGCTGGGGTTTCTGAGTCCGCGTAGGCCGTGGCGCTGGGTCGTGCTGGTCGGAGTGTTTGTGCCGGTGGTGGAGTGGCTGGCATACCGCTTTCTTTCGGAAAAGCCGGAGCGGGCGCAGATCTACGAGTCCTTCCTGGCGTTTGTGCCGGGAATTGCGGGCGCGTTCGGCGGATCGATCGGGCGCGGCGTGGTGGACAACCTGTTTGCGGGCAAGTGAGTTCATTTCGCCGTAAACGCCGCTGGCGGCTTGCAAGGAATGCGGGCTGTTTATAATCACTCCAATGACCTTTCAACAACTCTTGCAGGGCGCCGAGGTCCTTTCGCAAAGCGGAGACGTGGCCGTTGCCGGAGTGGAATACGATTCCCGGCGTGTGCGTCCCGGGACGCTTTTTGTCGCCATGAAAGGCGAGACCAGCGACGGGAATCGGTTCATCGATCAAGCCATCGCCGCCGGAGCGGTCGCCATCGTCACCGACTCGCCCGCCTGAGCGCGAATTTCTACAAACGCCCAGCCGAGCGAATTGCGAACACTGGAATCACCGGAACGAACGGAAAAAGCACGACCGCCTTCCTGATCGAATCCATCTTGCGAGCGGCCGGACGCACGACTGCGCTGGTCGGCACCATTGAATATCACGTTGCGGGAAAAATTCTTCCGGCTCCGCATACCACGCCGGAAGCGCTGGAGTTGAACCGGCTTTTGTCGGAGGGCCTCGGCCTCGGAGTCACTGAATCGGTGATGGAAGTGTCGTCGCACGCGCTCGAGCAGCAGCGTGTGTTTGGGATTCCTTTGGATGTGGCTGTATTCACGAATCTTACGCGCGACCATCTCGATTATCACGGCACGATGGACGAGTATTTCCGCGCCAAACAAGCGCTTTTCGAGGGCTGCGGAACGGACCCGCCGCGCGCCGCCGTTGTTAACATCGATGACGAATACGGCCGTCAACTATTGAATCTTTGCAAAAAGAAAAGCGCCGTTGTGCTTACCTACGGACTCGCGTCCGGCGATTTTCATGCCGAGTCAGTCGAAATCGCGCCGCGCGGAACGCGTTTTCAAATGGCGACGCCATCGGGGAAAATCGCCATGTGGTCTCCGCTGATTGGCAATGTGAATGTGTATAACGCGCTGGCAGCGTCCGCGGCTGGCTATGCGCGCGACTGTCCGGCGGAGGCGATTGCAAAAGGAATCTTCGATCTCGCCAGCGTTCCCGGCCGCTTTGAGCGCGTGGATTGCGGACAGCCTTTTACAGTGGTCGTGGACTATGCGCATACGGATGACGCGCTCCGCAACCTCACGGCGCTGGCCCGCGAGTTCGTAAATCGCGCCGGACTCGAAGGTAAGGTCATTACGCTGTTCGGCTGCGGAGGCGACCGCGACCGCGCCAAGCGTCCCTTGATGGGCGAGGCCGCTGGCAAGGGGAGCGACTTTGTCGTGCTTACCTCCGACAACCCGCGCTCAGAGGATCCGCTGGCCATCATGAACGACGCGCTGGTGGGCATGCAAAGGTCCGGCGCAAAATATTCCATCGAGCCCGACCGCCGCAAGGCCATTCGGTTCGCTCTGCAACAGGCTGCCCCAGGCGACATCGTGCTGCTCGCGGGCAAGGGCCACGAGAAAGTGCAGACCACAAGAGAGGGGACGATCCCGTTCGACGATGTGGAGGTTGCGCGGGAGAACCTCAAGGCCCTGGGCTACGTCGGCAACGGCGACGCAGAGGCGGCTGCCACGCGGAGGGCCGAATGAAACTTCTTCTCTCGCGCATCGGAGAATTCATTGTACCTACTGATCAAGCTGCGGCCGGCCATGCGACGACCGGCCAATACGACGGAGGTGCGACGGCGCAAGGCTACTCCATTGACTCCCGTACGGTGCAACCCGGCGAACTTTTCTTTGCGGTCAAAGGTGAACGCCTCGACGGCCACGACTTCGTGGAGCAAGCCCTGGGCCGGGGCGCGATTGCCGCGGTGGTCGAAAAGGGGCAACTGGCGCGCTATTCCAATGCCACCGGCTTGCTAGCCGTCGAAGACACGCTCGCCGCGCTCCAGACGCTGGCGACGGCGGTGAGGAAGATTTGGGGCAAGACCGCCATCGCCATCACCGGCTCGATGGGCAAGACCACCACCAAGGAGGCGATGGCCCATTTGCTCGCGATTAAGTATCGCGTGCATCGCACCAAGGGGAATTTCAATAATCGCTTTGGTTTGCCGCTCGGACTGCTAACTCTGGAGCCGGAATACGATGTGGCCGTGGTTGAGATGGGGATGTCGCACCCCGGCGAAATCTCGGCGCTGGCGCGCATCGCGCTGCCGAAGCAGGCCGTGGTCACCAACGTCGCCCCCGCGCATCTGGAGAACTTTGACTCCATTGCCGGAATCGCGCGAGCGAAATATGAGCTGATCGAGGCCCTTCCGCGCGGAGGCACCGCCGTGTTGAATGCCGACGATGAATATGTGTCGCAGTTTGGGCGCGATCTTAAGGGAAAGGTCGTCTTGTTCGGCGTGAAGGCGGAGGCGCATGTTCCGGCAGGCGTTCCAGCAGACGTGCGCGCGGAAAATATTGAAGTTCTCGGCGCTGAAGGCACGCGCTTCGATCTTGTCAGCCACGAAATGCGGCAGCCGGTGCAGAGTCCGTTGCTCGGCAGGCACAACGTGTACAACGTGCTCGCCGCGGCCGCGGTTGCGCTTGAGCATGGCATCACCCCGTCGGAGATCGCCGCAGCTTTGCCATCGCTCCAGCCCGCCGACAAACGGGGACAGGTCGTTCAAGTGGGCAACACCACCGTGCTCTATGATTGCTACAATTCAAGTCCGAAGGCGCTCATGGCTGCCGTGGACACTCTATCTGTCATGCCCGCCCGGCGGCGGATCGTGGTCGCCGGAGAAATGCTGGAACTCGGCGCGACTGGCGAGCAATTGCATCGCGAGTGCGGGCGCTATATTGCAGGTCGTCAGGCGGGAAGTGAAATTGATTTCCTGCTCGGCGTGCGCGGCTTGGCAAAGCCGATGGTGGAAGCGGCGCGCGAAGCGGGAATCAAGGCGGAATTCGTCGCCACGCCAGAAGAAGCCGGCGAGTGGCTCGCACGCGAGACGCGCGATGGCGATGCAGTGTTGCTGAAAGCGTCCCGAGGCGTCAAACTGGAAAAAGCGCTGGAAACTTGGCAACGAAAAATTGGTGTTCCCAACGCCCCAGGCGCAGGGGAACTGAGAACTTAGAACTGAGAACCGAGACCTGGTGTTGGAGGCGGATTGCTTTACTGGCTCTTATATCTGAAGCTTTACCATTACTTTCCGCCATTCCGCATCTTTCGTTACCTGACGTTTCGCACTGCATTCGCCAGCCTTACCGCGCTTTTCACCGGGTTGATCGTTGGGCCAATGGTGATTCAGCGGCTGCGCGATTTTCAGATTGGGCAGTACATCCGCGAAGAGGGGCCGCAGGCGCATCAGAAAAAAGCGGGCACTCCGACCATGGGCGGCTTGCTGATCGCCATTGCCATTCTCGTGACGACATTGCTCTGGGCCGATCTCAGCAATCCGTTCGTCTGGATCGCCGTGTTTGCCACCGTGGCCTTCGGTGGGATCGGCTTTGCTGACGACTATCTTAAAGTCGTTCATCGCCGCAACCTCGGCCTGACCGCGCGCGCCAAAATGGGCTATCAGATCGCAGCCAGCATTCTGATCGCCATCGCACTGATCGCCTTGCAACACCACGGAGAGTACTCGACCAGGCTGCTGGTCCCATTTTTTAAGCAGTTCCAACCGGACCTGGTGATCCAGAGGTTGGTGGTTTATCCGCACCTCTGGCCGCTTGCCTTCCTGCCGTTCGTGGGCTTCGTGGCGCTTGTGATTGTCGGATCGAGCAACGCGGTGAATCTTACCGATGGCCTCGACGGGCTCGCCATCGGCTGCACGGTGATCGCGGCCGGCGCGCTCGCGGTCCTCACTTACCTCAGCGGCCACGCCACGTTCGCAACCTATCTCGAATTGCAGCGTATGCCGCAGGTCGGCGAGCTCACGATTTTTTGCGGGGCCATGGTCGGTTCCGCCATCGGATTTCTCTGGTACAACGCGCATCCGGCGGAAGTGTTCATGGGCGATGTTGGCTCACTGGCGCTCGGCGGCGCTATCGGCACGGTAGCCGTTATGATTAAGCAGGAACTGCTGCTGCCGTTCATCGGGGGTATCTTCGTTATCGAGGCGCTCTCGGTGATCCTGCAGGTTGGTTCCTACAAGCTGCGCAAGAAACGCATTTTCAAGATGGCGCCAATCCACCATCACTTCGAACTGCTGGGCTGGTCGGAGTCGAAGGTGATCGTGCGCTTCTGGATCGCATCGCTGGTATTCGCGCTGTTTGCGCTGACAACGCTGAAATTGCGGTAAAGCGAATTCACCACGGAGGCACGGAGACACGGAGGGACCCAAATCTCGCTTGTTGTTTCTCCGTGTCTCTGTGTCTCCGTGGTGAAATAGGTTTTATGGATCTCCACAACAAACGCGTCCTCGTCGTCGGCCTCGGAAAGTCGGGCGTGGCTTCCGCTCTTTTTCTGAAGTCGCGCGGCGCCCGCGTCACGGTGTCGGACACGAAGCCTGAAACCGAGCTGCGCAATGAAATTCTGCTGTTGCTGGAGCACGGGATCACGATCGAAACCGGCGGCCACGGCGACCGCACTTTTCGTGGGCAAGACCTGATCGTGGTGAGCCCGGGCGTGCCGTTCGATGCGCCGCAACTGGTGCAGGCGCGCAACCTGGGCGAGACGGTCATCGGCGAAATCGAGCTCGCCGCGCAGTTTCTGCCCGGTTCGATTGCCGCCATTACGGGAGCCAACGGCAAGACCACGACCACATCGTTGGCTGGCGAAATTATTGCCGCTGGGAACTTTCCCACGCTGGTGGGCGGAAATATCGGAACGCCGGCCATCAGTTTTGTGGATCAGGCCGGGCCCGCGACTTGGATCGTGCTTGAAGTGTCGAGCTTTCAATTGGAGACGATCGTTGAATTTCGTCCGCGCATCGCGGTGATTCTGAACATCACGCCCGACCATCTGGATCGCCACAAGACTTTTGACAATTACGTCAACGCCAAGGCGCGCATCTTTGAGAACCAGCGTGCGGACGACTTCACCGTCCTCAACGCCGACGATCCCACTACGGCTGGATTGTCGGGGCGCACCCGCGCGCAATTGTTCTGGTTCAGCCGGAAGAAGGAAGTTGAAAAGGGAGCATTCGTTCGCGGCGAGCACATCCATTTGCGCGACGGCCACGGCGAACGCGAGATCATGCCGCTCGGGGAAGTGGCGCTGAAGGGCGCGCACAATCTGGAAAATGTGCTCGCGGGAGTTTTGATCGGCGCTCTCGCCGGCTGCCAGCCGGAACAAATTCGCGAGGCGGTGCGGAATTTCAAAGCGGTCGAGCACCGGCTGGAATTCGTGGCCAAGGTCGGGGGCGTGGATTACTACAACGATTCCAAGGCCACGAATGTGGATGCCACCATTAAGGCGCTGGAATCTTTTCCGGCGAACATTCACTTAATTCTCGGCGGCAAGGACAAGGGCAGCGATTATACCGCGCTCAACGAGTTGCTGCGGCAGCGCGTGAAGCGCGTGTACACCATCGGAGCCGCGGCCGCCAAGATCGAATCGCAGGTTGCGGGCGCTGCCGAAATCGAACATGCGGAAACTCTGGAGAACGCTCTCCAACGAGCCAGCGAATCCGCTGCGCCGGGCGATGTGGTTCTGCTTGCTCCCGCGTGCGCGAGTTTCGATCAGTTCCAGAGCTACGAGCACCGCGGCAGGGTGTTCAAGGAAGCGGTGCATTCCTTGGCGCTGGCTCGGGCTACGTAACGCGGTTCGCACTGTGACCGCGTGATGAGTTACATGGTGGAGAGACGGGCGTCTCGCCCGTCCAGCCGGGCGGGGACGCCCGGCACTCCACCAGCAAGCTTGCGTTGGAACCAACTCAGTTATCCCCAGCGCAAAATCCACCTCAGAAACTCCTCCCTGTCACCTTGTCTCCGTGGTGAAATGGATTCACTATGGCGAAACGCGTCAGCGTCGATCGCTGGATGTTTACCGTTACCACGATCCTGGTTTTTATCGGGCTGGTCATGGTCTTCAGCGCCTCGGCGGTGATGGCCAAGGAACGGTTCGGTTCGGCTTATGAATTCCTGCTGAAGCAACTCGTTTGGGCCGTCGCGGGACTGGCCGTGATGGTCGTGGCCATGAAGGTGGACTACAAGCGGTTGCAACATCCGGCGCTGGTCTTCTCGTTTCTGGGCCTAACGACGCTGTTGCTCATCTCGGTTTTTTTTCTTGACCGCGCCCACGGCACGCACCGCTGGTTTCACCTGGGGCCGGTTTCATTGCAGCCTTCGGAACTGGCCAAGCCGGCGCTCATTCTGTTTCTCGCGTGGTTTCTCGAAAACAAAACCAGGGCCATGGTCATGGACGACTGGCGCAATACGCTGATTCCAGCGGTCGCGCCCACAGCGGTTTTTCTTGGACTGATTGTTTTTCAGCCCGACCTTGGCACCGCCATTGCCTGCGCGGGAATTACGGCTTGCGTGCTGTTCATCGCCGGCATCCGCCTGCGCTATTTCGGATACGCCTTCGCTGCCTCCCTGCTTCCGCTTTATTTTTTGATTTTTCACGTGGCGTACAGACGCGACCGCATCCTGGCTTTCCTGAATCCCTATGCCGATCCAAAAGGATTTGGTTTCCACATTATTCAGTCGCTGATCGCGGTCTCGACAGGCGGCGTAGCCGGAGTCGGTCTGATGGAAGGGAAGCAGAAATTGTTTTATCTTCCCGAGCCGCACACGGATTTCATTTTCGCCGTCACCGCCGAAGAGTTGGGACTGGTCGGAGCGCTCGCCGTTGTCATCTTGTTTGCGATTTTCCTCTGGCGCGGAACGCGCGCGGCGTTGCGAACACCGGATAATTTCGGCCGTTTTCTCGCCGTCGGAATCACCAGCATGATCGTGCTGCAAGCCTTCATCAACATCAGCGTGGTGCTCGGGTTGATGCCGACGAAAGGGATCCCGCTGCCGTTCGTTTCCTACGGAGGTTCGTCGTTGTTCGTGACGCTGATGTGCGTTGGCGTGTTGCTGAATATCACGAAACAGGCGGACTAGTACCGTGACCGCGTAATATGGTTTCTTTTGTAGCCGAACTTTAAGCGTGCTTGTTTGCGAGTGAAGCGCCAGTCGATGGTGACGCGGTCGCGGTTCATTCTCCGGCTCCAAGCCCT
>JBEKQG010000094.1:0-13193 GCA_049519955.1 Terriglobales bacterium
CGGGCCAGTTCCTGCCCGATGCGGCTCTTGCCGGAAGCCATGAATCCTACAAGAAATACCGCGCGCACTCGCATGGCACTCCACGGCAGTATTAGGTCTTAGGTCTCAGGAAAATCGAGACCTTCCTGAGACCCGAGACCTAACACCTGAGGCCTGATTCTCTTCAGCGTTGCTTGAGGCGGATTTTACCACTGAAAGAGCGCAGCACGACTTCCGATGACGCTTTGCCGACCGTGCCAAAGAAGGAACGTCCCACCTCGACCGGAAACCGGGAGTGCTTGGGTTGCAGCGGAAAGTCGTGCCGCACGCGGCCCAGTACCGAGTGCGCCCTGAAATCGGCCGACACATCCGTCGGCACCAGCGCCTCGATATCGCCGCTGTGAGTGCTGAGCCGGTACGTGCCGCCGGAGCCGAAATCGCCATTGTAGAAGATCTTTCCCCGGCCGGAACTCGCCTGCACCAGCGGTCCCTCGACCGACTGCAAATGGATGTCGCCGCTGATGGAAGCCACCTCAACGTGGCCATTTTGCACGTCGGTAAGCGCGATCGGCCCGCGCATCGTCCGGACATGCACATGCCCATTGCTGATGTCGTGAACATTGACCGCTCCATCCGTGCCTTCCAGGCTCAAGTCGCCCTGCATGCGCTCCACCGACAGCGGGCCCGTCGAAGAACGGAGATTCAGCGTCGCGTCGGGCGGAATCAGCAGTTCGTAATCGACGCGGCCCGATTGCTCGTTTGCGCCCGGCAGCAGATGCGACGCGATTTCAATCCGGTTGCCATTCTGTTGCTGATCGACTTCCACGTTCTCCGATTGCAGCGTGGCCGTGACCACTACCTCGTCTGCGCTGCCAGGCTTCACCGCGACGGCTCCGTACTGCGTGTCCACGGAAATATTGGCGTGGGGGCCGACGGTGTAACGGTAGTCCTTCTTGATTTCAGCCCTGGTTTGGGCGATGGCTGCCGCCGAAAGCCATGTTGCCAGAACCAGAGCGGCAACCGTGGCCTTCTGCATGCCCGATTGCCGAATATTCGCGAAATGAAGACAGTTCATAAAACGTCCTTGCGGCCGGGAACGCCGGTCCGCCCTTCCCCTACTGAATACGGTCCAACGCAATCTCGTAAAGAAGTGCCTTCTGCTGGTAAGCGTCCATCAAGTGCTGCCGGGCGTCCGCGTCCGCAGGGTTCCGCTCCACGTAGGCCTGCGTTTCCCGGATGTCGGCATTCACCGCCTTCAATTGATTTTCGTAAGTGGCCCGCATCGAAGGAGCACGCGTGGACACCACGCTCAAAAACTGCCGATCTTCCTCGCTCGGCTCGGGTTCTGCCGCGGTTCTTATCGTCTCGGTTGGCATCGCGGATTTCTCCGCCATCTGCTGAGGACTCGGCGCGGGTGCCGAAGCCGAGGTAAGCGCTGGAGTTCCTGGCACCGAGGAAGTCATTGGGGGAGTCACTCGGGCCGGGGACGCCACTGTAGTTGCCGGAGCGGGTTGCCGCGCAATTTGCGGGGCTGGCTTGTGGCTCACCACGTAAGAAGCCGCCACTACGAGCGCTGCCGCGACCGGGACCAGCCACCGCAGGCTCCATCGCGAGCGTGGAGAACTGGGGATACGGAGAGCCCTGGTGGGCGCCGACATTCGTTCCGGCTCAGGCTCGCGCGTCGCCGCATCGGTGACGAGGCCCTCGGCGCGCAATTCAGCGGCAATCCGTACCCACAGCCCCGGCGCCGGTTCTTCGCTTGCCGCCAATTGCCGGGCTTGGTTCGCGATCAGCTTGAGGTCCGACACCAGCTCCGAGCAGGCTGGACAACCCTTCAAGTGCGCCTCAATCTCAGATGCGGTTGGCCGCGTCTCACCGGCGATCTGCAACCGACGATCCGGCTCTCCCTCCAGGAGTTCCGGCAGAACTCGCTCCACATCGCAGCACTTCATGGCAAACTCTCCCCAAATACCGCAACTTCCGCTAAGCAGTCTTGGCCTTTTCGGCTCTCATGAACTTCAGATACTCCCGCAGCTTCAATCGCGCCTTGTGCAGTTGCGACTTGCTGTTACCGATCGAGCAACCCACCATATTGGCAATTTCGTTGTGCTCGAATCCTTCAATATCGTGCAACACAAAAATCATGCGATAGCCCGGCGGCAGCCGGTCGATCGCCCGCTGCAATTGCAGGCGATCGACGGCGCCCGTCAGCTTCGCATCCTTGGCGCCGAATTCTCTTCTGGGAGCGTGGTCGTCGGCCTCCAGGGTCTCTTCGAGCGACACCACCGGCAGGTTCTTCTTGCGCAGTTGCATCAGAACCACGTTGACCGTCATACGGTGCAGCCAGGTGGAGAACGCGGACTCGCCGCGAAACGTGCCGATCTTGCGAAATAGCTGGAGAAACGCTTCCTGGGCCAGATCCTCGGCCTGTGCGGGATTGGAGACCATGCGCAAACATAGCGAGTACACGCGCCGTTTGTGCAGGTGATACAAGACCTCGAACGCCGCTTCGTGGCCCTGCTTCGCCTGCTCAATCGCCTCTCGTTCGGTGATGCTTGGCTTCGGGTCGGTCAAGTTGTCTTTTCCGGCCGCTACTGGTTCAGATGCGGCTTCAAACTCTTTTCGTTGTAAAAATTTGCCGAGCAGTCGTGGAATCGCTCCCGCCCGGTGCTGAACCGTCAGAATACCAAAAGCCGTAGTTCTCGGGATGGTCTATCCGACCAAAGTGCTCGGCAAATCGTGGCCGAGAGATCACCTTCGTAACGGTAGAGGCGGGACTTGCCCCCATAAACGCTAACTAAAGGCAGAGTCCCTTCCAAATCGCCCGTGTCCGAATCCAGCCAAGCCGGGTGGCGAGGGCTATCGCCTGGTTGCGGCAGTCATCGCTCGCTCCCTCCGCGTGATATAGAACACCAATACTATCGGGAGGGCACTTTTTTCCCTAGCTCTTGCAGGCTCGCTTCAACTCTAGCCACGTCGCCGGCATACCTCGCCGGGTCGCCCTGGGCAAGCCTTCGGAAGATGGTCATGGCCTCGGCATAGTGGACGCGAGATTCTCCCATCCGCTGCTGGCTTTCCTCCACGACCGCCAAGTTGCTCAGCGTCCCGGCCACGTCCGGCAGGTACTTGCCCGGGTCTTGCTGCGCGAGTTGACGGTAAATCTCCAAGGCCTCCTCATAGTGCGGGCGGGCTTCGTCCATTCGATTCTGCTCTGTCTCAAAGTTCCCAAGGTTGACTAGTTTGCTGGCCACATCCGGCAGGTACTTGTCGGAGTCCTGCTGGGCCAATTGCCGGTCAATCTTCAACGCTTCCTCGAAGTGCAAACCGGCCTTGTCCGGTTGCTTCTGGGATCTTTCCAAGTTCCCCAGGTTGATCAGCGTCCCTGCCATGTCTGGCAGGTACAGGCCCGGGTCTCGCTGCGCCAGTTGACGGTAAATCTTCAAGGCCTCCTCATAGTGCTCGCGGCATTCTTCCGTGCGATTCTCGAGCAGATCGAGGCTTATCAGATTCAGAGTTACCATCAAGTAAGTCGTATTCTGCTGCGCAAGCTGCCGACAAATCGCTAGAGCGCCCTCCCAGTGATGACGGGCTTCGTCCAGCCTGTTTTGGTCTCGATCCAGGGCCCCCAAGTTGATCAAATTCCGAGCCATGTCTGGCAGATATGCGCCTGGGTTTTGCTTTGCCAGTGGCTGGCGCAGTTCCAAGGCCCGCTCGAGATGGTGGCGGGCTTCGTCCAGCCTGTTCTGCTCTGTTCCAACGTTCTCCCGGTCATGCTGCGTCATCGCCAAGTCGGGTCGCATCAGCGCGCCTGCCAGGGCGTTATGCGCCAGGGGATTTTCGGGGCCTTCCAGAGTGTGCGACCACAGGTCGTAATCGCTTTCCCAATAGCTCATCTGGCGATTGGTGGTGCAGGCCAGCGCTGCCAAAGCACACAATGCCGGAATTGCCCGCCAGATGGTGCGGACTTTTTTTGCCTCCGCCCAATCGTCAAGGCCCCATGCAATCATTACGAAGATTCCGATCAGCGGGACGTAGGCATAGCGATCGGCCATGGCGTACTCTCCCACCTGCACCAAGCCGATGACGGGGACTAAGGTTCCCAGAAACCAGAACCAGCCGATCGACAGGTAGCGCTTGCGGCGTAAGCTAACTACGAACGCGGTGACAGTTATCAACACCAGCGCAGATAGAATCCTTTGCCACGCTGGGATAGCGGTCACAGAATGGGGATAGAGAGCAAGCCGCGCGGGCCAGAGCATTTTCCACAGGTACAAGCCGTAGGACACGAGGGCATTCTCGGCTCGCATGGCGAGCGGGAATGCCGCGAACGTACCCTCCTGAGCCCGCTGCGCGATTAGAGTGATCGATGCGCTGGCGGCCGAAAGAAAAAGTAACGGGATCTTCTCCAGCAGCAGCCTCGAGCACCCCAGTCGCCGCACACCGTTCGCGGTGGCCGGGCTGCTCTCGGTTCCATCAAGCCGCATCCTGTCCAGCGGCCAATAATCCAGCAGCAATAAGACAAAGGGCAGAGTGATGACCATCGGCTTGGCCATCAGTCCCGCGGCAAACAGCGCCGCCACCAGCAGATAGCGCCGCCAATCTGATTTTTGGGCATACCAAACATACGCACCGATTGCCAATAAGAAGAACAATGTGCTCAGAACGTTCTTCCGTTCCGCCACCCACGCTACCGACTCCACGTTGATCGGATGCACGGCAAACAGTGCCGCCACCAGCAGGCTCGGCCCCACGCGCTTCGTGGCCCACCTCAACAGGAGAAATAAAAGCGTCGCATTGAGAGTGTGAATCAGCACGCTGTCCAGATAATGGCCCGCGGGGTTCAGGCCGAAGATTTGGTAGTCGAGAGCATGCGAGAGCCAAGTCAGCGGATGCCAATTCGATGCCGCGGTGGACGTGAATGCCCACGTGATGGTGTCCAAGCCACCATGGATATGAGGGTTTGCGGCGACGTAATCGCTATCGTCAAAGGTGAGAAAAGCGTACCCGGCCACCGGGCTGTAAAGCGCGATGGTCACCGCCGCCAGCAAAACGCAAAGAATGACATTCAGCCTTTTGCCGGTGAGGAATGACCCTGTTCCCGGAGGCGTTTTTGGTTGCTGCCTCTTGCGGCTTTGGGCACGTGCTTTGGCGAGCGTTTGGGCGCGGCTCATTTCGTCATCCTGATTGTACACAGCTGACAAAATGCCGACGCAGCACAGGGCTGACGCAACTCAACGGTGAAAAATCCTCATTCGGGTTCTGAGAAACCCCAGTTTACCCGGCAGCCCGCACCAGATCGCTGGCGGAAAATCGCCATAACGCTCATTGACCCCTAAAGGGGATATTGAGCGCTATTGCCCGTTAACGACGGTTGGCGTTCGGTGTTCCCTCGCCGCTCAGCGACCGGTCATCTGCATCAGATTTTCGGGGTACCGAGCCCCTTGCACCGTGATCTTTGAGGCGGCGCTTTCGATCTCACGGAGATCGTCGGACGTAAGCTGGATGGCAACGGCTCCGATGTTCTCGTCGAGGCGCCCCAACTGCCGAGTGCCTGGAATTGGAACAATCCAGGGCTTCTGAGCAAGCAGCCAAGCGAGCGCCATCTGAGCAGGGGTCGCCTTCTTCCGTTGTGCGATCTTGCCGAGCATGTCAACCAGGGCCTGATTCGCCTTTCGAGCCTCCGGCGTAAAGCGAGGGAGGGTGTTGCGGAAGTCGGAACTGTCGAACGTAGTGTTCTCGTTGATCTTTCCCGTGAGGAAGCCCTTACCCAAAGGGCTATAGGGAACGAAGCCGATGCCGAGTTCTTCGATTGTGGGCAGCACTTCCTTCTCATGATCGCGGAACCAAAGTGAATATTCGCTCTGGACCGCAGTGACCGGCTGGACCGCGTGAGCGCGACGAATCGTCTTCGCGGCCGCTTCAGAAAGGCCGAAGTGCTTCACCTTACCTTCGTGAATCAGGTCCTTGACGGCTCCCGCCACGTCTTCGATGGGGACGTTCGGATCAACGCGGTGTTGGTAGAAGAGATCGATGGCATCAATCTTGAGTCGCTTGAGCGAGTCCTCGGCGACCTGCTTGATGTGCTCTGGCCGGCTATCGAGGCCAATCCACTTCGGCCCACCGTTGGGATCGAGCTTGAACCCAAACTTGGTGGCTATCACCACCTGATCGCGTACGGGAGAAAGAGCTTCGCCAACGAGTTCCTCGTTCGTGAATGGACCATAGACTTCAGCGGTATCGAAGAATGTTATGCCGCGTCCCACGGCTGCGCGGAGAAGGGAGATCATCTCCTTCTTGTCTCCAGCCGGGCCGTAAGAAAAGCTCATTCCCATGCAGCCGAATCCGAGAGCCGAGACCTCCAAGTTGCTATTTCCAAGTTTGCGCTTTTGCATTGCTGCTCCTTCGAGGCAAGAAAATACTTGCTCACAATTTTGGCGGAACAGACATTCGCCGTAGTGATTGGCGTGATGTCGCGAGATCACTAAGAAATCAGATGCCGATTACCCCTTCGCCGTAATCGTTTCCAGACCATGCCCATGCGGACCGAGCTCGCGCTGCCGCAACAGGTAGGCGAACATCATCCCCAGGAACCCCAGAATGGAAAAAATCCACATGCCCATCCGGTAGCCGTGGGGGTTGTCGGCGCCAGCGGAGTTATGGTCGTTCGCCCACCCGATCATCAGGTTGAACCCCGCCAGCCCCATGTTCTGGATCATGGTCATCAGACCGTAGGCCGTCCCCAGCTTCGATTGATCCACGATATAAGCCACCGATGGCCACATCACCGCCGGGATCAGCGAGAAGGCGATGCCCATCATGGCCATGGTCAGCAACAGGATGGGCGGGAGGCTGTGCGGCATGAATGCGAAGTGGCCGTCCGCGGACGTGGAAGGGAAGTAAACCGTGATGTAGTGCGAAGAGTGCATGTACGCCATCATCAGATAGACGGGAATCAACATCACCGAGCCAAGCATCATCAGGAGCGCGCGCTTGCCGATCCTGTCGGCAAACCTCCCGAAGAACGGCGTCCCAAACATCGTGAAGATGGTCAACATGCCCACCAAATCTCCGCCCGCTTCCCGGGTCGTGTGGTGCACGTCCATGAAGAACTTGTAGGCAAAAGTCTCAAACGGAAAGATGGCGGAATAGAACACGATGCAAAGCGCCACGATATACCAGTACGAAAGCCCAAACGTCGTCAGGTCCTTAAAAACCACCTTGTCGGTTGAACCGGCTGGACCCACCTGGTATCGCTTCTCGGCATGGACCTCCATGACCCAGTAGAGCAGAGAGCCAGTTATGCAAAACGTCGCGAACACAACGGAAATCAGCAGGGGTCCGCGCCACCGGCTATAAGCGAAACCTGCCCATGAGGGAGACCATTGCGCCAACAACGAGCCAGCGCGAGACATCATGAGGTTGATGCCGAAAGCGAAGCTCAGCTCTTTGCCTCGGAACCATTTCGCCAGACTCACCGTGACGGCCACGATCAGCGATTCGGCGCCCATCCCAAACACCAGTCGCCCAGCCGACATGCCCGCCACCAACGCGCCTCTTGCCGTCTGGATCTTCTCGACCGAGGCAAAGTCGCGCACGAATCCGATTCTCGAAAGCAGGGGAATGTGGCCCAGCAATCGGACCGCCGGTACAGCCAGATTTACCAGCCCGACCACTCCGGTTCGCAGCCACGAATTGTCCGGGTAAAGCGTGATCACCGCCCCCATGAAGCAGATCGTTCCGAAGATGAAGATCGCCTTGCGTGCTCCAATGCGGTCCACAATGTAACCGCCGATCAGCACCATGATCACGTTCGGAATACTGTAGATCGCCTGCAGCAGGCCGATGTTGGAATCGGTGAACCCGAGTTGTTTCGTGAGCAGGTCGGCGATGGGCGCGATACAGTCGTACACGTAGTAGTTCCCAAACATCGTCAGGCTGACGACGATCAATACCATCCAGCGGTAGAAGCGGGACGGTTCCGGACGTACAAGCTCTGGCATGAAAACACCTATCCTTGGGCGCGCAACGGCGCCTGCCGTTCATGGATGAAAAAGCACAAACGACGAAGATAACAGATTGAGGAAGTCAATGGTTCCCAAAAGAACCGGAGTGGTGCAAATATGGCACCGACTTTGCCGTGGTATCGGCGGCCGCCACGGAGTAAAATCACATGGATAGTCAAGGAAAATCAAGCCATGCTTTCCGTAAACGAGGTCATTGCCAGAGATCCGGAAGTGCTCGGAGGAACACCCGTTTTTCGCGGCACGCGCGTCCCCTATCAGGCTCTGCTGGACTATCTGGAAGCGGGACAGACGCTGGCGGAGTTTCTGGATGACTTTCCAACCGTTAGCCGCGATGCCGCCATCGCTTCCCTGGAACAGGCGAAATCGCTTCTGGTCAGCCAACTGGGATGAAAATCCTCTTGGACGAGTGTCTTCCTCGGAGACTTAAGGATCGCTTCGCCGATCACGATTGCCACACGGTACCCGAGGCATTGCTCGGCGGCAAGAAGAACGGCGAACTCCTTACCATTGCAGAGCGTCGGGGATTTGAAGTTTTCCTGACCATGGACAAAGGTCTCGCATACGAACAGAACCTTGCCGGTCGCCAGATCGCTGTCGTCATTCTCCGCGCCAAATCGAATCGTCTGGTGGATCTCGCTCCTCTAGTTGACGAATGTCTCCGACTTATGCGGTCGATCAGGCCGGGCCACGGAGCCATAATCGATGGGATCGTGCAGCCTCATTAAGAGATGAAAGGCGCTCGCCCCCCGAACTTCGTAAGCGAACGCCAAAGACTGAAAGCTGATAACCGTCCCTGCAGCTTCCCCGTCTTGCCATATTTCACGGCTTTTAACCGCCGGCCTTAGCTGCCCACGAATCGCGCGTACAGACTGCGTGCGATAGCCGTGTCGGTCGTTCCCTTGATGATCGCCCGTCCATCGGGAAACAGTGTCATTTCGTAGGGCTCGCGCCAGAACTTCAGCACAAACTCGTTGTGCCGGACTTTGCCGTGCGGCTGCAAGCGAGCGCTCAGTTCCGCAAAATCCACCGGCCGCTGCCGCTCGTGGATCTGCACCGAGTTTCTGCCGCACAAGGTAATGTGGGGCCGCCCTTCGCCCGCCAGATAAACAAAGTCGCGCAGGCAGGCCCGGCATCCCGCTCGCGGATGAAGCGCCGCCATCTCCGCCCGTTCGTTCGTCCACACGTCCCAGGAAACGAGCGTCCGCCGCATTTTCGCCCGCGCACCCACCAGAAATTTCAGCGCCTCGGTCGCCGCAATGGACGCCACTAGGTTCACCGTGGAATTCAAAATGCCCGCAGTCTCGCAAGTCTCCACCGTGCCGCGCGGAGCTTCCGGAAAAACGCAGGCCAGGCAAGCCGTCTCGCCCGGCAGAATGTTCATGGTCACGGCATAGCTCCCGACCGCCGCCGAGTAAATCCAGACCACGGAATTCTTCACCGCGTAATCGTTAATCAGATAGCGGGTTTCGAAATTGTCGGTGCCATCCAGAATCAAGTCGCAGCCGCCGAGCAGGGAATCGGCATTCGCCGGAATTAAATCGGCCACATGGGGCTCGACCGCGATCTGCGAATTGAAGCGCGCGATTTGCCGCGCTGCGGCGATCGCCTTGGGCACGGATTCCCGCGCGTCTTCCTCGTCAAATAACGACTGCCGCTGCAAGTTGCTGGGCTCAACGTAGTCGCGGTCGAGAATTCGCAGCGTTCCAACGCCCGACCGCCCCAGCAACGAAGCCAGCGCCGAACCCGTGGCGCCGCATCCGACGATGACCACCGTCGCCTGCGCCAGCTCTTTCTGCCCCTCGGCTCCGATCTCCCGAAACAACACCTGCCGCGAGTAGCGCTCGTTTTTTGGCAAAGCGTTTGGCAAAGCGTCCATTTCCAAAGCAATAACCTCAGCGATTACCTTTCCCGGGCGTTCCACCAGTATTATAGGTTCCGGTCGTCAAACTCTGTTTTAGCGAGCAACGTGTGCCGTTTCGCGATTCATCGAACTCGAAGAGCTTCATGATTCACCAGCTTGAATTGCGCGAGGGAGTGCAGCGGATTTTGCTCGCGTGGGGACGACCGCCCTCGCCCGTCCAAGGCGAGCGCAACTTGGCAGCTTCCCGTTGCCGCGCCAACTCGGATTTCGCAATCGCAGGCACCGCTCGGGTCGCGTTAGCACTTCTGTTGGCCTTGCTCCTGGCGCACGGAGCCAGTCGGGCGCAGAGTTCGCCACCCGCCGCGCAACAACCTGCCGAATCGCCCGCCCAGTCCGGAACAAGGTCCGAAGCGCAATTCGGAGCCATCACGCCCTACCTCGGCCTGCCCATCGATCAGATTGAAATGGCGGGTGTTCCGCCGGAGGAAGCGGCTGTGCTGCTGGCGGGCACGCCGCTTAAGATCGGCGAGCCTCTCACGCGCGACGCGCTGCACGACGCCATGCAGGCCCTCTTCGCCACCGGACGCTTCTCCGATGTTCAAGCCGAAGCCGACCGCACCGAGACCACCGGCGTCAGGCTGCGTTTTCTCACCGTCGCCAATTATTTCGTGGGTATGGTGGCGATGGAAGGCGTTTCCACGAATCCTTCCGCAAACCAGTTGGCAAGCGCCACGCGCCTTGAACTCGGCGAACTCTGCGCCAGGGAAAAACTCGACCGCGCCCTGGCGGGCATCGAGCGCGTGCTCGAAGAAAACGGATTCCATCAGTCGAAGGTGACGATCTCCGAGCAGCGCGACGAAGCGCAACACCAGGTCAACCTGACTTTCCATGTCGTTCGCGGTCCGCGCGCCGCCGTGGGAGAGATCGCGCTCGACGGCGACGCCGGCTATTCCATCGAACAGATCGAGGATGTTGCCAGGCTGCATCCCGGCGATGCCGTCGCCTCGAGTCGCATTGCGCGCGCGCTGCAGCGCATTCGCCGCCGCTATCAGAAGCAGGACCGTCTGCTCGCCCAGGTCGAGGTGGCCAGCCGAACCTATCATCCCGAGCGCAACCGCGTGGACTATGTTTTCAAAATCGATCGCGGTCCGGTGGTGCAGATTGCCGCCGAGGGTTTCAAGCTCAACCAGCGCCTGCTGCACAGGCTCGTGCCCATCTATGAAGAAGGCGCGCTCGACGACGATCTGCTCAACGAAGGCCGGCGCAACCTCCAGAACCATCTTCAGTCCCTCGGTTATTTCGAGGTCGCGGTCGGGGTCAGCCAGCGCAGCGCGGCAGACGGCAAGAGTTTGCAGGTGGTTTACACCGTCAATCCCGGAGCCCGCCACAAACTCGCTGCCATTCGTGTTTCCGGCAACCGGTTTTTCCCCCTCGACCTGATCCGCGCGCGCATGGACGACCAATCCGCCGGACGCCTGTTCAGTCACGGACGCTACAGTGAGGCGCTGCTCGATGAGGATGTGCGCCGTATTGAGAATCTCTATCGGGCCAGTGGTTTCCGGCAGGCCGAAGTCGCCAGCAAACTGGTCGAAAGGTATCAGGGCAACCCATCGCAACTGGCCATTGAGATTGCCGTCAAGGAGGGCCCGCAGACCCGCGTGGCGTGGGTTCGCATCGAGGGCAGCTACACACTGCCGCAGGAACAGCTCCCTGAGATTTCCACCGCCGAAGGACAGGGTTTCGATGAATCCAGCCTGGCCGACGACCGCGACGCGATTCTGGGCAAGTACTTCGACAGCGGTTTTCCCAATGCCACCGTGGACGTCGCTTATGTTCCCGTTCCGTCGCCCGATGACTTGCCGCGCGTTGGCGTGACCTTCTCCATCCACGAAGGCGAGCAGTTCTTCGTCAATCGGGTCTTTCTCGATGGCCTGCGCCACACGCGCCCCGGCACCGCCCGCCGGGAAATGCGCGTGCAGGCAGGCGCTCCGTTGAGCCAGCAGGAAATGCTCGAGAGTCAGCGCCGCCTGTACGACCTCGGTCTTTTCAAGCAGGTGAATACGGCCATCCAGAACCCGGACGGCACCGAGTCGCGCAAAAACGTGGTCGTCACCGCCAGCGAGGCGGATCGCTACACCTTCGATTACGGCGTCGGTTTCGAGTTCCAGACGGGGCAGCCCGCGGTCGGAACCAACCAGCCACTCGGGCAGACCGGCGTCAGCCCCATGGTGTCTCTCGGCATCAACCGCATCAACGTGGGCGGTCGTCATCAGACCCTCACCTTGAAGGGCAATCTTGGCCGTCTGCAACAAAAAGGGCTCCTCCGCTACGACGTTCCCAAACTGCTGAACCGCGACAACCTTCGTTTCACCGCTACCGCGCTTTACGACAATACCGTGGACGTCTCCACCTTCACGTCAAAGCGTCTGGAGGGCAGCTTGCAGATTTCGCAAGTGCTGAAGAGAGACGCGGCAACTGGCCGCGAACTAACGACGCTTTCCTACGGTTTCAGTTACCGCCGCGTGGAGGCCAGCAATATCGAAGTTACCGAGAACCTCATTCCGCTCCTCTCGCAGCCCACACGGGTTGGAACTCCTAATTTCATTTACGTGCGCAACCGGCGCGATAACGATTTGGAAAGCACGCGCGGCAGTTACACCACGGTGGAAGGCGGCGTTGCCTCCAGTTCTTTCGGCTCCGAGGCCAACTTCAGCCGTGCGCTGATCAAGAACTCCACCTATCACACGTTCTTTCGCAATCGCAGCACAGGACGTGGATTCGTCTTCGCCCGTTCCACCACCGTTGGCATCGAGAACCCTTTCGGAAACACGCTGGTGCTGGATCCGTCGGGGACCCCGCACACCGGCCAAACCCTTATTCCGCTGCCCGAGCGTTTCTACAGCGGCGGGGGCAACTCCAATCGCGGGTTTGGGCTGAATCAGGCAGGCCCCCGCGACCCGTTCACCGGATATCCCGTCGGCGGCAGCGCTCTGTTCCTCAACAGCCTGGAGATGCGTTTTCCAAACGTTACCCTGCCTTACTTTCAGGAGAGTATCGGCTTTACGATTTTTCACGACATGGGGAATGTCTTTGCCCGGCCCCAGGAGATGCTCCCGAGCCTCGGACGTTTTCACCAGCCCGGCCAACAGCTCTGTTTTAGCGCGCAGACCCACTTGCAGTGCAATTACAACTACGCTTCCCATGCGGTCGGCCTCGGCGTGCGCTATCAGACGCCGATCGGCCCATTGCGCTTTGACTTCGGATACAATTTGAATCCACCCTACTTTCCCAGCTACACCAACATCAAGACCAGGCGTGGTGTTGAGACT
>JBEKQG010000095.1:0-13358 GCA_049519955.1 Terriglobales bacterium
CTGATTCCGCGCGAACACAGTTCGGGCGGGCATCAGATGCTGGGATCGATCAGCAAACAGGGCAATCGTCTGCTGCGTTCGTTGCTGGTGGAAGCGGCGCAGATTGCGGTGCGCTTCGATCCTGGGATGAAGAAAGAATATTTGCATCGCTGTCATCAGAAGCCGAAAGGTGTGGCGAAGGTGGCGGCGGCGCGCAAGTTGGCCGTACGACTCTACTGGATGCTGCGCACGCAGGTGGCGTATCCGGAGATCGTTCGTATCGAGAGCAGCCCGCGGGTGGCCCTGGTCGGCGCGAGCTAGACCGTTGAGTTGATTGGGCGCTCTCGCATCCCGAGCGATCTTTCCACCGGGAAATGATTCCGCGTGAGATTTCCAGAACCTTGGTCCTCAACCTCTCTGGCGAAACAAGCGGTGCAAAAACACCGCCCAGGAGAAGTTTGCCCTTGACAGAGCCTTCCCTCTTATCGAGGGGCACCCCCGTCTTGTCCTCTGCCCATCCCTGTAAAGGAGCGTTATACTTGGCCGCTGGAGATGTGCGCCACCCGCCATCCTTTCAGCAGACAGCAACGCATCCTCGGCCGGCGGGCTGATCGCTTGCGCCGACCTTCTTGATTTTCGTGATGGCTTTTGTTAGCTTTTCGGGAGGGCCCCATGGGAGGTGATGACTCCCAGAAGCTCAGACCCCTCGAGGGGAACTACCGCAGCGCCTTTGACCGTGGTACAGGTAGTTCACATTCTCTGGAGCGGTGAGTGCTTAAGTAATCACGGTGGAAACCCTCTCAAAAATCGTGGCGGATTGTTTACGGGACTCCAGGCCGTTCAGGGCTTTAAGGATGATTGTCCGATAATGAGCGGCCATGACACGCTGACCAAGCGACTCTGCCAGGTCTCACCATACGCCGGCCGCATCGAGCCGATCGTCGATCTGATCCCGGAGATCATGCAGCGGAACGACCAACTCCGCCCTTTATGGACGGCTTGGCGGCAAAATGCGACGCCTGATCTGACGCCGCGGCAATATTTCGCCCGGGAGCAAATCAAGGTGCTTTGCGATTTTGTGCAGTACCTGTATTTTGCCAGCGATGTCTTTGCGCGCTCGGCCCGGGGACGCTGACGATGCTTCGCGCGAAGTTCTGCGTGATCGGCACCGGCGCTGGCGGGGGCATCCTCGCCTACCGCCTGGCGAAGGCGGGTGCCGATGTGCTGGTCATCAACTCAGGCGGTATTCCAGCGCAATCCGAATTTCAAAACGAGCTGAGCCCTGAACAAAAGGGCCACTTTGAAATAGGCCCACATACCACTTTCCCGGTCAGGCCGGAAATCTCTCTCGTTCATTCGCTCCTCGCGGACGCCCGTAGCCGGAGCTCCATGGAATGTCCACGGGAAGGCGGATTCCATCACTACCAAATTCACCACGTCAATGGCTTGCAGAACCTCTGGAATGGGATCTGCCTGAGGTATTCAGACGACGATTTTGCCAACCGCCACTCCTATAGTGAGGACTGCCGGTGGCCGATTTCTCTGCGCGATCTTGCCGATCACTATTCTGAGGTCGAGCGGCTCGCATTGGTGGTTGGTGAGCGCAACGGTTTGCGTCAATTTCCGGACGGATCCTTTCTCGCGCCCCGCGCCGCCAGACAAGTTGACCGCGTTTTCATCGACAGCAACGCCGGTTCGCTCGGCCCGGATCTTTTCTTTTTGGAGAACAGGAAAGCCGTCGACTTGCGGCCGGATTCTACCCAAAAGTGCGTGGCCTGCGGCAATTGCGGGCGCGGGTGCCGTTCCGGCAGCGTCTATAAATTCTCAACGCGTCTCCTGCCGGAGATGAGTGCGCTGCCGAATTTTCGGCTGCTCGAGCACACCAGAGCCATCAAACTGACCGCCGTCGACGGTGACAGTGAGGAGGGGTTCTCGATCTCCCATGTCGTGGCGATCGACGAACGCACCCAGCAGATCGTCGAGATTGAAGCGGACGTGGTCATCGTCTGTTCGGGCGCCATCGAATCGCCGCGGCTGCTGCTGAACTCGTTCGCCGACGACCGGAGCAAAGTCGAGCAGGTCGGCGAGTTTTTGCAGGATAGCCCGCGCGCGGTCGTCGGCACCAGTCTCTTTAGATTGTGGTTCAGGCCGGCGAACGAAGACCGCGGTTATGGCGATCACATCTTGCTGGGCGGTCAGATCAAGGATTCCCAAGGGAAACACTTTCCATTCGTGGGCCAATTCTGGTCGGATTTCCTGAAGGTTCCCTATTATCTGGCCGAAATACCCCGGTTGCCCCGATTCCTGGTGGAAACCATTTCTCGGCAAGTCTTTAAGAGCATTGCGACGTTGGTGATGTTCAGCCCGGCCGTTCCGCAGCGAAAGAACAAAGTCGTTTTGGCCGATGGAGTTGATCATTTCGGACAACGTCAGGTGCGTATCGAGTACGAAACGTCAGAGATCGAGGCCGACCACGGCCGACAGCTGGCCGCGCTGGCCCGCCGAATGCTAAGGAAAGCCAGCGGTTACATCGCGGATGACGCCGGGTCTCCTCCGGGATCAGGCGTTCATTACGTGGGCACCTGCCGAATGGCCGCGGACCCGAAAGGCGGCGTGGTGGACAAGGACCTGAAGTATTTCAAGAGTAAGAACCTTTATGTATGTGACGGTAGCGTGATCCCGGTTCTCAGCGAGAAGCACCCCACGCTTACAATCATGGCGCTGGCCGATCGCTTGGCGGAGCGCTTGATTAAGACTTACATCTAACGCCGTGAAATCCGAAATGTCAAGAATCGTTCTCGGCACCGATTGGATGATTGCTGTGCCGAATCTTGCGTCTTGGAATATCGCTCCGACAAAGCGCGCGGATGCCCTCCTGAACGGCGCCGTTGAGATGGGCATCAACTCGTTCGATACGGCCAGGATGTACTGGAGCGAAGGGGTTGTCGGGCGCTTCGTCAGGAAACATCCGTTGGGTCGCGGCGCTTTTCGGATCATCTCGAAGGGCGGACACCCGAGCCTTTTCTGGAGAACGCCGCTGACGCGGAAAAAGCTATTGCGCCAACTGGACGATTCGTTACGAGCCCTTGGCACGGATTACATCGACGTCTATCTATTGCACTATGATGATCCGAAAGTTCCTGCGCAGGCGATCGCCGAATGGAGCGTTGAACTCCTGAGATCCGGGAAGGTTCATAATGTCGGATATTCCAACGTCTCTCTTGCCAGGCTCAAGGAGTTTCGGGCCTACTTGCGGGAGGCAAACGATGTGCCGTGGGTGAGCAATGAATTTAACGCTCTGCCGGCCAAAGATGGGGAGCGGTGGAAGGGTGCGCAGAACATTTCCCGCGATAGGACATATGTGGACTATCTTCGGGAAAACGGTCTTCCTTTCCTCGCCTACTCACCGCTGGGGCGCGGCGACCTAAAGAGATGTATTGACAGCCGCCTGGCTGAAGGCAAGCCGGAGGACGAGCGAAAGATAAGTCGGCTCATAGCTCTCGGGGAGAAGTATGGCGTTCCGCTGCCGGTTATCGCGCTCAATTACATATTGCAAACCGCGCCCAATTTTCACGCGGTCGTGGGAACCTCAAAACTCGATCACCTGAATGAAGACATGCGCGCCTTGGCATTCCAAATGAGCGAGGGCGACCGGGACGGTTTGGCTTTCCCTTCATGCTCTTGATGAAGCGGCGAAGGACCGGCAGGCGGGTGGCTAACTTCTCTGGCGGGTAAGTATAACGCGGGTGCTGGAGGTTGGCCGAAAAGGAGACGAGGGGTGCCCTACTTCTCGCGCTTTTCGAGAAGTGGGACACGCCGAACTGATATTCAAAGCTGATGGCCGAATGCTCTGAATGCTGACGGCCGCGTTACTTACCCGCCAGCTTGCGCGCGATTTCTTCCACGATCCTCGGGCGAAGATCGGCCATCACGCTGTCCACGATGCTGGCAATGGTGCTGGCGTCCGGTAGAGACGCGGCCGTGGACGCCGCCGCAGCCATGACCTTTGGAGCTTCCTCCGCCGCCGCTTCGGCAGGCGCTTCCTCCACAACTTTCACGAGCGAATCTTCCCGTCCCGCTTCGCTCTTCTCAACTTCTTTCTCAACTTCGGCCTTCTCCAATACCATTTCGCCCAGCGACGGACTCGCCGCGCTCGGAACCGCAGCGATCGCTTCCGCAGCCGCATTCGCGGCCACTGTTTCCTCGACCGCCGTTTCCGGACATTCTTCAACGGAAGCCGGTTCGACCGAGCATGGATCAACGGAACATTGTTCAACGGAACACGTTTCAACGGAAGACGTCCCTACGGAAGCGCGCTCGACCGCAGCTTGCTCAACCGCGGGCTCCGCCAAACTGTTCGCAGCGGCCACCAGCCCTGCCTCCGCCAACCGGCTTTCAACCGCCGCCGTAATCGCCGAGACTCCGGTCGCCGGAGCCAACTCCAGTTCGCCGCCGGACTCTGCCGCGGGCATCTCCCCGGGCATGGCTGGCAAGGTGCCAAACATTTCCGCTTCCAGCGAGATCGCCGCCTCTTCCGGCTTCAACGCTACCGGCTCCGCAACCCAACGCGGAGCGCCCGCCGCGTCCGCCGCCAGGCTTCCGTCCGCCGGAAGCGTCGCAACGTCCCCGTGCACGGTGGTGGGCGTGAGCAAGCGCAAGGCTTCGGCCAGTTCCTCATCGCTCGGCGCCGGCTCTCCCGGCTCCGCCATCTCCAGCGCGCTCGCTCCGGCAGTGGCGACCGCTTCCTCCGGAGTTGCTTCAGTCTTTTCAGGCTCCGGCGCAAGCTGCTCTTCCGCCGCCTGCCCAATCGCGCTCTCCGCCGCAGCGAATCGCGGCTCGTCGTCCCGATCCACGGGCGCGGGTTCCTGCGCCAGAAGCGCGGCATCCACCGTGACATACGCAGCCGGAGTCTCGGGACTCTCGCTTGCTGCAATCTCGGCTTCCTGCCGAGGTGTCTCGGCCTCGGCAGCCTGCAACACAGGCTGGGCGGGCTCGATGGCTATGTCCGCTGCCTTCTCTCCATCGCACTCGCCTTCGATCGCTGGCGCAAGGGCTGCGGCCGGGACCGCCTGGGCCTCGTCCGATAACTCGCTTGCCGGAGGGTCCGCCTCTCGACGCTCAGTCTCTACTGGCGAGGCGTTCGCTGGCAAAGAACTTTCGGTATCGCGAATGCAACGCCCGGATGCAACGCCAGAGTTTTCGTCAGGCTGCGCCGCCGAAGTGGCAGCGGCTGGCGCGTCGGGTCCAACGGCGGCTGCCGGAATCGGCCCATCCAGTTTCGCGGCCAGATCGCTGAGTGCGTCCAACTCTTCCAGCGTGATGTCGCGGGGAGGGTCGGAAACCAGCCCTGGCTCCGGCGACGGCGCCGCCACGTCAAAGGTCGGAATCGCGCCTGTCTTGGTCTTGGCCTTGCGAAAATTGCGAAACGCCGCTCCCGCCGCGGCAGTTTCCGGCTCCGCTTCTTCCCGTTTTTTCAGCGACGGAAAACGCAGGCGGCTCCTCCAGCCGGCATCGGCTTCCATGTTACTTGCCGTTGCCTTGCCGGTGGCCTCGCCGTTGAAGCGCTCCACGCCCGCAACCGGCGTGATGAAACGCGCGGCCTCGGCGGGCTGGGGCACGATGCGGTCTTCCAACCGCGCAATCGCAGTCAGCAATTCGCTGGCTTCAAACGGCTTCACGATGTGAGCGTCGGCCCTGACCCGGCGCGCTTCATCCGCCTTGAAAGGTTCCAGCTTGCCCACCGTCAGCAGCACGGGAACGTGCTCCGTCTCGGCCGCATCCTTCAACCGCTGGCACACTTCCAGCCCGCTGTAGCCGGGCATGTACACATCGAGCACGATCAAATCGGGCTTGATTTCCGCGATTTTCTTCAGCGCGGCGGATCCGTTGTTGACCGTGACCACGTCGTATCCGGCGTCGGCCAGGATCTTTCGTCCCATGTTTTGGGCCGTCACACTGTCATCGGCGAGCAGTATTTTCCGCGGCAAGTGTCATCCTTCGCACAAAAAGGAGAGATAACGCGAAACTACCGCGTCCCTTATCCTAAGTCAACGATTCAGGCACGGGTAACCGGTTACGAGTGTTCCTAGCCTGTTGGGGAGTGCGATTGTGCCAGGGGTTCGGGGCGAATGCAGGGACAGCCGCCCCTACGCGAGACTAGGGGCCCAAGCTTATGCCCCCGAATTTGCGCGACGCGAAGCTAGAACGGGTTGAGTTTCCTCACACCCTTTTTCTTCTTCTTCTTGCTGGAAGAAATATCCGCCATCTCTTCCGCTTTCGCCGGTGCGCGCGAAGCGACGCCGCTCGACGTGCCGCCACTGTTCTCCAGTTGATTGCTCTGCTGCAGCGGAGGCAGCGCGCTGGGATCGTCGGCCTCGACGTTCGGCTTAAGCTCATTCGGATCGGCCACACTCGGCTTCAACGCGCTCAGCGCCCCAGCCTGTGCCGGGGCCCTCGCCGCCGGTGTTTCCGGCGCTGCCGCGGGAGTATCCGAACGCGGCGCTTCATGGTTCGGCGCCCCCGTCGCGCCGGTCGTTTCCACACTGACCTTATTGTCGCCGCCAGCGCCTCCCGCCGCCGAGGTGGCGATCTGCTGCACCACCTTGGTTGCCGTCTCCGGCTCCGGATCGACCATCGTGGGTTCGCCCACATGCGAGGCCCTGGCCACGTCGGGATGCTTCTCGAAGCTCCCCAGCATGTTCGACATCACGCTCGTTTCACGCCGGCTCGCCTCTTCCTTTTTGTTCTGTTCGAGCGCCGCCCGCGTCGGCCGCGGCACCGGCTGATGCAGCGCCTCCAGCCGCGCCTTCGCGTCCAGCGCCCGATCCATCGCCGGATACCGCTTGATGATCCTCCCGTAGGCGTCCGCCGCATCCTTCGTGAGGCCCTCGATCATATTGGACTTGGCCACTTCATTCATGCGCGGGTTCTTCCGGATGGTATTGATCTCGCCTTCGTACGATTGCCCCAGCAAATACAGCGCCTGGTCCGCGCCGCTATATAACGGATAGCGGTCCACCAGCGTTTTCAGGCGCGCAATCGACGCCGGATATGCCATCCGCATGTAATAAAAGCGCCCGATGCCGAACTCCCGGTCCGCTAGCACTTCCTGCACTTCGCGCAACCGCTGCTTCGCCCGCGGCACCAGCTTGCTGTCGGGATACTCCTGAATCAGCGCCCGGTATTCCTCCTCCGCCCGCATTGCGTGCGTGTAGTCGCGGTCCGCCTTTTCCATCTCTTCATAGTGGATGTTCGCGATCTTCAACTGCGCCTCGACCGCCTCCGGCATGTTGGGAAAGAACGTGATGAAGTCCTTGTATTCGATCTCGGCCTGCTGCCTCGCCGTCGCTCCGCCCTCGGCGTACCACGAATCCGCCACCGCCAGCTTGGCCCGCGCGATGAATTCCGAATCCGGATAGGTGTTGATCAGCGTCTGCAGCGTCATCCGCGCCACGTCGAAACGGTTGTGCTTCATGGCATCCATCGCCCGGTCGAACAGCACCTTGTCGGGCTGTTTCGACCCGATGTTGGCCAGCGGATTCACCGACTTCTTGTTCGTGCACGCCACCGTCAACGCCAGCAGCAACGCGAGGAGTACAACGATAGAATTCCGCCGCATAAAAGACCTCAAACCCTTTCACCACTGAGGCACGGAGACACCGAAAAAACAAATAAAGGATCTTCTCCGTGACTCCATGTCTCCGTGGTGGAACTCACTCTATACTCTCTCGAAACTCGCGCTCCGCGCCGCTTCCAGCAGCGCCTGCGCATTCGCCTTCGCGTCGCCCTTGCCGAACACCGCATTGCCCGCCACCAGAATCTCCGCTCCGGCCCGCACCACATCCCCGACCGTGTCCATCCCCACGCCGCCATCTACTTCGATGCGGTATTGGAGTCCCCGCGCTGCGCGAATCTCGGCCAGCTCCCTCATTTTGTGCAGCGTTGCCGGGATGAACTTCTGCCCGCCAAACCCCGGATTCACGCTCATCACCAGCACAAAGTCCACTTCATCGAGCACTTCGCTGAGCGTTTCCACCGGCGTCGCCGGATTGATCGCGACTCCCGCCAGGCATTCATACTGCTTAATCAGGTTGAGCGTCCGGTCCAAATGCCGGCACGCTTCCTGATGCACCGAAATCCAGTCCGCTCCCGCGTCCGCAAAATCCGCAATGTACTGGTCGGGATTCTCGATCATCAGATGGCAGTCCAGCGGAAGCTGAGTTGCCCGGCGCACAGATTTCACCACCGGAGGCCCGATCGTGATATTGGGGACAAAATGCCCGTCCATGACGTCAACATGGACGACGCTAGCGCCGCCCGCCGTCGCCCGCTCCACCTGCTCCGCCAGGTGGGCGAAATCCGCCGAAAGTATCGAAGGTGCGAGTTCGATCAAATCAGAGTCCAGAACCTGTCCAGGATAGAAGCTGTGCAAATTCTAGCACGTGTGGGGACGGGCGCCCTCGCCCGTCCAGGTTTGTGTAGGGACAGCCGCCCTCGGCTGTCCAGCCGGGCGAAGCCCGGCAGTTTGCGATGCTGCCGCGAATCTCCGACGCGCTCGCCCTCGAAAACCCGCCGCGGCTCTGAGCGCGATCACCTGATTTCAACAACAACATGGCGCGGAATTATAAAAGCTCGTTCTTCAATGCCTCGGGGATGAGTTCCTTGTGCCGCCGATATACGGGGTGTAGGAGGTTTTGACCAAGCTCCCAGATTACGCTTCCCCACGCAAGGGCGAATTTCTTGTGCTCGTCAGCCGGTTCCAACGCCTCGGACTTCTCAAGTAGTTTGCTGAGCCGTTCCTGGAACTCCGAGACTGCCTGAAGCAGCTCTTTCGCCAATTCGGCATTAGAAAATAGATTGTATGGCGATTTGGACGAGCTGCGGACTTCACTCGGCTCGTTTCCCTCCCCGTCAGGCAAGACCCGCAGCTCCACGACATCACCGGCTTTCAACTCGACGCTCGGCCATTTCAGATGAACGGTTTCGGTTTCCCTAGTCTCATTTCCGTCGAGCCTTATAGTCTTCTGGCGTTCGTTGTCCTTGGGGCGGTCGCTCATATTGAGGTGAGCGCTGAGGTAGCCCGGATGCGGTAGCGAAGCGACGATGGGATTACCGCCATTCACAGCCATGGATAGCCGCATGTTTCTTGTACTCCTGCCCTTAATCATAACCACAATCGTCTTGACGTGGATCGTTGGCGTAACATCGTGATTACACGAGCAAGGTGCCCCAGGTTCGCGCCCGTCTTTTGGGCGCTAACCTGCGTGCTCGCAGTTCACCCGCTCCATCTCGATTTCAGCGAATCTTGTCAACCCCCCGCTTCCACGCTTTTCCCTGTAAGTCAATGTATTGGCTGGGACAATAAAGTTGGAAATCTTGTCGGTGTAGGTGGGTCGGAATTGATATAATAGAACTAGCGATAAGAGATAAGAAAAGGGTGCGGCTCCACTCCCGCGCCCTTTTTCATTTGCCGTCTCCCGCAGAAGAGGAGGCCTACCGTACTAACCTCCCAGCAGGTCAGGTTCTTACTGGCGGCTGATGGCTGACGGCTGAAAGCTGCCTCTAAGTCCTTATTGCTGAGGACATTGCATCTAAGCCCTTATTCTTGAAGATCTTGCGGAGTCAAAGCTGCTAAGTCTATGATTCTAATAGAGGCCCGACTGCTAACTCCTTATTTGTGAATATTTTACGTTAACTCCTTTGAAATGAAGATTTTGACAAAATAGGGGGGGGCACCGGTGAAACCGTTCAACACTGCCTGCGGATACAGCAACTCTGGTTTCGCTATAGAGCCGCTGGCTGATCTAAGCGCCGGAGCGAGAGATCTCCGTTTCTTCTGCTTGCGCCCCCGCCGGTGAGAACTCACTACGGATTTGCATGGTGCGAGTAATTTCTCCGCGACTACTGGCTGTGCAGAATATAGCCGGGCTCGAGGGGCAGCTTGCCGTCGATCTTCAACACATCGACGTTGCTGTTGATGGAGTAAACATTCACCAGGCCGACCGCGGATGAACTCGATTGCAGCACTTTTAGCACCTCGTCGTCGCCCGAAACCACCCAAAATATCAACCTGGTCTTGTTTGCCGCGCCGATCAATTTCTTAAGTTCATCGCTCGTCAGCGATAGGAGTTTCTCGGCAACGACGCGCATCTCTGGTGAAGATGGGTCGGTAAGTACCATCGTCAGATCGTCTCCAGCGGGCCATTTGTGCGTGGTCTTGATCATTTTTGCCAGATCGGCGGCTTTCACCACTCTGACCTGGCTATCCTTGCCGGTCACGAGCGCAACATCGCGTGCGGCTGCGATCCCGCCGCACACGAGAACACAGACGAACGCCAGGACAGCTCTTGGCAGCACACGGAGCGCTCTGTTTTTCATTTCCATCATTGCTATTGCCTGAACTTTCGCACGACCAGCCAGTCTTCCAGCGTGGTGCCGTAATCGGCCTTGAAGCGCGCTCTGGTTTCCGCCGCATCGCGAGCGTTTCCCGAGGCCGCCTGCAATTCGGCGAGCTTGGACATGGAAAAGGGATTTTCGGGGTCTTCCCGCAGTTCTTGAATGGCCGTGCCGGTTTTCGACTCCGCCGCCAGCAGCGCCCCATTCGCGCCGTGATATGCGCGCTCGACCGCGTTGCTGCGGTTGGTCTTGACCATTTCCTCTAAGCGCGCGACGGCGGCGCGGGCCATTTCAAGTTTTCCGGCTTCCGCCGCCAGCCGGGCTCGCGTGCTCAATGTGCTCGCCAGTTGTCGGCTGCGGTTCGCCCCCGAGATGTTTCCGGGTCCCTGCAAAACCGCTTCCGCCTCGTCTAGCTGTTGAAAGGCGGAGGCAGGAGATTCCGCCAGCAGTGCCAGGTATCGATGGATGGAACTGCGCAAGTCGTTCAGTTGCAACTTCGTCGCCTCGTCCAGCACCGCCCCTAGCTCCACCCGGGCTTGCTTCACGTTGCCCTCACGGGCATAGGTAACGGCGGATTGGATCTCACAGAGGAGTCTGTCCTGCGGTGTCAACGCCAGAGAAGCCGCTTTGGCATACTCCTCGCGGGCGCGGTCCTGCTTTCCCAACAGAGCGAAATCGTTGCCCATGCCCTCGTGCGAAGAATAATACTTGGGATCCAGCTTCAGTGCTTCCCGATACTCCGCCAGCGACTCTTCCAGTCGCCCTACCATCTGCAGAATTTCGGCCATGGAATCGCGGGGATTGGCGTCCCTGGGTTCAACCTCGATGTAGCACTTCAAGTAAGAGATTGCCTGGTCGTATTCATGCATGAAGGCGAGTTGGTACGCCAAGGTATTCAAAGCGCCCGCGAAATTGGGGTCGACTTCCAGCGCGCGCTTGGTGAACTTGACGGCGCCTTCGCTGTCACCCTGGGAACGCACCCAAAGCCCAGCCTCATAGTTCAGTTGGGCATCGCGCGGATACATCGCCAGCAAATCGTTCATCGCTGCGATGGCATCGAGAAAACGTCCCTCGTCGGTCGATATCGCCCACTTCACCAGGAGCTTTTCCCCAGGCGATGCATTCTGAGAAGCGAGCCGCGCCTTCTCCGCTGCCTGTTTGACCTCCACGGGATCGACTCCCACCAGCACGATATATGCCCACGCCCGGGCGAAATTCGGGTCTTGCTTCGTGGCCTCACGCCACTTCGCCAGAGCCTGCTCGGTATGAAAGTCGTACCTCAGGTGCAACCCCTCTTCGAACACCTTCGCGGCTTCCGGCGAACTCGTAGAAATGGGCAGCCGATCGGGATTGACCGCGGGGTTGGGCGCTGGGGGTGAACTTTGTCCGAGCGCACACATCGCACCAGCGGCGAGCAGCACGCCGAGAACCGCCGTTCCGAGCAAGAACGCGCGGCCCCAGAAATGAAGATTGCGCATGCCAAAGAGAATCCGCATGTTCCCACTGTAGCACCCGAGCAATCCACCCTCAAATTGCGGAGGTACCCTTGTAGTGGTTCGGAAGCTTGAGAGCCAACCGTAGCTGCGCCGCGCGATCCTAACTGGCGTCAGATCGCCGTTACACCAACAACCGCAATCCCAGAGCCGCTGGTCAATCTAAGCGCCGGAGCGAGAGCCCTTCGTTTCTTCTGCTTGCGCCTCCGCGGCTCTTCGCACCTTCTCGACTTCCTCGGCCATCGCAAACTTCAGCTTCTCGATCCCTTCGCCGGTCACGGCGGAAATCGCATAGAGCTTCAGCTTCCGCCGCGTCGCCCACTGCTTCAGTTTCTTGAGCTTCTCCGGATTGGCCACATCGATCTTGTTCGCCACCATCAGCGTCGGCTTTTTTTCCAGCCCCGCTCCAAAACTCGCCAGTTCGCCCCGAATCACCTCGACGTCCTTGACCACGTCGGCGCGTCCGCTACTGTCGGAGACATCCACCATATGCACCAGCAACCGCGTGCGCTCAATGTGCCGCAGGAATTGCGTGCCCAGCCCCGATCCCGTGTGCGCGCCCTCGATCAGGCCCGGAATGTCGGCGACCACGAAACTTTCTTCCTTACCCTTGTCGCCCGCCAGCACCACACCCAGGTTCGGTTCCAGCGTGGTAAACGGATAATCCGCGACCTTGGGCCGCGCCGCCGAGATGCGCGAAATCAGCGTCGATTTGCCCACATTCGGATAGCCCACCAGTCCCACATCGGCGAGCAGCTTCAACTCCAGGCGGAAATTGCGCTCTTCGCCGGGCCGTCCGTCTTCGTGCTCGCGCGGCGCCTGGTGCGTGGAGGTGGCAAACTGCGCGTTCCCCCGACCACCGCGTCCGCCGCGCGCGATCACCACGCGTTCATCGGCGCGCGAAAAATCGTGGACCTTCTCGCCCGTGTCTTCGTCGTAAACGATCGTGCCCACCGGCACTTTCAGGACAATCCCCTCGCCGTCCCGCCCGGTCTTCTTCGATCCTTCGCCGTGCCGTCCGCGCTCGGCCTTGTACTCGGGATTGAACCGGAAATGCACCAGCGTATTGTGGCGCTCGCTCGATTCCATCCAAATGTCGCCGCCCCGTCCGCCATCGCCGCCCGAAGGCCCGCCGCGCGGCACGAACTTCTCCCTCCGGAACGCCATGCAGCCGTTGCCGCCGTCGCCCGCCTTCACTCGAATTTTGGCTTCATCGATAAACATCGTTGTGTGGCGCGGGCGCCCTCGCCCGCGAAAACTCGGCCTGCGGAAAAACTCGCGTAGGGACGGCCGCCCCCGGCCGTCCAGCGGAGCGAAGCTCCGCCGTTTCGGCGAAACGAAAAAGCCTCGACTCGAAGCCGAGGCTGGTAACTTCCCGTAGAGACGCGGCTTGCCGCGTCTCCCACCGTATCCAAAGAAGACGGGGCAAGCCCCGTCTCTACAAAAAACCTACTTCGCCGCGACGGCCTCGGGCTCGACCATGACGAACTT
>JBEKQG010000096.1:0-12998 GCA_049519955.1 Terriglobales bacterium
AAAATACCTTCTAGCTCTGAAGGCACGTCCCTCAGGGGCTAAAGCCCGCATTTTCCCAGGGCCTAAGCGGCACGACTGAAGTCGTGCCCTTCCCAAAACCCATTTTTGAAACACGCTCTAGTAAGCTCCACGGGTTCGTAGGAATCGGGCCGGGGCTCATCTACACATGCCCGTGACGCCAGCGGATCAATGTTTGATTGTAATGGATCGAGAGGGTAGGCGTCAGCTACGGCTCAGTGAATCACGGCGGGGCGTTTCCCAACCGGATACATTTCATCCACGGCATGTGCGAGCACGTTCAAAAAGCGAAAAAGATTCGCGTTCGAGACCCATGCCTCCCAGAAATGAGAGCCACTTTTCTCTCTGCGATCCCTGAATACAAAGGACTGCGATTGGTCGACATCGAAGTTTGCGTGTGCGATCGCATTCCGCAATCGGTGTATCAGGAAATATGCTGGATGACTATCAAAGGCATTGTCTTTAAGCCTGATATCAAACAGATCAACTACTTTTTCCGCTTCGAGTCTTTTATAAACAGGATCCTCTGGAGATGAAATCCAGATTTCCTTGGGGACGACTATTACGCAGTAGAGGAATCCAACGATGAAGGCCGGGTTCTTGAATTGATATTCCGCACCGGGAGAGCCGGCAAGTGTCAAAACCTCGCCTACGCCTTGTTTAAATGTGGAAGTCTCCACAACGCGGTCGATTATCGCTGCGTTCAGAAGGGCGCGAAGGGGGATTTCATCGCGGAAGTTATGCATTTTCCCCGGCTCCTGAGTTCAGCTATTCAGCTTCTCCAGCATTGCTGCCGTCACCAACTTCTTCTCAATGTGCCGTTCCAGAATCTGCAGCAGAAACTTCCTCAAATCCGCGCACACCGCTTTCGGCCAGTCGATCTCTGCAAATTCGGAAACACGGGAGCGCAGCATCTGGGCCGCGATCTTTCTCGATTCCGGCGACAACTCCGACGAAGCCACGCGCTTGTCGTCGGCGCAAACCAAACCATCGACAAGCGCATGATAAAACGCCCGGCTGCCGCCGCGACTATCATCTAACGCGCGTCCACAGACCGCGCACTCTGAAAATTCCGGCAGAAACCCCATGAGCCGCGTCATCCACAGCTCAAAGTACGTGAGCGGCATCCACAACTTCTCGCCGCGCAACTCCTGCAAGACCGCCAAACTCAGCCGGAACACCGCGTCGCTCGCCTCGCGGTCGGGCATCAACTCGTCGAGCAACTCGGCGACGTGCGCCAGCGCCACAGCCCGCGAATAACTGACTTCGCTCGCCAGCGGCGATTCGATCACTTCGCAGGAATCGAGCCGCGCCAGTTCCTGCCCTTCGCGGTCGTCGTAAAACGCCCGCACATGGGTGAGCGGCTCCAGCGCGCCTCCAAAGCGGCGTCTCGACTTCATGGCCGCGCGCGCCACGCCTTTCACTTTGCCTTCCAGGCGGGTGAAGAGCGTAACCAGCAAGTCCGCCTCGCGCAACGGATACGCGCGCAGAACGATCGCTTCCGACTCCTTCAGCGCCATGGAAGGTCAACAGGCTAATCTTTGATTGTAATGGAGCGCGAAAGGGATGCAAAGTTGGCCGATCGGCTGCGAGCCACGAGCTGCGGGCTACGAGCAAGCAGGTTCGCCTGAAAACTCCGCTCCAATTCGACAGACTCGGGTTTTGATTGCTCGAAGCTCGCAGCTCGTAGCTCGCAGCCAGATTTACCGTCCGAAGTACTTCGCATTCCGTTCGGTGTACTCTTTCCACTTTTCCGGCAGGTCGTCGAGCGCGAAGATGGCCGAGACCGGGCACACCGGCACGCAGGCGCCGCAGTCGATGCATTCCACGGGATCGATATACAGCATCTCTTCCGTCCCGAACTTGTCGGAGTCCTTCTTGGGATGAATGCAATCCACCGGACAGGCGTCAACACAGGCCGTGTCTTTGGTTCCGATGCAGGGCTCGGCAATTACGTAGGCCATAAAGTCTCATGCTCCTCGCGCACTAGGCAGTGTGATGGAACTCACAATTTTAGCAAGAACGCAGCTAGAAGTCAGGCCTCAGTGCAGCAGAAACTTCCACGCCACAACCGCGACAAACACGACGATCGCGACGGCATAACCGATCATTCTCCCCTTCTGGACCTTTTCTTGCTCGTACATAAAACACCTCGCCTGACCACCCCATCATGCCACATTGGGAGAGATCTTCAATCGGCGGAAAACGCGACCTCTTCGCCCGCATTCGCCTGCGGAATGGGAATGGCCGGAACTCGCGCGGGCGCGCCGCGCCAGGCGCCGGGCTTGAAGCCTTCCCTGACCAGTTTGAAGATGGTTCGCCGATTCTGCACAATCGCCTTTACCCACGCCATCTTCCCCATCATGGGAAAATAAATGCCGCGAAAACAGAAGCGCGCTAGGAAGATGTTGACGCGATAACCCAGCGGCTGATCGCTCAGCGACTCGACCGCCTGCGCCAGCGCCTCCGGACTATACGCCTGCTCCCAGCCCTGATTCACTTCGGCATGAGCTTCTTCAACGGTCATCTTCAACGGTGTATGGGCCATGGTAAACGGAACGAAGTCCTGCCAATGCTTGGGTCGCGTCAACCGTCCGGCGGTCTCCAGTCGCTTGTACAGCGGCGTTGCGGGTAAAGGCGTCAGTAGGCCAAAAATCGGAAGACCCGGGGGCCAGGCGCGAACTTGTTCGAGAGTCCGATCAGCAACTCCGACGGTGTCATTGTCCATGCCAAAAATAAACGACGTGATCGCATACACGTTGCGCGCCGCCAGCCGCTCCAGCACCGCCGCATACTCGCCCGGCTTGTTGAATCCCTTGTTCACGTCTTTCAGATTGGCCGGGTCGATCGATTCCATGCCGATAAAAATCCACTTGCCTCCAGAATCCGCGATCAGGTCGACCAGTTCCTCGTCGCGCAACAGATTGGCGCTGATCTGCGCCACCCAGTGCACCTGCGCGCCGGCGGCAATAATGTCGCGCAGCAGCGACTTCGTGCGCTTCACGTTGATGGCAAAATTATCGTCGATGAAGAAAACCGCCATCTGCCCCTTCTCGCTGCGGGCGCGGGCCTTCAACAGCAGCAACTCATTCACCACGCTCTCATTGGTGCGGAAGCGGATTGCGTCTCCGAAAAATCCCGTGACGGTGCAAAACTCGCAGCCGTAAGGGCACCCTCGTCCCGACTCGACGGGAATAATACGAAACGTTCCCCAGCCTTCCCCGATTTTCTGGAGCAGGGTGCTCGCGGCCTTGGGCACCAGATTGAACTGTTTGAGATCGATCGACTGCCACGGAATCACCGGATATTCCTTCAGCGACGGCTTGCTTTCCTGGCCAAAAGAGTCCACCGGCGCATACACGTCCTTGAGTTGGCCGCGTGCGGCATCTGCAACAATCAGCGGCCAGGTCGCATCGGCTTCGCCCAACGCAACCGCGTCGGCGTGCTGCGGCCCGCCATCTCGACCGAGCGCCTCGTCGGCCATCTCCGTCACATGAGGCCCGCCCATCACCACCGGAACTCCCGTGGCCCGGACCGCATCCGCCATTCGATATGCCTTCGCAACCATTCGCGTCATGGCGCCGATGCCGACCAGTCCAATCTTGTTGTCGCGCACAAATTGCGCAATCCCCGCCTCATCCATGGGGTGGGCGTTGCCATCCACCAACAGCACCTCGTGGCCCGGCGGCGTCAGCGCCTGCAGCAGAAACATCCATAGATGCGGCATGAAATTACGTGTGACGCCGTTGTCGGGGTTATAGAGCAGAATTTTCATAGGATTCTAGCGATCCGGTAAAGCAACGGTTGGCTGAACGCTTCGCTCAGGGAAAAGATCGACGACGGAGCGACGAAATCCCCCGCCGCTTACTTGATTAGAGGTTTTCGCTTGACAGTGACCCGGCTCACATCATACACCATGATCGCTAGGCCGACGCCAGATCACTCGTTTTCGAGGGCTCGTACTCGACAATGTAACCCGCCACCGCGCTCGCGGCCACGGTCAGCGGCGACGCCAAATACATCTGCCCCGGCCCGCTGCGTCCCGGGAAATTGCGGTTCTGCGCGCTAATCACCACTTGATCCGCACGAGTCGACACTCCCGGCCCCGCGTTGATGCAAGCTCCGCAACTGGGCTCGATGACGCGCGCCCCTGCCCGCGCGAAAATTTCAAGATAGCCTCGACGCCTTGTGTACTCGCGCGTTTCCTGCGAGCCAAATTGGATCCAGAACTCGACATTCTCGGAGACTCGCCGACCTTTTTTCAGCGCATCGGCGAGGACCAACGCGTACATATCCATGTCTTCGTTCTTCCCTGCCGTACAGGTCCCGCCATAGGCGATCTCAATCGGAACGCGCGCGCTAAGTTCGCGGATGAACTTGCCATTGCCGGGATCGCCCGGCGTCGCAACCATGGGCGTGATCTCCGCCGCATCGAGTTCGATCACCTCGGCGTATTCTGCGTCCGGATCGCTCTGCAAACCCTCGATCATCCTCTCGATTTCGACGCGATTCATGTCCCTGCGCTCCATCAGAAACTCGACCACCTTTTCGTCCGGAGCCACGATTCCCGTAAAGCCCCCAATTTCGGCCGCCATGTTCGTCATGGTGGCGCGCTCGTCCACCGAGAGCGCCTTCACCGCTTCGCCGGCGTACTCCACGACCTTCGCCAGCGCCTTTCCGCTGCGCACGTAATCGAGAGAAAGAATCTTCAGGATGAAATCCTTCGCCGTAACGTTCACATGCCGCTGGCCGCGAATGACTATCTTGACCGACTCCGGCACCTTGACGCGAACGTCTTTCGTGATCCAGGAGTTGAATACGTCGGTCGTGCCGATGCCGAAGGCGATGCATCCGATGGCGCCAACGTGCGGCGTGTGCGAATCCGAGCCGACATTCACCTGCCCCGGCAGCGCGTAAGTCTCCAGCATCACCGAGTGGCAGATACCCTCGGAGCCCTTCCGGTCGGCAAGCTCGCCGTGCAGTTTGATTTCCTGCCGCCTGGCGAAGTCTTCCTGCTTCAGCTTGAGCTGCGTGGCCAAATCGAGCAGGCCGAGCTTTTTCTTTTCTTCCGAGATCACTTCATCAAGAAACGTAAGATGGTCGCGGAAGAAGCGAATGCTGGACGCATCGTTCACCGGAACATCCTTGCCAACATATTGCTCGTAGAAAATCGCAGCCATTGGCGTGACGTACTCGTGGCTGAAGCGCAGATCGACGTGCGTAAAGCCGGTGTCGCCGGGCTTGACCGCACCCGTAGGGACAGCCGAGCGCAGCTCGGCACTCTTGTCGCTAGCCTGCGAACTCGGCCTGCCCATGTGCGCCGCAAAAATCTTCTCCGCCAGCGTCATCGGACGCTTCTCAGTCTTGATCGGCGGAAGAAAAACTTTCCCCTGCATGCGCGCCACGTTGAACGGAAACAATCCACCGTATTCGATCACCTGCTTCGTGATCTCGTCTTCCCCGGCGGTGAATTCGCTGAGCGCGATTTCTTCCCCGGCGCGGATCCTGTCGATCAAAGCGAAGTTTGTCGAAGTCAACAGCCCGAGGTTCTGGCAGTTCTGCTTGTAGATGCGTTCAATGTTCTCGCCAATCGCGACCTGAATCCCGGCGCACATCTCGGCATAAGGAGACTGCTCGCGGCTTGATCCTTTTCCGCGGCGCTTGCCGCTGACCGAGCACACGAATCCGCCTCGCTTCACATCGCCGCGTCCAATCGGCAGCGTCTCGCCGCAGCGCAAGCCCGCGTAGGGGATCTCGCCCAGCGTCCGGTCAAAGTAGAAGCAGTAATGCGCGGGAGTAATCTCGTCGGTCGAAATGCCGTCCCGGAGTTTTGGATTGTTGCCCGCGTTTCTCGTGTCCCACGGCAGGTCCCAACCCGCCAGCTGTTTCTTGATCAACTCCGGGTCCTCGGTGAGAAACAAAATGCGCCCCTGCAGCCGCACTTTGCCGGGACGCTTTTCGATCTGGCGTTCAAGAAGAGACGAAATCACGCCATCGATTGTAACTCTTGCCTGTGTAGAGACGGGGCTTGCCCCGTCTCCCGGCGGCGCGGCGCTGATGAGACGCGGCAAGCCGCGCCTGTACGGGGCTTTAGCGTCTTCGATCCTTCGCGTAGTCGACCGGGCTGGGCAACTCTTCCAATCCCCGGCCGGCGAAGATCTCCTGAAACTCGTGCAAGAGCGCGCCGTGTACCAATCCATTCGACGCCAGCGTCTCGCGGCTTGCAATCTGAAATTCACCGCCCGAAAAGTCCGTGACCTTTCCGCCGGCCTCTTCGGCCATCAGCACGCCCGCCGCCGTGTCCCATGGATTGAGATTAAATTCCCAGAAGCCATCAAACCGTCCCGACGCGACATCGCACAGATCAAGCGCGGCCGATCCCGCCCTCCTCACGCCATGCGTGCGCAATGTAATCTGGTGATAGAAATAAATATTCGGGCTCTTGTGCCGCTTGTGGCTCGGGAACCCGGTCGCGACCAGGCACTCTCCCAGATTCGCCGTTGCCGACACATGGATCGCTTCGCCGTTAAGCCGCGCTCCGCTGCCCAATTCGGCGGCAAACATCTCGTCGCGCGTGGGATCGTAAATCACTCCCGCGATCCGTTTCCCCCGGTGTTCCACCGCCAGCGAGACGCAAAATACCGGAAAACCGTGCGCAAAGTTCGTCGTGCCATCCAGCGGATCGACATACCACTTATACTCGCTCCCGGTTTCAATCCGCGCTCCCTCTTCACCCATCACGTCATGCGCCGGAAACTGATGGCGAATCCGCTCCAGAATCAGCGTTTCCGACTTGCGATCGGCCACCGTAACCAGATCCACGTCGCCCTTATATTCAATCTTCACGTGCTGCCGAAAATACTCCATCAGCAGGCTGCCCGCCTCGCGAGCCATGGCCTGCATCGGAGTAACCAAATCCAAAGATGAATGGGATGTCATGCGGCTCTTGGGCTTTCGTTTTCAGGATTGGACACTGGCGCCTGGCAACTGACTACTGACAACTGCTCGCTGCCTACTTCTTCTTCCCATCTTCCGCGATATACACAATCTCATGCTTGAAGATGAACAGATTCGGCCCATCCTCGCGTGTAACGCGCACCATGTTCTTGTCGTAGTACTCGATCCAGCCGCGGACCACCTCGCCGTCGGCCAGCTTCAAGTTCACGACCTTCTGTTTTTCCCCCAGCGCTTTCAGATAGGCCGCTTCTTCAAAAGTCTCGTCCGGAGGCGGAGTGCGCTTCTTGCCAATGTTTGGATTTCCCGTCTGTAACGGCATGTCGTCATTCTACACGCCGGGCAGCAAGCTCCAGATCTCTTCGGCGGTGGATCGCCAAACCTCAGGCCTTATGCACCGACGCTAGATCTGGTAATCGACATCCTCCATGATCCGCTGCATCGACTCGGAAATCGGCTCGCTACCTCCCGTGCCCTCCAGCCGATGCACACGTTCCGCCAACCGGTTCACCTCGGATGCGACCGCGGCCAACGCCTCGGAAAGCGGGTCGTTGATCAGCTTGGGGTCGGTGATGACCACGCGTTTGCCTTCTCGGAGAACGATGTGTCCCGGCACACCCACCACCGTGGAATCGTCGGGCACGTTGCGCAACACGACCGATCCCGCGCCAATCCGGCAGTTGCGCCCCACCGTGATGTTCCCTAGGATCTTTGCCCCTCCGCCGATCACCACGTTGTCGAGGATCGTCGGATGCCGCTTCCCATGCTCCTTACCGGTTCCCCCGAGCGTCACCCCCTGGTAGAGCGTGACGTCCTCACCCACAATCGCCGTCTCGCCGATCACCACGCCCATGCCATGATCGATAAATAATCGCCGGCCGATCTGCGCTCCGGGATGGATTTCGGTGCCGGTGAGAAAGCGCGCGGTCTGCGACAACCAGCGCGCCAGCAGAAGAAAGCTGTGGTTCCACAGCCAGTGGTTCATGCGGTAGAACCACACCGCGTGCAAGCCGGAGTAGCAGAGATAAACCTCCAGGCGCGACTTCGCCGCCGGGTCCCGCTCCAGCACGGTCGATACATCCTCACGAATCAGCGACATCCAATGCGGCATAAATCAGCTCAAAAGTTGCGACGTCGGAATCTGCATCGCCTGGTTCCGGAGTCCTTCAAAAAGGATACTGCTCAGGTAGCGCTCGCCGAACGACGGCAGAACCACAACGATCAACTTCCCGGCATTCTCAGGACGGCGCGCCACCTGCAATGCCGCGACCACCGCCGCTCCCGATGAGATCCCCACCAACAACCCTTCTTCGAGCGGAAGCCGCCGCGCCATGGCAATGGAGTCGTCGTTGCTCACTTTGATGACCTCATCGATGAAATCCCTGCGCAGGATGCTGGGAACAAAACCCGCGCCGATTCCCTGGATCTTGTGCGGCCCGGGCGCTCCGCCGGATAGGACCGGGCTGTCAACCGGCTCGACGGCCACCGCTTTGAACGATGGCTTCTTCGCCTTGATGTACTCGGATACGCCGGTGATGGTCCCACCCGTGCCAACACCCGAGACCAGAAAATCGACGCGCCCGTCCGTGTCTTCCCAAATCTCGGGGCCGGTGGTTTCGAAGTGGATCTTTGGATTGGCCGGGTTGTCAAATTGCTGCAGGATGTATCCGTTTGGCGTGCTCGCCAGCAATTCCTCGGCCTTCAGGATCGCGCCCTTCATGCCGCGCGCGCCCGGCGTAAGCACGATCTCCGCGCCCAGCGCCAGCAGAAGCACGCGCCGCTCCAGGCTCATCGTCTCGGGCATGGTGAGAATGACCTTGTAGCCTTTCACCGCCGCTACGAAAGCCAGAGCGATCCCCGTGTTGCCGCTGGTCGGCTCGATCAGAACCGTTTTGCCGGGCTGAATTTTTCCCGCGCGCTCGGCATCGGCAATCATGCTCACCCCGATGCGGTCTTTTACGCTAGCCAGGGGATTCTGGCTCTCCAGTTTCGCCACCACCTCGGCAACCGCACCTTGCGTCACCCGGTTCAGCCGCACCAGCGGCGTGTGGCCAATCAATTCCGTCACATCGTTTGCGATCTTCGCGGTCAATTTCGTCCTCCAGTAACTTTGGAGCTTTCGCACAAGGGGTTCCGGCACAAAGGCTCCCACACCATTAAACATGACACGACTGGCATTTGTCTAGTATGTTAATCTAGTTTGTAGTATACTTTAGACTTGCGATTGTTCGCCGATTTCCGGCGACGTGGGGGATCAGAACGCATTGCCGTGTTCTTCGGAAAGCCGTGGTTTCTTTGGTGCCTCTTTAGTTGTCGTGATCGTGGTGAGGTGGCTTCCAAGTCGCTGGTGCAGATGACCTGTTGACATCAAAGACATGAATTCAATTACCGAGCACCGAAGGAACGAGGGTGAAAAAGCGGTCCGCTGCACGATCGCAATCGTTGGCGGTGGGTTCACGGGTTCTATGCTGGCGGTGCAACTGTTGCGCAGGGCGGCCGGAACGGTCTCTGTTGCACTCATCGAACGCAGCCCTCTGCTTGGACGCGGAGTGGCGTATGGAACGCAATTCGACGAGCATTTGCTTAACGTTCGGGCAAAGAATATGAGTGCATATCCGGATGTTCCGGATCATTTCGTGAAATGGGCTCAACACCATTACAGCTCATCGGTCAAACCGGACGACTTCCTGGCGCGCCCTTTGTATGGTCGCTACATTGCGTCCCAACTGCAAGACGCAGGCCAATCGCTGGCGGGAGAATTGCGTTCTATTCAAGATGAGGCTGTCTCTTTAGCGCGCGTCGGCAATGTCGCAGAGGTGCTTCTGGCCGGTGGACAGACAGTTGTTGCGGACAAGGTTGTACTCGCTCTCGGCAATTTTCCACCCGGCGATCGTCCGCTCCCTGAGAAAACAGCACGAGGGACCCGCTATGTCTCCAATCCCTGGTCGGCGAAGACATTGCTCGATGTGCGCCAAGACAAGAGTGTGCTGCTTATCGGATCTGGACTCACAAGCGTTGACATGGTGGTCGAACTTCGGGCGCGCGGATTCGAGGGAACAATCCACCTTCTTTCGCGCCGGGGACTGCTGCCGCAGAGCCACAGAGCCACCGTTACGCTGCCACCATTTTGGGGCGAAGCTTCTCCGCGCACGGCTCGCGGACTCTTGCGATTGATTCGCCTTGAGGTCAAAGCCGCCGGACAACAGGGCTCGGATTGGCGCGCTGTGATTGATTCTCTGCGCCCAGTCACCCCGAAAATCTGGCAGACTCTCCCACGGATGGAGCGACGGCGTTTTCTGCGGCACCTGCGGACCTACTGGGACGTGCATCGGCACCGCATTGCGGAACAGATCGCAGATCAGCTCGCCTCGCAGCTTGAGAGTGGCCATCTCCGGATGCACGCGGGCCGCATTACGGAGTACCACGAGGTTGCTGGAGGAGTTGAGATTACGTATCGGAGCCGAAAGAGCGGTGACCTGGCAAAGCTGTGTGTAGACCGCGTCGTCAATTGCACCGGGCCGGAGGCTGATTGCCGCCGGGTTGACAGTCCTCTGCTGTCAGAGCTTATGGAAAAGGGATTGGCACGCCCCGACGAACTTTCATTAGGGATGGATATTACGGACGACGGTAACGTGGTGGATGCGCAGGGAACGGCTTCAGACTTTCTCTATGTCGTGGGGCCACTGCGCAAAGGAAGTCTGTGGGAAACCATTGCAGTTCCCGAGATTCGAGTCCAGGTTGTGGAGCTGGCAGAGCTGCTGCTTGCCCGCCACCGGACGGAAGACTCTGCGACCGAATCTTCGGTTGCAGGACCTGAAGTGTCGACTCCTTTCTATTACTGATTTAGCGAGGAAACATGATTTCGAGCAATTCCATCCAGGCTGTTTGGCTAGGCCCGCATCTTCAAACCGGGGCCGCATGGGTTCTGTCTCCCGGTTTCTCGGTCAAGGAGAGAATACAGTGACTCAGACACACGATGTGCATCCGCTCAAATCGCGAGTCGGAGACTTTATCGCCGGCCTGAAGGCATTGGAGAAAGCGACGATTACTACAGCGCGGGTTTCAGAGTTTGTACTGCAGATGCAGCCCTCTGCGGACGCGTTGGCTCCCTACCTGTTCTGGAATCACGATCGGTATACGCGCAATCTGGTTTACCGCGATGATTTCTTTGAAGTGATCGTGCTCTGCTGGCTGCCCGGCCAGCGGACTCCCATCCATTCGCACAACGGCCAGCTCGGCTGGGTAACGGTGGCGCAGGGCGACTTGGTCTGCCGTAATTATCGGTTTGTGCGACCCCGGGTGAGGGAGCAAATGGCGATTCCCGGCAGAGATGAGCTGGGCCCAGGCCGAGCGGTGGAAGTGGAGCTACTGAACAGCGCTACATGCGCGGCGGATGGAACCGTCGCGGTAGTTGACCGAAGCCAGACGACGCACCAGATCGAGAACCTCGAGAAATCACGCTACGGTAGCGTGAGCCTGCACGTTTATTCGAAGCCGATCGACTCATGCGTCCTTTTCAATGAGACAAACCGGTGTTGCCAGCGCCAGCAATTGCAGTACTACAGCGAAAACGGAATTATTCTGGGGACGTCGCCGAGGAGAGACGAGGAGCTCACGGATACAGCGGAGTGTGGCCAACCAATTCCGTCACATCGTTCGCTATTTTCATAGGTTTTCGACTTTGCTTCCGGCTTGACTTTCTCCATCCTGGAATCGGCGGCCTGGCCGGGATCTCACGAACACACTTGAGCGCGCGAACCGCCGCTATGTCTGGCCGAAGTTGTGGCTGGTTAGGTTCTCACGCGTGCGAGGCGACTCTTGACCGCTCGCGCTTATCGTCGCGCAGTTGCGCGGCGGTAAAGGCGCAGCCGCAGGTGCCGCACCTCCAACTGGTAAATGAATTGGTCGCCAGGGTTGGTCCATGATGACTCGCGTGCGGTTGGTTCGCGCACACTGCCAAAACTAATTCGCCACCGCACTTCGAACATTCGCGTTTTTGCATATTTCGTCCGTGGGTCCGCACGCGCCCCTAAGCCCCGGCCCGCCGGGCTCAGAAGATTGTCGCATCTCCATTCGAGGCAGCGCCCGGCCCCTGAGACCTGGAACCTCACACCTGAGCCCGAATTCCTAGGCGCTGACCCGCACAGACACTAACTCAGGGCTGCAGTGTGAATTTTGCATGGATTTGACCGCGTCTTCCGCTGTAAATCTCCCCATCACCAGGGCCAGCTTGCGGTTGGTTGTCGTTTGGATCGGAAGCCGGTCGATCCGCAGCACGTATTGAGGGGCGTGGGCGCCGCCGCGGGTCACTTTCACAACAAACTTGATATTTTTCATGGTTCCTTTCTGTGCTATCGATCCGATAAAAGAACGATGTTACCAACAAAAAGGACGCCAAGTGTAAGCCGGCTTCCTAAGTTTTCTCGCTTGCCATTCGCATCTAACAACTAAGCGCCATTTCTCAACCGGCCTTCCAGCGCCTTCTGGCTGCTAACCCCATCGCCAAGTGGATAGAAAGTCTCACTCGTCGGGTTTCTCTTCGAAGCAATCGAAGCGGCAACGGTTCGTAATGTAGGCTAACTTAGTTCGGAGGACCTGAAAGAATACAAATAAGAGTCGGAAAAACAACAATAACCAAGGCGCTTACTTAGTACCAATCTTAGGCTTGTGCGCCGCCATTGTCAAGCTTTCCCCACCCGCTTGCCCAACAAACTCACGATGGAACTGGCGGAAATCGCAATCAGCGGCCATTCTCCGGCGACACTTCGCATGTGCGCCCAAGCGCGCCAGGCTGAAGTCGCTGCTTGCGCTGGTTCTGACCACCTGAAGAAGTTGGCAGCCCGGCAGGGATTCGAACCCCGATACGCAGCTCCAGAGGCTGCAGTCCTACCGTTGAACGACCGGGCTGTACGAGAATTCTAAATCATTTTCCGGGGACTGCAAAACGGCTTCTTTCGCCGGATGGACGCGCAGAATGCAAGACCCGCGTTAGAATCTCTCAGAGCAGTGCGAGAAGCGACGAGGAG
>JBEKQG010000097.1:0-12968 GCA_049519955.1 Terriglobales bacterium
CGATCCCGCTTTCCAAGCTGGACACGCACCCGATGGTAGGTTTGCATGTCCCCACGATGCGTCCCATTTCGTCATTCCACGAGTGCCTTAATAGGTACATCTTTATGTGGTCGAAGACCTACGGGAAAAACAGTCAGGTTTCCGCTGCGAATCGGGCCGAGAAGAGAATAACTGGACGCTGGCGCGGCTTCGCCCGCTTGCAGCAGGCCCGGAACTAAAACCGCCGCCCCTACGATTAGAGCGATTCCAGCAACAAGCAAGCTGGACCTACGCCTGAAATTGACGATCAGCCGCATCATTGGGCCTCCGCGCGCTTAACGCATCGCCGCTCCCGCGTGCAATCTCTTGCCTACGCCGCCCCGGCACGCGGGGAGGGAGAGCGTGCCGGGGGACTCATCCGCGAGTCTTCCAGGAGTGTATTTCTCTGCTCGCTGATCGAAGAACGCACGATTTGCCCTGCCTTGCGCCGAAAAAATTGTTAGCATCAACTGGGGATGCCAAGGGAGCGCATGTCGAAGTCCGCCGAATCCGGCCACGGCGCAGAAGCCGCTGCGGCGCTTTACGAGCGCAGCGGGGCTGCGGCGTACGGCGTGAGCGCGGAGCAGTTCGCGGACATCCTCGATGAAATTCTGCGCAAGTATTTTCCTCGCGATGCCACCCACGCTTCGACGGAACACAGGACCGGCTTCTGCGCCGGTCTGCGGCTGGAAGAACTGGCGCTGGCGCGCGCCTGTGCCGCGGGAAACGAGCGGGCGTGGCAGGACTTCATCGGCCGCTACCGGCGCAAGCTCTACAACATGGCGCTGCACATCACGCGCGAGGGCGCACACGCCGCGGAGCTGGCCGATTCGTTGTTTGCCGACCTCTATGGCCTGAACGCGCGCAGTAGTAATAATGAGGCGCGCAGTTCGAAGCTGTCGTCCTACACCGGCCGCGGCTCCCTCGAAGGCTGGCTGCGCACGGTGATGGCGCAGGAATTCATCAATCGCTATCGCAAGCAAAAACGCACGGTCAGCCTGGAAGAACAGACGGACGAGGGTGCGCAGTTTGCGGCGGCGGTCCCGGAGCCGACGCGCGCCTCGGACCCCCGGCTGGAAGCGGCAACCGACGAGGCGCTGGCAGAACTTTCGCCGGAAGACCGCTACACGCTGGCGTCCTATTATCTCGACGGACGAACGCTGGCGGAGATTGCCCGCACGTTGGGACTGCACGAATCGAGCGTCAGCCGGCGGCTTGACCGGCTCGCAACCGGGCTCCGGAAGCGCATTCTGGCGGGGCTGCACATGCGCGGAATGAGCCGCGCCCAGGCTGTGGAATCGATGGAAACCGACGTGCGCGATATGGGGTTAAATTTGCGCTCGCGTCTGACGCAAGATTCCTCCGCAGGAACGTTCCCTGGGAGAAAGCTTCCAGCGCAAAAGGCAGGCGATGGAGGCAGTGACTGACGGAAAGATGACTGACGAAAGCGAATCGCGGAAACATGACTGAATTGCCCAAAATCGTGCCCAGCATCGTGTATGACCGCTTGCGGGCTGCGTCGTCCGAATGTGCTTTGCCGGCCCGAGCTTTGCCGGAACAGCTCGGGCCCGAACCAGCGCATCTGGATGCGGACCTGCTGACGGCCTTTGCCGAGCAGGCGCTTTCGGCGGCCGAGCGCGACGGCGTGCTCGCGCACCTGGCGCTCTGCGGAGACTGCCGCGAAGTCGCCGCTCTATCGCTTCCGGCGATAGACATTGACACCGCCTTGATCGCGGACGCGACGGAAGCGGCACGAGCAACGCCGATTTCGACCCACACTGAGAGGAACTCGCCGACCTGGTTTAACTTCGCCTGGGCGAAATTTGCCTGGCCAAGTCTGCGCTGGGCCGCGCTGGCAGCGGGAGTTGCCGTGGTCGTCACGGTATTGGCGGTGCACCCAGGAAAGCGCAACGAAGCGACGCTGCATTCCGCGAAGCCGCCGGTCGCGACTACCACTCCACGAGCTTCCGGCTCCGAGGTCGCATCGTTATCAATAGAATCGTCGCCAATCGCATCGTCGCCCATGGCCCAATCGGCGGGCTTGGCGAAAGCCAACGAAGCGCGGCCCAAGCCGGAGCCGCAGTTATCCAAGAAACTCAAGACTGAAGAGTCGGTGATGCCGCTGCAGGCAGAGACCGAGACACTGCTCGCCGACAACCGCAAGGATGCTGCCCAGGCAGATGATCTGTCGGCAGCCCCATGGGCCGGCACGGCGGCGTTCGATGCGCGAACGAGTCGAGGATCGACGGAAACGGTCGAGGTTTCTGGAGCAGCCGCCGACCTGGTCGCGGTCGAACCCTCCGCCGAGGCCAGGCTGATGGTGCGCAGCGAAACGCCAGCGGTTGAAAAAGCAAAGCCGGCACTGCAAGACAGCGAAGAGAAAGAGCGGCAAAAAAGCGAGGCGGCGATTACGCCCGCGCAGGCCAGCTCGCAAGCCAGAATTGCGACATATTCCGCCAGACTGGCATCGCCCGCGAGCCAGCCTTCGGCGAACGCCTTGGCGCGCAATGTCACCTGGACAATTGCGGCGGGCGTGTTGCAACGGTCGCTCGACAGCGGCCAGAGCTGGCAAAACGCTGTGCGCGCGGACCGTCCTTTGCTGTGCTATGCAAGTCACGAGGCGGATGTATGGACCGGCGGGCAGGCGGGCACGCTCTTCCACTCGACTAACAGCGGTGTAACTTGGACGCAGGTGCAGCCTTCCGTCCCAGGCAAGACACTTAGCTCCGACATAACTCACATCGAGTGGCGCGGCGATTTGCGTGGCGCGGCCGAGATTGTCGTTTCCACCAGCAAAAACGAAATTTGGAGCAGCGCGGACGGCGGCAAAACCTGGGAGAGGACCTGGGAAAAGAAGTGATCGGGCCCGTCTGACGCTGCCTTGCGGCTTCTCCGCTGGCCCTCGTTTGCGGCGGCAATCTGCGGAACTTCCTATTAACTTCCCTGTTACTTTCAGCCAGATAGACTTGCTCGCCTCCGCGCAGCCAGGTTACTTCCCGTGACCGAAGTGCATTACTTCAGTGACATTTACACCTCGGCAAAATGGACATAGGATGGGCACGTGGTTAGGCAGTTCTGGGGGAGGGCTGCCAAAAACGTCCTGAGCATAACCGCTCAGGGCGTTTTTTATTGCCCCTCAATCGCGCCTCGAGAAAAGAACCATCCCAAGCTCAGTTAGCGGCCCGCGCGTCTCAACAAATGAAAAACGTTTTGTCAATTGAGTTTCTGAATCTTTTTTTACCGTTTACAAATCTCTACCCAAACTATTCGCAAGGCCTGTGCGTGCGTCGCGTTCTTCGTGACAGGAACGGAGGTTTGTTATGGAGAACCGAACGACTGTGCTGTACGTGGACGACAATCCCAAATCCAGCCGATTGCTAACCAGTGTTCTTGAAGAATGTGGTTTCCGTGTGATTGCAAAGACCGATCCCGTCGAGGCGCTCGCCCTTTCGAAACGGACCTATTTCGATCTGGCGCTGCTTGACTACGAAATGCCTTTGATGTCGGGCTCGAAGCTGGCCCAGGAGATTAAGTTTCTGGCGCCGGATGTTCCCGTGGTGCTGCTCTCCGCACGGCAGACTCTGCCGCCTTCGGAACTGGCGTTTGTGGATGCCCACTTCGGGTTTGGAACCTCGCTGGACGATCTGCTGTGGACCATGCGGATCCTTGCTCCGCCAAAGTTGGTGACCATGCAGAATCACCTCCCAGATCAGCGCGCGATGGCGCGGTGGGCCGACTCGACATGAGGGGGCGGGCGCTTCGGCGCCACGTCCTGCCGCACAGACCGCTGATTGCGGAAAAACTCGCGAGCAGTGCAAAAAGCCCACCTCAGCCTGCTGAAGCGCGGGCACACTTTCCACAGCTTGTGGCACGACTAAAGTCGTGCCCCTCCCAAAACCGGCTCGGATCGGCCTGTTCAGCCCGCCGGGAGCCGGGTGGCTTGCGGGCTGGGCTGCGGGGTATCCCAAGAAAATAGCCTCAGAAAACTCTTCCCTCGGCACGCCCCTCGACCTAAACTGTAGGCAAGTAGGGCCGAGGGCAGCTCCCAGCCTCCGATCCCCCGAGGGTTCTGTGCGCGTACTGGTCACGGCCGACACGTTTAGCGGAGTGTGGACGCACGCGCGCGAACTGGTTTCGGGGTTGGTGACGCAGGGAGCGCAAGTCACGCTCGTCAGCTTTGGAGAAATTCCGCTTCCCCATCAGACCGCCTGGATGGACGCGCTGCACGGCCTGGAATATCATCCCACCGCGTTTCGACTCGACTGGATGCAGGAAGGCGAACAGGATTTTGACGCGGCACAGGATTATCTGTGCGCGATCGTTCGTGACACGCGTCCCGATTTTCTGCATTTGAATCAGTTGAGCTTTGGCGCGCTGGCGGTCGGGACGCCGCGGCTGGTAACGGCGCACGGCGATGTGATGACGTGGTGGTTGAGCATCCACGGACACGCGCCTGCCGCTTCGGCGTGGCTGAAGTGGTATCGCGAGACGGTGATTGCGGGCTTGCGGCGGGCCGACGCCGTGGTCACGGCTTCGCGCTGGATGGGAGAGATGTTGCGCGTGGCCTACGGCGGCGATTTCGACGGATACGTCATTCCGCCGGGACGGAATCCCATCTACTTCAATCCGTTTGTGAACAAGGAAGAGTCGGTGCTGGCGATTGGGCGATTGTGGGACACGGGCAAGCAGGTGGGACTGCTGACCCAGCACAGGCATGGATTGCCGGTGTGCATAGTGGGCGCGGACAACCCGATTCCGGCGCCGCCGGTGCCGATCCGGGCCGATGTGCGCGTCTCGACCGGCGACCACGAAATTTCGGTGAAGGGAGCGCAGACGGAAGCGCAACTGCGCTCGCTCTACAGCAAATCGAGGATTTTCGCGGCGACTGCGCGCTACGATCCGACGGGACTGGCGTCGGTTGAGGCGGCGTTCTCGCGCTGCGCGCTGGTGGTGAACGACATTGACGTCTACCGCGAGATGTGGGGCGACGCGGCCTTGTACTTCGAACGCAACGACGCCGAGAGCCTGAGCCAAACGCTCTCCCAACTGGACGAAGACCGCGAACTGGCGCGCTTGTATGGGACGCGGGCCTACAATCGGGCGCGCGAACGCTTCACGGCGCGGCGGATGGTGGACGACTATCTCCGGCTGTACCGGCAGTTGCGGACGGCGAGAGCGGCGTAAGGCGCTATAGCGAATCCGGATTATCCCTAGTTATGGACTTATTCGTCGCCCTTGGATGGATTGGCCTGGGGCCAGGCGTTGAAAAGGTTGGTGGCGTTCACCGAGCCGAGTCCGGTGGCGAGATCGTAGCCGACGGTGGCCGGGAAGGTGGGCTCGCTGCCGGATTTGGACCTTGAAAGTTCGCCGACAATCTGGCTGGCGTCGCCATAGCAATTGCGCGAGCCGCCGTTCGCGTTTTGGCCGCAAGGGATGTCCATGTCGCCGCGCGTAACGTCGTTAAAGATGCAGGCCGGGCCAGGCAGCTTGCCGGTGGTTTGGCTGGCGTCGCAGGCTTTCGCTCCTTGATTGGCGAATTGGCTGGCCGCGAGCGCGTAATAGACGTAGTTGGCGTTTCCCTGCCTGCCGTATTTCTGATCGATGAGGGCTTGAATGCCGGCCATGGCCGGCGAAGCGAACGATGTGCCGCCGCCGCCCTCGAGCAGCGCGTCGTCCTTGGCGGAGCAGGGAGCGCCGCCCTGTTTCTCATCCGACATGCACTCGACTAAAAAGCTGCCCCACACGCCGGTCGCGGAGAAAAGCGAAACATCGGGCTGGTCGCGCAGGCCATCGTTGGGAATTCCAGGAACGCCGGTTTGCCAGCTAGGCTTGGGATTACCCTTGCAGGTGCCGCTGACCACGCCGGGGATGAACGGTTTTCCGGTGAAGCAGGTGCTGGGGCCGCCGCTGCCGGCCGTGGCATAGCCAAACTGGTGGCCGAGTTTCGAGTTGCAGAATCCGGTGGTGCCATAGGGTTCGGTGTAACCGCCGAAGACGGGATCGCTGTAAATGAGCTGGCTCGTACAACTGTCGTTCCAGGGAATCTCCGGAATATAAGACAGGGCGGAAGCCCGCGTCTCGGGATCGTTGGCCGCGCTCCAGTAGTCGCTCGTGGGAATGCCGTTGACGTCGGCGTTGTACTGGGCCATGAAGTCGGTGCCACCCACATCGACGGCGTAGGCGGAGGCCGTATTGTCGCCGCTGTTGATGCCGAGTGTGGAATAGGGAGTGCGCTCGGCCGGGGCGCACTCGTCGGCGCCGGTGTCTCCCTGCGCGATGAAAAAAGTGACGCCCAAGGCCGTGGCAATTTGCGCTTCGCGATTTTCCAGCGCAACTTCGGTCTGGCCGCTGATGGTTTCGCAGAGGCCGTAACTATCGGAAATGATGTCGGGCGGTTCGAGATCGAGAAGATTGAGGATGGCGAGGTCGAGCCCCGAGACGGAGCGGGCGTTGGGACAGGCGGACAGCTCGATGTTGGCGCCGGGAGCGCTGGCGCTCGCCCACTCCACATCGAGGGCAGCCTCGATCTCGTCCCCATTTTGACCGGGGTCCTTGCAGTTGGGATAAATCTGCTGGAAGTTGCCGTCGGTGAAATCTTTCAGCCCGAATACGTTGCGGAAGGAGCTCCAGTCGGATTCGTGAGCCAGGCTGGAATCTTCGACGAGGGCGATGGTGACGCCCTTGCCGGTAAATCCGCGGTCCCAGAGCGGGAGCACATTGTAGATGGTCGCGAAGTCGTAGGGGCCGACCGCATGGAAGGTCTGTCCCTGATACTTGATGTTGAAGCGCGGGCGCAATCCGCGGTCGGCGGTTTCATCGGCAACGGGGCCCAGAGGAACGGCGCGCGAGCTGGGGAAAAAATCGTGGAGTGAAACGATGCCTTCGATGGCCGGAGCGAGGGCGGCGGGGATCTGCGGATCGCGCATGTTGGCGATGTGCTTCTCGCCGTTTGGCAAAACCAGGTTGTGCACCTCGGTGTGGAACGCTTCGCGCACTTCCGCGGCGGTCCCGGAGAAGTCTATGACTAGACCGTTCTGGTAAACGCGATTGACGGTAAAGCCGTGCGACTCGAGCCAGCGCTGAATGGTTCCCCGGTCCTGCGGGGCGGCGCCGAAGCGTTCGCCCAACTGCTGCGGAGTCAGCCAGCGGTGGAATTCGGGAGAATTCCGCCGGTGCATTTGGTCAATCAGCTTTGCCAGACGCGCTTCGGTTTCGGGCGCGGGCTTGAGCGTCAGCAGCAGGTGATCGAAAAGGAGATTGTCGGCGACGGGGCCGCGGTCGTTTTGCGGGCGCAGGGCGGCGGGAGTCGTGTTTCCGGCAAGCGTGACCAGTTGGGTCTCGTCAATGGGGCCCGTGACGATGGGCTTGGGGCTGTCGCTGGGCCCCTGCGCGAAAGCGGCGACGGCGCAGAGAACGACAAGACCCACACAGAGAGCGGAGGCGCACCGGCGCATAGTCAAATCCTCGAGATGCAACGCAAACTCACTGGTTCCAGCCCCTGGCAGCCAGGGCCATGAGGACGCACAATGAAGCAATGCTAGCGGCTTTCGGCGGGCCCAGTCAAGGTGAAAGAAGTTGCGGCGGGCTAGCTTACGTTCATTCACCACGGAGTCATGGAGCCACGGAGAAAACCTTGAACCGGTAAAAACCAGAAGGAGAAGGTCTTGCCGAGCAGTCGGGCTTCCCGGCAGCGGCAGGGGCGCGGGGCCGACCCATGCTATACTTTTTAAGCATCTTTCTTGCCAGTGGCAGCAGACGGAGGACAGTATCGACAAGCGTTTTATCCGCATGAATGAGCGTATCCGGGCGCGCGAAGTTCGCGTGATCGGCGACGAAGGAGAACAGATAGGCGTGATGCCTCCCTTCGAAGCGCTCAAGATGGCCCGCGAAAAAAACCTCGACTTAGTGGAGATTTCCCCGACCGCGCAACCTCCCGTCTGCCGCATCATGGACTACGGGAAATTTCTCTACCAGAACGAAAAGCGCGAGCGCGAAGCCAAGAAGAAGCAGAAGACCATTACGGTCAAGGAAGTGAAATTTCGTATCAACGTGGACGATCACGACTACGATACCAAGAAGAACCACGTGCTGCGCTTCCTCGAAGAAGGAGACAAGGTGAAAGCGACCATCTTCTTCCGCGGGCGCGAAATGACGCGGCAAAGCCTGGGCCGCCAGATTCTGGAGCGTCTGATTAAAGACGTCGACCAGAAAGGGTTGGTGGAGTTCCGCCCAAGGCAGGAAGGCAATACGCTGCACCTGATTCTGGCGCCGAACAAGAAGGAAGGCGGTGCGAAAGAAAAACCGCCGGCCCGTCCGAAGCCCGCGCCTCCAGCGCCTCCAGCATCGCAGGGCGGCGCGCAGACAGCGTAGGATAGCTGTCAGCCTTCAGCGATCAGCCATCGGGAAAATTTCTTGGTGTGATCGCTGCGAGTGGACGGAACATTGTGCTGTATAACGCCAGTATTTGTAACTGAGAGCCGACAACTGAAAGCTGAGAGCTATCTATGCCTAAACTAAAAACACACACAGGCGCTGCCAAGCGCTTCAAGAAAACGGGGACGGGGAAGATTAAGCGCCACAAGGCAAATTTGCGCCACATCCTGACCTCGAAATCCAAGAAGCGCAAGAAACATCTGGGCAGCGCGGTGCTGGTGAGCGACGCCGATTTCAAAAAAGTGATGCGGATGATCCCTTACTAGCAACAGTGGCCAGTGCAACCACAACCTTGAAAAGTCTGCGAACTGGAGACGGTTTGCAGCGGCGCGTGAAGAGGCCGGGCTTCGGAAATCCCAATGGGTAGAAGCCTCCTTACCTCCAGCCGCCATTCGTAATAGAAAAGGAGAGCACCATGCCTCGTGTAAAACGCGGGACCAAACGCCGCGCCAAGCGCAAAAGAATTCTTGAACGCGCCAGTGGATATTTCCTAACTAAATCCAAACTTTACCGTTCGGCGAAAGAAGCGGTCGAGCGCGGATTGAAGTTTGCCTACTCCGGCCGCAAGCAGAGAAAGCGCCAGTTCCGCTCGATCTGGATCGTGCGCATCGGCGCCGCCGCCCGCCTGAGCGGACTGAACTATAACCAGTTCATCAGCGGATTGAAAAAAGCCGGCGTGGAGCTGGACCGCAAGATCCTGGCGGATTTGGCCGTGAACGACGCGGCAGGATTTGCCAGTCTGGCCGAGCAGGCGAAGAAGGCGAACGCGGCGGCGGTGTAGCCGTCAGCCGTCAGCTATCAGCTATCAGTAGGCAGATTTAAGCGGTAACAAAATCGTGTCATCCTGAGCGGAGCAGAACGATTCGCGAAGCGAATCGTTCTGCGGAGTCGAAGGACCCCTACTCCCGCACACATTTTCGTATGAGTAGGGGTCCCCCGCTTCGCTCGGGATGACAGTGCTTTGACAATTGCAAGAGAAATATGCCATACACCGTCCATAGATTAACCGACTATACGGAGGCGTCATTCGATCGGTTCGCATCGGAACTCGATGAACATCTTCGAGCCGAGTGCGATGCAGTCGAGAGCGAAGAAACATGGAAGCTTTTTCGTGATCGGTGGATGGGGAGAAAAAATGGAATCTCGAAGCAGCTACGGGAATTGTGGCTAAACCCCGCACCCGCCGAGATTAAACCCCGTGTCGGGGTTGTTTACAGAGACCTTGAACTGCGGATCGCGAGTGCCGTTGCGACCGCGAAACAGAAGTACGAAGCCATCGCTAAAATTCGGAAAGCCGCTTCGGACATTTTTCTCGACATCACCCTCCCCGGCATTCGCCGCTCCATCGGCGCCGAGCATCCCGTCATCAAGACGATGAACGAGATCATCGGCGTCTTCCGCAATCTGGGCTACTCGGTCGAGGAAGGCCCCGAGATTGAAACCGATTACTACAACTTCGAGGCGCTGAATTTTCCGCCGAACCATCCCGCGCGCGACACGCAGGACACGCTGTTCATCGCCGGTCAGGAATCGAAGCCGCTGCGCGACCGCCTGCTCTTGCGCACGCACACCTCGCCGGTGCAGATTCGCGCCATGCAAAAGATGAAGCCGCCGGTGCGCGTGGTGTGTCCGGGCAAACTTCACCGCAACGATGCGCCCGACCCAACGCACTCGCCTATTTTTCATCAGGTCGAAGGGCTGGCCGTCGATACCAACATTACGTTTTGCGATCTCAAGGGCACGCTTGACCACGCCATGAAGGCGCTCTTTGGATCGAGCGTGAAGACGCGTTTCTATCCGTCGTTCTTTCCGTTTACCGAGCCCAGCGCCGACGTGCAGATCAGTTGCATTTTCTGCGATGGCAAGGGCACGCGCGACGGCGCTCCCTGCCGCAACTGCAAGGCCAGCGGATGGATTGAGTTACTCGGCTGCGGCATGGTCGATCCGAATGTGTTCGGCTTCGTCGATTACGATGCCACAAAAGTTTCCGGCTTCGCCTTCGGCATGGGCGTGGAGCGGGTTGCGATTCTGAAATACGGCGTGGATGATATTCAGTTGTTTTTCCAGGGCGATGCAAGGTTTTTGGAACAGTTCGGGTAATAGCTGATCGCTGTTCGTCGTTGGCTGTTCGCTTGGTTTAGGTGGCGAACAGCAAATAGCGAACAGCGAACGACGAACATGAAAATTAGCCCACATTGGCTGCGCGACTTCGTTGACCTTCCGGTCGACTATCTCCGTCTTGCCGACGAACTTACCCTCGCGGGCGTTGCCGTTGAAGGCATCTCCGGCGAAGGCGACAACACGGTCTTCGAGATGGAGATCACGACCAACCGTCCCGACGCCATGAATCATTATGGCGTGGCCCGCGAGGCTTCGGCGCTTTACGATTTACCGCTTCGGCCGATCGAGCCGAAGCTGCCGCCGTGGCAAGGCAAATCCGACGTCACCATCGACGTGCAGGAGCCCGATCTCTGTCCGCGTTTTACGGCGCGCGAAATTCGCGGCGCGACCATCACGAGTTCTCCCGCAACCGTCGCCGATCGTCTGTTGCTGCTCGATCAACGGCCCATCAGCAACGCGGTCGATGCTACGAACTACGTGTTATGGGAATCCGGCAAGCCCACGCACGTGTTCGATCTCGATTTGCTCGAAGGCCGTAGGCTGGTCATACGCCGCGCCCAGGCCGGCGAAACATTGAAGACCCTCGACGGCGTGGAGCGCAAGCTCTCGACCGAAGACCTCGTTGTTGCCGACGCGAAAAAGCCCGTCGGTCTTGCCGGAGTGATGGGCGGCTTCGACACGATGATCACCGGGAAGACGCGGAACATTCTGATCGAATCCGCCTGGTGGGACCCGGTCACGGTGCGCCGCATGTCGAAGCGGCACGGGATTCACACCGACGCCTCGCACCGATTTGAGCGCGGCGCCGATTTTGAATCGACCGTCGTTTCGACCAACCGCGTCGCCGAACTTATTCTCAATTCCGGCGGCGGCACACTTATCGGCGATGTGATCGACGTGATCGCCCGCCAGATGGATTTGGCTCCGGTGGAACTCGACCTGCGCGAAGTGCGCCGCATTCTCGGCCAAGAAATTGGCGCGCTCGAAATCAGCCGCATTCTTACTCGCCTCGGTTTCACCATGCTTCCGGGCGGCGAAGATAATTATCTCGTCCACATCCCAAGCTGGCGGCTCGATGTCGAGCGCGAGATCGACATTATCGAAGAAATCGCGCGGCTGCACGGCTACGACAAGTTCCGCAACACGCTTCCCCCTTACAGCGGAGAGGTCCGCGATCTGCCCGACGCGCAGAAGGATGCGCGGCTGCGCTCGACGCTCCTCGCGCTCGGCTACAACGAGACGATTTCGCTCACCTTCATATCGAAGGATGACGCCCGGCGCTTTTCCGCCGCGGCCGCGCTCGACCTCGCGAACCCGCTCAGCGACGAGGCTTCGGTGATGCGCACTTCGATGGTTCCGAGCATGTTGAACATGCTGGCCTATAACCTGAATCGCGGCAGCGACAATGTTCGCCTGTTCGAAGCGGGAAAGGTGTTTGAAGCGCCGGGCGCAAATTCGATGCCGCTGGAGTTAAAGCGCATTTCCTTGGGTGCGACGGGCAGCGCCGTCGCAGCCGGAGTCCATCAACCGGCGCGTCCGCTGACGTTCTTCGACCTGAAGGGCGATGTTGAAACGCTGCTCGCTCCCTTCGGCAATTGGACGCTCTACTACGATGCGCAATCCGATAATAAGAAGACCGCCGATTACTATCATCCCGGCCGTTCGGCCCGCGCCGTGATGGATGGCACAACCGTCGCCCAGTTTGGACAGATTCATCCCGATGTGGCCGCGGCGCGCAAACTGCGCCAGGATGTTTTTGTCGCCGAAATCTATCTCGACCGCCTCTACCAGCACGATCTGCGCCAGGTGCGTTATGAAGCCCTGCCGCGCTTCCCTGCCGTCGAGCGCGACTTCTCCTTCGCATTTGACGATGGAGTGGAGTTTGAGAAAATCCACCAGAGCATCGCCGGATTGGGCATCGCCGAGTTGCGCAGCTTTGTCCCGGTAGAAATCTTCCGCGGAGAAAAAGTTGGCGCGGGCAAGTACTCGATCCTAATGCGAGCCAAGCTCCAATCCAGCGAGCGCACGCTGCGCGACGACGAGGTAGCGCAGTGGGCGGGTCAGATTGCGAAAGCGCTGGAAGGACTAGGCGGGGTGCAGAGGGCGTAGGACCGCTAATCAAACTACACGACGGAAAGACCGGGGATGCGCTGAAAGTGGCGGGCGTTCAGAGTCATCACTGCATAGCCGAGATGCAGAGCGGTCACACCAATGACCAGATCCTCGAAGGCGAACTGAATGCCCTTGCCCTCCTGCTGGCCCTCGATACGCCCCACTAGTACCGTGACCGCGTAATATGGTTTCTTTTGTAGCCGAACTTTAAGCGTGCTTGTTTGCGAGTGAAGCGCCAGTCGATGGTGACGCGGTCGCGGTTCATTCTCCGGCTCCAAGCCCTG
>JBEKQG010000098.1:0-12950 GCA_049519955.1 Terriglobales bacterium
GGGGAAAATATTCGTCGCCGTGATCTTCAAAATACTGCTTCAGCCATTCAAAAAAGTCCAAGACGGCTTTGTGATACGTGCGGAATTCATCGCCCGTCACGTATAAACCATCACCCCCTAGTGGCAACGATAGCGGTGAAACAAATATGGTCGTGTCGGCGCATTCCTTTCGCAATGATGGGTACACAAACAATTCTGGATGCTTCTCCCTGAGTTGCTTCGCGGATGATCCTTCGGCGTGCTTCGTTGTATTTGCAACCAACCTCAGCTCCTCAATGACCGACCACGAGGGAAACTGCTTGAGGTCTAACTGGCAATTCTTCGCGTACCACTCAACGACATCTTTCAAGTAGGTATTGGACACTGGCTTCCGTATACCGCCGTCTCTGGTTATATCGGCAAGTTGTTGCTCCACGACATGAAATAAACCAGCGGAAAAGAGGTTCAGTGTCGCCTGATACATACTGCTGATGTTCTCGTAAAAAGACAGCCCGACCTCGTTTGCCTCTTCCGCTTCTTCCGATCCATCGCCCATATAGTCGTCACCAACTGGTTCCGACATGAGGTTGTCGTATGCTTCCTCCTCTACCTTGTTCGCCATCTTCTCAAGCTGGTCGGACATGGGGATGATGTGTTCCTCAACCCATTGCCCGTAGACGCGGACGAATGGAAGCACCATCTCACGAATCCGCCATGATATGTACAGCCCACCCACTGCCATTTCACTTCACTCAGTTCGCAAAAGGTCTGATTCGGCTACATCATAGTATCCCCTCAACCACAGCCTTGCGCGCTGAGTCGTTCATCCTATAATCGTCGCGCCACGGAAAAATCGACAGTCGGGCAGCCCGCTCAAGCCCGGCTTCGGCTTGAGTGGGGAACGTCCCATACTTGCCTGATTTTCAGGCGGCATCAGCGAAAAACCGCCGGACGTAGTTTTCATCGATATTTACGCCCTCCAAGACCGTCGTCCCTTTCTCAATTAACTCTTTCTGGGCGTTACTGATTTTTATACCGCTAAAACCAGCGTTCATTAGACCGCCCAAATCGCGGGGAGTGACCTTACTTAAGAACGGTGGTTCATCGTTCATTGATAGTAATATTGAATGAACCTCGTTGTGTCCCGGCTTTGGTTGCGCGCTCAGCTTTATGTGCAGGCAAAGTCTCATAATAGCCCCAGCAAGATTATAAACACGCGGCCCACCAGGAGATCAGACCGATTTTTTCGTGCGGTAGTTTTGCGGACAAAAGATTACAATGTTAAGCTCTGAAGGTGATTTTCAATGGCTACTTCCCCGTCACTCGATCCGCGCAAAAGTCCTTGGAAACGAGGTGACGTGTGCACGTTAGGATTTGAGAAAAACTGCTTCGTGCTAAATCACACGCCAGAATACCTTGAAGTGCGATGGATGAATGATGGCGGGGTTGAAAGAATCCCGACTGATGCCATTGATAATCTTCTTCGAGTAGCACACGCGGACAGTCTTGGGCCTGATGGTCACCGGACAAATTTGGAATATCTTCAAGTTTTCGAAGGGCTCGACTTTCTGGGACATGGTCTCGCGGAGAGGGCGAAGGCGACCGAAAGCGAGGAGGAGAGGCAAGAATTAGACCACTTAGTGCGTCGAATATTTTCCGAAGGAAAGTGCAAATGGGATGCTCTACACCGCAATGAACTTACGATTCTACTTGCCGCTCCAGGAAGCGTTGGGATTGCATTCAAAATCCGTGAACGGATTCACCGCATCTTCTGTGCTGTGAAGTGATGACGGGGGGCGCCCGTCCCCACGCGAGCTGCGTCCCCACACTAGCTACCTCAGCAAAATTCCTTTCGATTGCTTATGATGAGACAATTGCTTTTCTATTCGTGGGGGCAGCGTGGCTGAAACGCAATCGGCGAAGACGGACGGAATCGAGGTCCTGGAGACGCGGGAGTGGCTGGACTCGCTCGACTATGTACTCGCGCATGGCGGACCGGAGCGGGCCGGCCGCCTGCTGCAACAACTGGCCCTGCATGCGCGCCGCGAAGCCGGAGTAAATCTTCCCTTCTTCGCGACGACTCCCTACCAAAATACGATCCCTTCGCGGCAACAGCCACCGTTTCCGGGCAGTCAGGAAATGGAGCGCCGCATCAAAAGCCTGGTGCGCTGGAACGCCATGGCCATGGTCGTCCGCGCCAATAAGATTCAGGAAGGCATCGGCGGACACATCTCCACGTTTGCGTCGGCGGCCACGCTCTATGAAGTCGCGTTCAATCACTTTTTTCGCGCCTCCACGGAATCCGGCGACCGCGACGTCGTCTATTTTCAGGGGCACGCCGCGCCCGGAATCTACGCCCGCGCCTATCTCGAAGGCCGCATTCCCAAAGAGAAATTGGAGAACTTCCGGCGCGAGTTGAAACCGGGCGGCGGACTCTCCTCGTACCCGCATCCCTGGCTCATGCCCGAGTTCTGGGAATTTCCCACCGTCTCGATGGGACTCGGCCCGATTCAGGCGATCTATCACGCCCGCTTCATCAAGTATCTGGAAAACCGCGGATTGAAAACTTCGACCGGCGGCAAAGTCTGGGCGTTCATGGGCGATGGTGAAATGGACGAACCGGAATCGCTCGGTTCGATCACGCTGGCTTCGCGCGAGCGCCTCGACAACCTGATTTTCGTGGTCAACTGCAACCTCCAGCGCCTCGACGGGCCGGTGCGCGGAAACGGCAAGATCATCCAGGAACTGGAAGCCAGTTTCCGCGGCGCCGGATGGAACGTGATCAAGTTGATCTGGGGCGGCGATTGGGACCCGATCATTCAGTCTGATCGCGATGGCCTGCTCGTCCGGCGCATGGGTGAGATCACCGACGGACAGTACCAAAAATATTTCGTCGAGAGCGGCGCGTATTTCCGGCAGAATTTTTTCGGCACCGATCCCCGGCTGCTGAAAATGGTCGAGCATCTTTCGGATGAGCAACTGGCCCGCATGAGGCTGGGCGGTCACGACCCAATAAAAGTACACGCCGCATACAAAGCGGCGGTTGACCACACCGGATCTCCGACCATCATTCTGGCCAAAACCATCAAGGGCTACGGCCTCGGCGAAGCCGGCGAAGGCAAGAACATCACGCATCAGCAGAAAAAGCTGAATGACGATGAGCTGCAAATTTTCCGCTCGCGTTTCGGCATTCCAATAGCCGACGGCGAACTGCACGACGCGCCCTTCTACCGCCCCGCCGACGACAGCGCCGAAATCAAATACATGCAGGCGCGCCGCCAGCAACTCGGCGGCTACATGCCTGCGCGTAAAGTGCGCTCCGCGCCGCTGAAGCCGGTATCTGAATCGCTGTTCGAGGAATTCTATAAAGGCACCGAGGGCCGCGAAGCCTCGACCACCATGGTCTTCGTGCGAATGCTTTCAAAACTCTTGCGCGACCCTGAAGTCGGCCGCTTCATCGTGCCCGTGGTTCCCGATGAAGCCCGCACGTTCGGCATGGAGGCGCTCTTCCGTCAGGTCGGTATCTATTCAAACGTCGGCCAACTCTACGAGCCTGTCGATATGGATACGCTCCTTTATTACAAGGAGGCGAAGAACGGACAGATTCTCGAAGAAGGCATCACCGAAGCGGGATCGATGTGCTCCTTCATCGCCGCCGGCACCGCCTATGCCAATCACGGCATCAACACGATTCCCTTCTTCATTTATTACTCGATGTTCGGACTGCAACGCATCGGCGACCTGATCTGGGCCGCGGCGGATATGCGTTGCCGCGGTTTTCTCATCGGAGGCACGGCGGGAAGAACGACGCTGGCGGGTGAAGGCCTGCAGCATCAGGACGGACACAGCCATGTACTCGCGCTTTCAGTTCCGAATCTGCTGGCCTACGATCCGGCCTTCGCCTATGAGATCGCCATCATCATTCAAGACGGCATCCAACGCATGTACGTCGCTGGCGAATCCATCTTCTATTATTTGACGGTCACCAACGAGCCACTGCTCATGCCCGAGATGCCCAGCCAGCTGGGCGTCCGCGAAGGCATCCTCAAAGGCTTGTATCGCTATCGGGCTTCCGAAAAAAAGGACGCCAAGCTGCGCGCGCAATTGTTCGGCAGCGGCGCGATCATGTATGAAGTGCTCAAGGCGCAGGCCATCCTCGAAAAGGACTACGGCGTCGCGGCCGACGTCTGGAGCGTGACAAGTTATAAGGAGCTTTATCGCGAGGCCAACGACTGCGCGCGCTGGAACATGCTGCATCCCACGCAGCCGCCAAGAGTCCCATACGTCAGCGCGGCGCTCGAAGGCGCATCCGGCCCCTTCGTCGCCGCATCGGATTACATGAAGGTGCTGCCGGAGAGCATCGCCCAGTGGGTTCCGGGCAAGCTGGTGTCGCTGGGCACGGACGGCTTCGGTCGCAGCGAGAACCGCGCATCGCTGCGAGATTTTTTCGAGGTGGACGCGAAGCACATCGTGCTCGCCACTCTGCACGCACTGGCCGGCGAGAAGGAAGGCGTCAACACGGAAATTCTGGAGAGGGCAATCCGCGATCTTGGCATCGATCCGGAAAAACGCAACCCGGCCACCAGCTAGTGTGGTGGCCCGAACATATTTGGACGACGCAACAGAAGAATCCAGCCCCGGAGGGGCGAGCCAACGTAGCCCAGCGCTTCAGCGCTGGGGAAAGCGCACCAAACGATTCAAGTCCCAGAGGGACAACCGAGCTCTCACGCAAACTCTGAAGGACTAGACGGACAAGGAGCGAATGCCGACGGAATTCAAGCTGCCCGAACTGGGTGAGAACATCGAGAGCGGCGACCTGGTGCGCTTGATGATCAAGCCCGGCGACACCATCGCCGCGGGCCAGCCCGTCATGGAACTCGAAACCGATAAGGCCGTAATTGAAGTTCCGTCCGCGACCGGCGGCGTGGTGCGCGAGATCAAGGTCAAAGAGGGTCAGAAGGTCAAGGTTGGCGAGGTCGTCTTTACGCTGGATGGAGATGCAGCCGCGCCGGTGGAACGCGCTCCCAAGCACGAGCCCGTGGAACATATCTCCGGCCAGCAATCGGCGCGACTCGCGTTTCAACTGGCCATGCGCGCCGAAGGCAAGACGGAAGAACAGGCGCTCCCGCCGGACCAGCCGCAAGCTGCGGCGCCTGTATTCACCATGCCCGTGCAGCTCGGCAAGGTTGCGGGCACCAACCGCGATCCAGCGCCGGCAGCTCCGCATGTGCGCCGTCTGGCGCGCGAAATTGGAGTGGACATTCACAGCGTTCTAGGCAGCGGCCCCGGCGGACGCATCAGTGAAGACGATGTGAAGCTGTGCGCCAAGAATGCACTAATCGCTGCGGCCGCGGCGGCGCAGACTCCGCGCGGGACTTTCGCCGAGCCCGACCTGCCCGACTTCGCCAAGTGGGGCAAAACAGAGCGCGTCTCCATGCGCGGAGTGCGGCGCAAAACCGCCGAGCACCTTCGCCTAGCCTGGAACACAATTCCGCACGTCACGCAGCAGGACCGCGCCAACATCACCGAACTCGAACAGTTGCGAGCCCGTTTCGCGCCACGCGCCGAAGAAGCCGGCGGCAAGGTGACGGTGACGGCCATCGCGCTGAAAGTGTGTTCGGCGGCATTGAAGGCATTTCCTCAGTTCAATGCCTCGATTGACATGGCAAAGGAGGAAATCGTCTACAAGCAGTACGTCAACATCGGCGTTGCCGTGGACACGGACCGCGGGCTGCTGGTGCCCGTGATTCGCGACGTGGACAAAAAAAATATCGTCGAGCTGGCGGCGGAGATGACGCAGCTCTCGAAGAAAGCACGGGAGCGCAAGCTCACTCCCGAAGAGATGGAAGGCGGAACATTTACCATCACCAATCTCGGAGGAATCGGCGGCACTGGGTTCTCTCCCATCGTGAATCATCCCGAAGTCGCGATTCTAGGCCTGTCGCGTTCGCGCATGGAGCCGGAGTGGGTGCACGACAAAGACAAATTCGAGCCGCGCTTGATTCTTCCCCTCTCCCTCTCGTACGATCACCGGTTGATCGATGGTGCCGACGCCGCGCGCTTCCTGCGCTGGATCGCGGAAGCCTTCGAGCAGCCGTTCCTGCTGAGTGTGCAGGGGTAAAGAACCATCGCCGAAAAGAATTCTAGGCAGCGCTCAATCTAGCGATGGCTGTGAGTCTAAGGAGAAATAACAATGACGGGTTCTCCTGATACCTTTGACAAGATCTGGGCCGACAAGTCGGACGAGGAACTGTTCCACGCTTTAGCGCACCGCGACGAGTATGAAAAACTGGCGATCGAGGAATTAGAACGCGAAATCGCCAAGAGGAATCTAGACAATCGGCAAATTGAAGACCTAGAACTCGTCGCATCCAAAGAAAAGGATGATGACAACGCCAAAGCACATATCCCTCTCCAGTGGCCGTTTCGAATTCTGCTGCTAATCGCACCCTTCCCTCTGGGATTTTCCGGTCTTTTTATCGGGGCATACTACGGAAGCAGAGGCTACGCGAGAAGGTATCGGGAAGTTTGGAAATGGATGGCTTTCGGATTCATCTTCTGGCTTACCATTTTCCTTTTACGAGTGCTTCACCTTTTGTAAAGCTGATTGTAGAGGATGAGTAAATATGTCGGAATTATCGAATCTTCGTGTGGCAGTAATCGGTGGCGGTCCCGGCGGCTACGCAACCGCATTTCTGGCTGCCGATCTGGGCATGAAAGTTACGCTGATCGATCCGCAGGCTAACCCCGGCGGCGTCTGCCTCTATCGCGGATGCATCCCCTCCAAGGCGCTGCTGCATGTGGCCAAGCTGCTGGAAGAAGCTGAGCAAGCCAAGAACTGGGGCGTCGAATTCGGTGAACCCAAGATCGATCTCGACAAGCTCCGGGGATGGAAAGAGAGTGTCATCAAAAAACTGACCGGTGGCCTGGGGCAGTTGTGCAAGCAGCGCTCGGTGCAGTTCGTGCAGGGGAAAGCGGCTTTCGTAAGTTCGACCGTGAATGCGACCACGCTGAAAGTGACGAAGACTGCGGCTGGCGGCGAAGAAAATCTGACCTTCGATCGCATCGTCATCGCCACCGGATCGCGTCCGACCGTCGTGCCCAGCCTCAAGCTCGAAAGCCCGCGCCTCATGGATTCGACCGGGGCTCTCGACCTGCCCGACATTCCCAAAACGCTGCTCGTCATCGGCGGCGGCTACATCGGAGTCGAACTGGGATCGGTTTACGCCACGCTGGGCAGCAAAGTCACCGTCGTAGAAATGATGCCCGGCTTGCTGCCCGGTGCCGACCGCGACCTGGTGCTGCCGCTGCACAAACGCCTGGAAAAACTCTTCTCCGCCATTCTGCTCAACACTACCGTCAAATCGCTCAAGGACGAAAAAACCGGCATTCGCGTCACTCTCGACGGCCCCAACGTAAAGGAAAAAGAGCAAGTATTCGACCGCGTGCTGATGTCCGTGGGGCGCCGCCCGAATTCAGAAATCCCCGGCCTCGACCAGACGAAAGTCAAAGTCAACCAAAAGGGATTCATCGAAATCAACGAGCAGCGCCAGACCGCCGAGCCCACCATCTACGCCATCGGCGACGTTGCTGGTGAACCGATGCTGGCCCACAAGGCCATGCACGAGGGCCGCTGCGCCGTCGAAGCCATCGCCGGTCACAAAGTTGCGTTCGAGCCCAACGCGATTCCCGCGGTCGTGTTCACCGATCCCGAAATCGCGTGGGCTGGACTGACCGAAACGCAGGCCAAGGAACAAGGACGCGAGATCACCGTCGCTAAATTTCCGTGGGCCGCTTCCGGCCGCGCCATCACCCTCGACCGGCCCGAAGGCCTGACCAAGCTGCTCATCGATCCGAAGACGGAGCGCGTGCTCGGCGTCGGCATCGTTGGCGCGGGCGCGGGCGAACTGATCGCCGAAGGTGTGCTGGCCATCGAAATGTGCGCCCTGGCGGCCGATGTCGGCATGACCATCCATCCGCACCCAACCATGTCGGAGACCATGATGGAAGCGGCGGAAATCTTCTACGGCCAGGCCACCGATATTTATCATCCGAGGAAGTAGCGGCGGTCTTTCTGGAACAAAGACCGCCCCTCACTGGCTTCGGAGGCAAACGGCAGCTTCCCTGAAACGATTGGAAGCGCCCCGCTTACCCCAGTAACTTGCGGCTTTCGGCGCCGGTTCCTAGCATGGAGTAACTATGCCTCGTGCTCTGCTGTTGTCGCCCGACGATCAGGCGGTCAGCGCAATTACTGGCGTCTTGCAAGAGATGTCGGTCACTTGCGAGCGTCCCCTGGACGCAGTGTCCGCTGCCCAGAAACTCAATTCGCACAGCTTCGACCTGGTGCTGGTCGATTGCGAAAATCTGCCGGCAGCCAAGCTGATCTTTGACGTTTGCCGTCGCGGTAAAGACGGCGACAATCCTGTCCCCATCGCCATTGTCGATGGCCGCGCCGGTCTGCCCACTGCGTTTCGCCTCGGCGCGGAACTGATTCTGACTAAGCCGGTCGCGAAAGACCAGGCGCGGAGCACCATCCGCACCGCAGTCAGCCGTGTGCGAAGAGAAGCTGCGGCGAACGAGAATGTTCCCAGGCAGCCCGCGAACATGACCCTGGCAAGCGCAGGCATGGCCACCTTGGTGATGGCTGGCGAGCCTGCGCGGACAGCAGCCGATTCTCCACAACTGACGAGCTTTGCCGAGCCCGCTCCCGCCTTCGTTCCAACTGCCATTCCAGTTTTTGTTCCAACCGCTACTCCCGAACCGGCTTCAGGCGCGCCGCTCCCCGCGTCAGGCCTCACGGCGAAGACGCATTCCGCCGTGGACAAACTCGATCCCGCAGCACCCGCTCCAGAGTTGAATCTGGAACCTGCATCTTCTTTTTCGCCATCCTCAGCCTCGCCTTTGTCGGAGACATCTTCGGATCGCACCGCTTCGCCAAGTCCGAAGCCCGCGCGCTCAGCAGTACCCTCCGACGACCCCGTGCTCGCGGAACTGGAGCGGTCGGAGCTGGACGGTACGCAACTGAAAACTTCGGGACTGAACAAGGCGACGCCTCGGCAACCGGCAACGAAAGCGGATGTCCCGGCGTTTTCGTCCTTTCGGCAAAGCCAGCCAAGAAAATATGGCCCGCTGCTCGCGTTGCTGATGTTGGCGCTCGCCGCCGCCGGCTTTTATGCCGCTTGGACCTATCAGCCTGGGTTCCGAGCCATCGCGCAACCGCAGATTGATCGCTTGCTGGCCCTCGCCAAAATGGCGAGCCAACCGCAAATGAAGCCGCCTGCTCGGGCAGCGAATCTCGCGCAACCTCCGGCTCACATGGCTCCAGCCACAACCTCGGCGCCGATGCCGGGATCGCCAACCGATTCCAACCCCACGCCTTCAGCCGTCCCGAATGCCCCGCCAAATTCCGCAACGACTTCAGCGGCAGGCCCGTCTGCCGGTTCGCCCACCGCGTCCGCTGCCGCGCCCGCAGTCGACACCCAACTTCCAGACGAGAATAGCGCCGTCATTCTCTCCTCCAAGGGCGCGGAAAAGCGGCTCGATCACAGCGTTCCGCCCAAATATCCCGTCGAAGCGCAGCCCGGCGAAACGCAAGGAACGGTGGTCCTCAAGGTGGCCGTCGATGAGACCGGCAAGGTTCAGGGCCTGCGCCTGGTTGAGGGAAACGCTACCCAGGCGGCCGCAGCCATCGAAGCCGTAAAGCAGTGGCACTATCGGCCCTACCTGCGCGACGGAAAGACACTGCCCTTCCAGACCATCGTAATCGTCGACTTTCAGCGGCCCTAATCGTGGACGAGGTAGAACGTCGTTAGTCGATGGTCATTTGTCGTTAGTTGTTGGCCTCCGAGTCCATGCTGTCCGGACGAGACGACAGACCGCGAACGACTAACGACCAGCGACTAACGACGAACGACCAACGACACCCCTCGCTACCAACTGCAACCCGCGAAATCCGCCAACGAATCCGCGGTACTTTAATTACCCTCGTAACTTGCTGGTACCCACATCATTACCTACGATGGCCTTATTATGGGTTACCAAGCGTTGCTCTTCTGCCCCGACGAAAAACTCGCTCGCGTTGTAAGTCAGGTGTTCACCGAACTGGACTTTACGGTAGAGCCAGTCCATGAACCATTTGCCGCGGTCAAGCAGTTGATGGCGCAGCGTTACGACGCCCTGGTCGTCGACTGCGGGGACGATCAGAACGCTTCCCTGCTCTTCAAGAGCGCGAGGAATTCCAGTTCCAATCAGAATTCGCTGGCCATCGCGCTGGTCGAAGGACAAACGGGCGTGGCCAAGGCCTACCGCATCGGCGCCAACCTTTTGCTGACCAAGCCGATCAACCTCGAGCAGGCCAAGGGCACACTTCGAGTCGCGCGCGGACTTCTGCGGAAGAATTCCGATGCCGCCGCCGCCAGCGCGGCAACTTCCGCAATGCCCGCCAGAACAGCTTCTGTTTCCGCGGGCAGTTCATCGCAGCCGGCAAGTCCGGAAGCGGCGGCGATTGCTCAACCGGCGAACCGTCCCGAGATTTCTGCATCTCAGGCTCCGCTGGCGGCTTCTATTCCAGCGGCGATTCCCGCGGAGCTGCCGGCTATGGCAGCGTCGGCAAAAATTGAGGACAAGCCGGCGGTGGTTCCCGCGCCTGCACTGCAAACCGCGGTTACGGTCGCAACTCAGCCGGTAGTGGAAGCGCGCCAGACAGCCGCCGCTGCTGTGGTTAACAGTGGCGTAGTTAAAAGCGACGTAGTTAAGAACGACACGATCAAGAGCGACGCAGCCAAAAACGACGCGGCAAACATCGCCGGCGCGGCTGTGCTCGCCCAAAATCCTGGCTCCATTTTCACCTTGGCCTCGGGATCGGCCGCAGCTCCGGCTCCGGCAAAAGAAGTCACTGCGCCGCCCGCAAAAGAGAACAAGACAGTTGAATTGGAGCCCGCCAAACCGGCGCCCGATAAGCCGTTCTCTTACAAGCCAACTTCTGACAAACCAACTTCCGGCATTGCGCTGCACGATGCCGCTCCCGAATCCGCTGCCACGCTAAGTTTGCCCCGCGTCAGCGACGCTCCGTCGTTTGGCGCATTGGACGAAAGAGATTCCGGTGGATCTGGTGGCAGCAAGAAAATTCTGATCGCAGCGGGGGTTGTGCTGGTTCTGGCCGCGCTCGGCTATCTTGGTTATGGCAAGCTGGCCAAACCCAGCGCTCCGCAGGCCGCAAGCGCGCTTCATGCGGGGCAGCCTGCCGCGGCCCTGGGAACCTCGCCAGTGCCGACTCCGGCGACCACACCCGGCCACGCGAGTGCCGCCTATCAAGCCGTTGCTTCCAAAACGGCGGCAACGCCGGGAAAACTGGCGGTTGGCGAGGGGATTTCTCCAGCGATGGCAAAGAAAACCGATGCCGCGCCCACCCTCGTCAAGCCGGCCGCCACGGAAAAAACAACCCAGACCCAAGCCGAGGAATCCGCGCCGCCGCTCACCATAGCGTCCGCCGACGACAGCAACTTGACCGGACTGATGTCCTCGGCAGCATCAAGCGTTCCCAAACTCTCGCTGACCACCCTGAGAATTTCCCAAGGTGTATCCCAGGGGCTTCTGATCAAGCGGGTCCAACCGCAGTATCCGCGAGCCGCGGTCGCGATTCACGCCGAGGGCACGGTGCAAATCGAAGCCACCATCGGCAAAGAGGGCAGCGTGACCAATGTGAAAGTGCTCAGTGGAGAGGCCATTCTTGCGCGCGCTGCGGTGGAAGCTGTCCGCCAATGGAGATACAAACCGTACTACCTCGATGGCGCGCCCGTCGAAATCCAGACGCAGATCACCATCAACTTCAAGGCGAACTAGGAAGGGCAGGCGTGAGGTCTCAGGTGTTAGCTGTTAGGTCTCGGGTCTCGGGTCTAAAACTTCCAGCCATCAATCTCCATGCCTAAAACCTGAGACCTGATACCTAACACCTGACCTAGTTCAGCCGTTCGTTCAGAGGCCGGTGCCGCGGACGCCCCGGATGAGCGCTGATGCTGCGGAATTTGTGGTAGAGTGCGTGCAAATCTTCGCTCAACAGCCTCACCACCTGCATGCAAAAATCGGCCCGTTCCCGCAGAAACTCCAGGAACTCTGCGCGCGGAATGAACGCCACTGTCGTTTCGGCGCCCGCTTCCGCGGTGATCCGGCACTTTTCCCCGCTCATCGTCTCGCTCAGTCCGAGCACGGTCCCAGGGCCCACCGTCTCCAGAAGCTGCTTTTGCCTCTGACCGGTCGGCAGCAGGATGCAAACCTCGCCGCTCTCCACCACATAAACTCCCGCTACCGGGGAACCCCGCTGAAACAGCGCGGCGCCTTTCGGGAACACCCGGACCGACTTGATCCCATCAAGGGCTTGCAACAGTTCGGAACTCAACTGGCCCGGCGTAGGCGGCGTCGACACAATGTCAGTCTCCCTTTCCTAAGCCCTATCCTGCATGTTCCCGGAACCGCAGGCTGTGACTTGGATCACAGGCTTCAAGTGACAGACGACTCGGAGCCGCCGCTTCCAGACCACGCCTCATGAGGGCCAACTGGCGGCCCATTCCCGATCGAGTTACGATTGACTCGGTTGTGCAGTGGTTTGCGGTCGAGGTTTTCGCGAGAGAAGCGGGGTAGCGGTGCCGTTTGATTTCCACAGGTCTAGGCCCATCCTCCACGATGCGCTAGACTCTGAATATGCCCAAACGCAATCTCCGGATCGTAAAGCGAGTCAGAAACATCCCGGCACTCGGCATCTGCGAACGGTGTAACGCACAGTTCTCCGGCGATCCCGAGCGGGAGAATTCGCAGTCGGCCATCCAAGGCCAGTTCAATGTTCACAAGTGCAAGCCTCTAGCACGCTGCTGAAAAACTACTCCCAATCCACAGCCGTGTATGTTACGAAGAAGCATGCGAGGAGCAGACGATCAGCAGAACCATATATTCAGTTACTTGTCGCCGGAGGAACGGGT
>JBEKQG010000099.1:0-12900 GCA_049519955.1 Terriglobales bacterium
GACTTCAAGCGCGACCTGCGGCGCTCGCTCACCCGCGACAAGGTGTTGAACAAGGAAATCACCTCGCGCATCAACATCACCGACCAGGACGTTTCCGGCTACTACAACGAGCACAAGGCCGAGTTCAACCTGATCGAAGCGCAGTATCATCTGGCCAAGATCATGGTTTCTGGGATGCCCAACGCCCAGGTAAAAAACCTGCAAAACAGCAAAGCGCAGAACGATGCCGAGGCGCGCAAAAAAATCGAGATGATCGCGAACCGCCTCGACAGCGGCGACGACTTCGCTACGCTGGCCATGAATTATTCCGAGGACCCAGAGACCAGCAACAACGGCGGCGATTTGGGGATGGCTCCCGAATCGGCGCTCAAGACCGCCGACCCGGCAACCCGCGACGCGGTGATGAAACTGAAGCCGGGCCAATATACGCCGATGATTCCCATCGTAAATCCGGCCAATCGTCAGCCGGCCGCTTACATGATCGTGAAACTGATTGCCAAAGAACCGGCGGGCCAGCGGGACTTGAACGATCCGCGGGTGCAGCAGGCGATCCGCCAGCAGTTGCGCGACCGGCGGGAGCAGTTGTTGAAAGCGGCATACTACGAAAGCCTGCGCGACGCCGCCAAAGTCGCGAACTATTACGCGAATGAAGTGCTGAAGGACCTGGGAGCGGCGAAGTAGGGCCGATTCCTTCCCCCCGATTCCTCCCTGTAGAGACGGGGCTTGCCCCGTCTCGGGCAGCCCGGCAACGCCGGGACGCGGCAAGCCGCGTCTCTACAGGAAATACACGCTGCTACCCTTCCAGCTTCTTGGTCAATACCTCGTTCACCAACTGCGGATTGGCCTGCCCCTTCGAGGCTTTCATCGCCTGGCCGACGAAAAATCCGATCATGCTTTTCTTGCCCGCTCGATACTGCTCCACCTGCCTGGGATTCGCTGCGATTAATTCGTCCGCGAGCTTCTCCAGCGCCGATGTGTCGCGCGATTGCACGGGACTGCCCTCCGCCTCATAAACGGCAGGGAAGTCTTGCTTGCGCTCGAAGCAGAGATCGTAAAGATCTTTCAGCATTTTGCCCGAGATTGCGCCCGCCTCGACCAAATCGGCCGAGGCCGCGACTCCCGCCATCGAAATTGGCGATTGCTTGAGTTCCAGGCCCTGCGCCTTCAGACGTCCGAGCAGTTCGCTCTGCACCAGGTTGGCGACGCGCTTGGGATTTTTTGCCGCGCGGGCGGCGGACTCGAATTGATCGGCCAGCGCCCGCGTCAGCGTCAGCGTATGGGCGTCGCCGGCGGTGATGCCGTAGTCCTCGATCATGCGCTGGCGGCGCGCTTCGGGAAGTTCGGGCAAACTCGCGCGGATCGCGGCTTGCCATTTTTCATCGACCACCAAAGGAAGTAGATCGGGCTCGGGAAAATAGCGATAGTCGTGCGCCTGCTCTTTCGAGCGCATGCTGTACGTCTTGCCTTCGCTGGCGTTGTAGAGGCGCGTTTCCTGCGCGATCCGGCCACCGGATTCGAGAACGCCAATGTGGCGCTCGATCTCGTACTCGAGCGCCTGCTTGATGAAGCGGAACGAGTTGACGTTCTTGATCTCGGATTTGGTGCCAAATTCTTTCTGTCCGCGAGGGCGCACGCTGACGTTGGCGTCGCAGCGCAGAGAGCCTTCCTCCATGTTGCAGTCGCTGACGCCGGTGTAGAGGATGATTTCCTTGAGCCGGGTGAGGTACTCGTAGGCTTCCTCGGGCGAGCGCATGTCGGGCTCGCTGACGATCTCGGCCAGGGGCACGCCGGTGCGGTTCAGATCGATCGCGGTCTTATGAGCGGAGTCGGCGAAGCCCTCGTGCAGGCTCTTGCCCGCATCTTCTTCAAGGTGCAGCCGGGTGATGCCGATTTTTTTCTTCCCGCCGCTTACATCGATGTCGATGAATCCAAACTCCGCCAGCGGCTTGTCGTACTGCGAAATCTGGTAGCCCTTGGGCAGGTCGGGATAAAAATAATTCTTGCGCGCAAAGATGGAAACTTCATTGATGCGGCATTGCAACGCCATCGCCGCTAGAACTGCGAACTCGACGGCCTTGCGGTTCAGCACCGGCAAGGCCCCCGGAAATCCGAGACACACGGGGCAGACATTCGTATTGGGCGGATCGCCAAAACGAGTCGAGCACGAGCAAAAGATCTTCGACGCGGTCAGCAGTTGTACGTGGACTTCGAGTCCGATGACCGGCTCATATTTTGCGAGGAGATCGGCGGAAAGGGCTGGACTGCTCGCCATATCGGAAGATTATAGCTGGCCGAGCGCGGACGCCCGTCGCTCCATCGCGAATGAACACTTACGGTCTCTTCACTTCCGGCGCGCTCAAGTATTTTTCCATCGGAATTTCGAAATACATCAGCTCCGTGCCTTTCGCGTCGCGCACTCCCATCAGATAGAAATTGGCGCCAGCCAGCGGATTCGAAATGTCCAGGACATCGAAAAACAGGAAGCCGCGCACCGTGGAATGCGGCTCGACGGCCTGGGCTCCAAACCGCGCCCGCTCGATTTCATCCCACGTCTTGCGGCTCACGCCTCCTTTCACTTCTTTTCTTGGCAGCGGAATCGGCAACGTATTCGGGCGGTCGTTCCGCGAGGGCCGCGAGAGCCTGCGTTCCAGATCGTCCATGGTGGCGGGGAACAGCTTGCTGCGGTCCTTGGTATTCATCTGCGCCTTCATGCCGACGAGTGAGATGGGCTGGTCGCCGTCGTTCGTGATTACGAAAAAGACCGGCATGTAACCAGACTCGCGGAAGTTGACGCTGAAGATCGAAGCTTTGTCCTCCAGGTCATAGGGATCGACCGCGACCGCGACTTTTTCCATGGGGTGATCGTCGTGCGCCGGGTAGGTGCGGGCGGGATAGGCCGTGGGCATGACGAATTCCTTGGCCGCAATAGCGCACAGGCAGCAGACGAGCACAAAAGCGCAGACCGCCGCAAAATGCCAGGCTTGTGGCGTGGGCGCGCGAGGCGATTCTTGCATGGCCGCATTATGCATACGTGGATTATAGGAGATGGCTGCGAGCTACGGGCTACGATCCGCGAGCCAGCGATTCGTGTTCGCTCGCAGCCCGAAGCTCGCAGCTCGCAGCCCAGGTCGACAATTAGGATGCCGCCAGCGCGAGAGACGCTGGATCGTGGCAATCGACTATCGAATTTTGACGGGCCATTTAGAATGGGACTTCTCTCATGTAAGCAATCATGTACGCGCTCTACAGTGCGCTGCTCGCTTTTTTCCTGACGCTGACGCTGCCCTACTGGCTGCTGCAAATGCTGCGGCACGGCAAGTATCGGGCGGGCTTGCGGCAGAGGTTCGGCGCGGTCCCGCCCGCCTTGGCCGGTCGCGGCGAGAAACCGGCAATCTGGGTGCACGCGGTTTCGGTGGGCGAGGTTGTGGCTTCGAGCGCCGTCGTCAAAGCTCTGCAACAGGAATTTCCTTCTCATCGCGTGCTGGTTTCGACGACCACCAGCACGGGGCAGAAACTCGCCGCGCAGCGCTTCGGCGCGGAGAACGTCTTCTACTTTCCGCTGGACTTCGCCTTCGCCATGCGGCCCTACTTAGACGCGCTGCGCCCGGAACTTGTGGTCGTCGCCGAAACTGAATTCTGGCCAAATTTTTTTCGTCTGGCAAAGCGGAGCGGAGCGCGGATTGCCGTGATCAACTGCCGCATTTCCGACCGCTCGTTTCCGCGCTACAAGCGCTTCCGCTTCTGGCTTCCGAAATTGCTCGGGAGGACGTTGGGGAGCGTCGATTTATTTTTGGCCCAGACGGAAGAAGACCGGCAGCGGCTCATCGAAATTGGCGCGGACGAAGCCAAAGTCAAGATGACCGGCAACTTGAAATTCGATGTGGCGCCACCGCCATCGCCGCCGATGGTTGCGAGTCTTGGTGAGAGCTTCCGCCGCTCCCAAGCGGGGCCGGTGCTGGTGTGCGGCAGCACGATGGATGGCGAGGAAGGCCCGCTGCTCTCGGTGTTTCGCAACATCCTGGCCAATTATCCAAAAGCCGTGATGGTTCTTGCGCCCCGGCATTTTGAGCGCTTTGCGGAGGTTGCCGAGCTCGTCGAGAAGCTCGGCTTCCGGATCTGGCGGCGTTCGTTGTGGCGCGGCGAGGCGCTTGCTGGCGGCGTGTTTCTGGTGGACAGCATCGGGGAGTTGGCGGCGCTCTATTCGCTGGCCACGGTCGCGTTCGTCGGCGGCAGCCTGGTTCCGCGCGGCGGACACAACATACTTGAGCCCGCGCTTCATGGCGTTCCGATCGTCACCGGCAACCACTACGAGAACTTTCGCGACGTAATTAACTTTTTTGCCAGTCGCAATGCCGTCCGCATCGTTGGGCTGGCGGAGCTGCCGCTGGTTTTCATGGAGCTGCTCGAGAACGGCGACGAACGCGCCACGCTCGGACGCAACGCGCTCGGGGCGCTCGAATCGCAGCGCGGCGCTACGGCGAGGACGATCGGGGCGCTGCTCGAACTGATGGGAACCGAAACGATGAGCGGGCAGGCTGCGCGCGAGGGCCCCGCATGAATCCACTCACCTCGCTCTACGGTGCGACGGCCGCGCTGCGAAACACACTGTTCGATCGCGGCGTGCTAACTTCGCGGCGGCTGAAGCAGCCCGTGGTCAGCGTCGGGAATTTGTCGGCGGGCGGCACGGGTAAGACCCCGTTCGTAATTGCGCTCGGCGAATTGCTGCAGGCGCGCGGCATTCCGTTCGACGTGCTCTCGCGTGGATACGGCCGCAAGACTCGCGGCGTCCGCGTGGTTGATCCCGATGGCAACGCCGCCGACTTCGGCGATGAGCCGCTGCTGATCGCACGGCGGCTGGGCGTTCCGGTCATTGTCGGTGAAAGCCGCTATGAGGCGGGACGAGTCGCCGAGCGGAAATTTCAGCCGCAACTGCACATCCTCGACGACGGTTTTCAGCACCGCTCGCTGGCTCGCGACTTCGACATCGTGCTGATGACGGAGCGCGACTTCGACGACCGGTTGCTGCCCTCGGGACGGCTGCGCGAGCCGCTGTCGTCGCTCGCACGCGCGGATGCGATTGTGCTGCCCATGGGATTGGCGGCGGACGATCCGTCTTCCCGTAGAGACGCGGCTAGCCGCGTCTCCCTCGCCGTGTTCCAGCAAAAACCAATCTGGCGAATCGCGCGCGCTCTCGTTCTCCCGAACATGCCTTCCGCCCCCGTTGTCTTCTGCGGTATCGCGAGACCCGAACAGTTCTTTGCTCAGGTGCGAGCCGCCGGAATCGCGTCCGCGGCGGAAGTTATCTTTCGCGACCATCATGCTTATGACATTCGCGACATCGAGCGCCTGCTGGCCATGGGCGGCAAACTCGGCGCGGGCGGCTACCTGACCACGGAAAAAGACGCGGTCAATCTGGAGGCGTTGCAGGAAAGGCTCGCGCCACTTGCTGTCGCCTCGCTCAAGCTCACGCTCGACGATCCCGCCGACGCTGTGGATGCCATTTTGGCGAGAATTACGAACCGGAAGACCCGCTCGTGAGAAAATCTTGATTGGCGCATGTAGCCAAGTATTGGATGGACCAGCATCTTGATGACCAAGCATATTAAAGAGAACGACCGCCTGCGGAAAATTGTCGAGTCTTTTCCCAAGCTCACGATCACCGTCCTCGCGGACCTGGTCGCCGACGAGTTCGTGTTCGGCGAAATTTCTCGCGTCTCGCGCGAAGCGCCCGTGCTGATCTTGAAGCACCGCGATCGCACCGTGGTCCCTGGCGGCGGCGCCAACGCCATCTGCAATCTCGCCGACCTCGGAGTGAACGTCCTGCCGGTTGGCGTAGTGGGCGACGACGAGCCGGGAAAGCAGTTGCTGCGCGCTTTTCGCCACAAGCGCATTCCGGTCAGCGGTGTTCTGAAAGACAAGAGCTACACCACCGTGACCAAGACGCGCATCCTGGCCGGATTCGCGCACACCGCCGGACAACAGGTGGTGCGGCTTGACCGCGAGCCCGCCGAGGGCCCGAATTCGCATCTCCGCCGCGAACTCGTGCTGAGCGCCCGCGAATACGCCCGGGCTTCCGATGCGCTGCTGGTTTCCGACTATGGATACGGCGCGGCCACGCCAACACTGCTGAATGTGATTCGCGACAAGCGCGGGATCGACAAAGTCCCGGTGACGCTCGATTCGCGCCATCGCCTGCTCGAATTTTCCGGCATCACGGCGGCCACGCCGAATGAGTCCGAGGTCGAGGAAGTTCTTGGCATCCGCATCGGCAACGGCAACGGCAATGGCAACGACAATGACAATGACAACGGTTGGGAGCGCCTTCTGGCCGCTGGAGTCCAGATCGTGGGCGAGATGAATTTGGAGTCGCTGCTGATTACGCGCGGCAAGGACGGCATGGTGGTCTTCCCGCGCCGCCACAAGCCGGTGGATATTCCGATCCAGGGCAGCGATGAAGTCACCGACGTGACCGGAGCCGGCGATACCGTGATCGCAACGTTTACCGCTGCCCTGGCCGCCGGCGCAACCGCCGAAGAGGCCGCGCATCTGGCGAACTACGCGGGCGGCATCGTGGTGATGAAGCGCGGCACGGCCACGGTGAGCCAGCAGGAGTTGCTGGAGGCGCTCGAAAGAACGCCGCCGGTGGCCCGCGAACATTAGCTCGCGAGCATTCGAGTGTGAGGACGGGGCGGAGCTTGCCCTGAGCGTAGCCGAAGGGCCCCGTCCAAGCTCTGCCGGTTTCCCTGTCTTCGTTTTCGCGGTTCGGGGGTTCTGAGTGTAATCGCCTGTTACGACAGTTTGAGGACGGTTAAGGTACTTTGCCAATCATCTGGCCTGACCTGTGACCCATTCCTATCGGGACGAAGGACCCCTTCCCAGTTCACTCAAAGCAGCCGCGGTTCGGCCCACCTCGCCGCCATACTGTCCTGGATCGCGTTGAGATAGGTTTCGGTAGATGTCCATGGCCTCGGTGTAGCACGCGCGGGACTCTTCCGTCCGCTTCTGGAGGCGATTCAAGAAGCCCAGATAGCTCAAAGTATGTGCTACGTCCGGTAGGTACTTCGCCGGGTCTTCTTTCGCCAGTTCACGGTAAACCCTCAATAATTCCTCATAACACTGGCGGGCTTCGTCTATCTGGTTCTGGTGCAGGTACAGATCTCCCAAGCTGTTCAATGTAGTGACCATGTCGGCTGGAACGGGAGAATTCTCCTGAGCTAGCTGCCGGTACGCTCTTAGAGCTGCCTGGAAGCGCAGGCGGGCTTCGTTCAGATGGTTCTCCTGTCGCTCCAGATCTCCCAAATCGGACAACACAATCGCGACATTCGGAAGCTGAGCGGCTGGATTCTGCTCTGCGAGCGGACGACAGACCTCAAGGGCGGCTTCGAGGTGCTGGCGGGCCTCGTTCAACCGGTTCTGCTGTCGATCTAAATTTCCCAAGTCCGTCAGAGCCATTACCATGTTCGGCAGGTGGACGGCCGGATCCTGCTTTGCCAACTGCCGGTAAATACCTAGAGCCTCTTCCAGGTGTTGGCGTGCATCCTCCATACGATTCTGCACAACATCGACAGGCCCGAGCTTGCTCAGGGTTATCGCCAAGTCCGGCAAGTATAGGGCGGGACTCTGTTCCGCCAACTGCCGTCGAATCTTTAAGGCCTCCTCGTAGTGCTGGCGCGCTTCCTCGAATCGGTTTTCCAGTCCCTCCGTAAACGCCAAGTTGTACAAAGCCGACGCAACGTCTGGCAAGTACACGTCAGGATTCAGCTGCGCCAGCTCTCGATAACTTACCAGAGCTTCTTCATAGTGCCGGCGGCTTTCATCCATGCGATTCTGCACTCGATCTAGCCAACCGAGATCGTTCAACAATATGGCCTTGTCCTGCGGGCGGGCATCCGGATGCTTCTGGCAAAGCTCCAAAGCTTGCTGGAACTGCCGGCGGACTTCGTTCATCCGCTTCTCCCTTGTGTCTAATCCACCGAGCCTGCTCGCCGTCGCGGCTAAGTCCGGATTCAATAATGCCATGGCCAACATGCCATTCGCATATGGATTGTTCTCTGTCACAGTCAGCGCATGCGTCCACAGAGTGTAGTCGTTTTCCCATGTCCTCATCTGACGCGAGGTGGCGAAACCGAGTGCGGTCAACACGCACAAAGCCGGAAATACCCGCTTGAGCGTGCGGACCTTTTTCGCCTCCGCCCAATCGTCCAGGCCCCAGGCAGTCATCACGAAGATTCCAATCAACGGGACGTAGGCAAAGCGATCGGCCATGGACTGTTCCCCCGCCTGCACCAAGCCGATGACCGGGACTAAAGTACCCAAAAACCAGAACCATCCAACGGGCAAGTAGCGCTTGCGCCGAAACGCGAGCACCAGCACCGTCACCCCGACCAGGATCACCGCTGACAGAACCACCTGCCACGCCGGAAGCAAGGTAGTTGGGTAAGGGTAGAGCGCAGCCAGCCGCGCGGGCCAGACCATCTTCCACAGGTATAGCGCATAGGAGACAATGGCGTTTTCGACGCGGACGGCGAAAGGCAACTCGGCAAACGTATGCAGCGCCGCTTTCTGTGTCTTCATGGTGATCACAGCGCAGGCCGCAGAAAGCGCGAGCAGCGGAACCTTCTCCTGCACCAGTCTCGACCACGCAATCGGGGTCGCCCCGTCTAAGCTGGATGCGCCAGCGCTCGCTGGCGTTCTATGGAACGGCCAATAGTCGAGAAGCAACAGCACAAATGGCAGCGTAATCACCATCGGCTTCGCCATCAGTCCCGCCGCAAACAGGCCAGCCAACAGCAGGTATCGCCGCCAGTCCGGCTTGCGCGCGTACCAGGCATAGGCCGCAATCGCTAAGAAGAAAAACAGCGTGCTCAGCACGTTCTTTCGCTCCGCGACCCACGCTACTGACTCGACATTCAGCGGATGCACGGCGAACAGAGCCGCGACCAGCAGGCTCGGGAACACTCGCTTCGTCATCCATGCCAACAGCAGAAACAGCAAGACCGCGTTCAGTGCGTGAATCAGCACGTTGTCCAGATGATGGCCGGCGGGATTCAAGGCAAAGAACTGACAGTCCAGAGCATGTGAGAGCCAGGTCAGAGGAATCCAAAACGCTGCCGTCTCGGTTGATGTGAATGCCCACTTGATCGTGCTCCAGGCCAGGCCGTGCTGGACGTGCAAGTTCCCCCTCACGTAGCCTCCATCGTCCCAGGCGAGGAACGGATAACCGATCACCGGGCTATAAAGCCCGACGCTCGTCGCCGCCAGCAGAACACATAGAACAACATTCAGTTTCTTCCCGGTGAAAGACCCTGCTTCGCGAGACGGTCTGGCCTGCGCTTCCTTGTGGACTTTAGATTCTGCTCTGGCGATGTTCATAGCGCGGCTCATGCTTCCAGCACGATTTTACACAGCCAACGAGGTATGCTGGTGACAGGATTTTCGTCGCCTTTACCCACAGTTTACGTAATATCCCCATTACACTCATTGACCCTTGTCCTGGGCGTTCTGGCGTCGTGGCTGGCATTTTCGCGTCTCCTGACTTTCACTTGACTTTACGAACTCACTTTCGCCTGTAGAATGACACTGGCGATAAGTGATTGATAGATAACGTCAATAGCGCGTTTTCGGATTACGATGTCAGGAGTTGTAGCGGTTTACCGCTGCGATAACTGCGTCCCCTGAGGGCGGCGGCGTCCTACAATCGAGATTCATTGAGCACATCACTCCATTGGAAGGTTGTTTCGCGCGACGAGCTTCGGCAACGTGTCGCCGGCTGGCGGCGCGACGGCGAGCGCGTCACGCTGGCCAACGGCTGTTTCGATGTGCTGCACGTTGGCCATGTGCGCTACCTTCATGCCGCGCGCGAACTCGGCGGAAAGCTGATTGTCGCGGTCAACGCCGATGACTCCGTGCGCACGCTAAAGGGTGAAGGGCGGCCCGTGATGCCGGCGGCGGAACGCGCGGAAATTCTCGCGTCGCTGGCGGATGTGGATGCCGTCGTAGTTTTTCCCGAAGAAGACGTGCGCGCCATTATTCGCGAAATCTGTCCCGATTTTCACGCCAAGGGCACGGACTACACGGCGGAGAGCCTCCCCGAGCGCGATGAGGTCGAGGCCTGCGGAGGCCGCGTCGTGATCGTGGGCGATCCCAAGGACCACTCGGCCACCGAGATCATTCGTTCGCGGCTGGGGCCGCGGCAACGATGACCAGATCTGCTTCTTACGACGCCGAAGCGCCGCGATTCGAGAAACTGCTCATCGTGCGCCTCAGCGCCATGGGAGACGTCATTCACACTCTGCCTGCCGTGGCCGCGCTGCGCCAGGCTTTCCCTCACGCCACGTTGGGATGGCTCGTCGAAGAGCGATGGGCGGAGTTGCTATGCACTCTGCGCTATCCGCGGTCGGGACGGCGCTCTCCGCAACGCCCGCTGGTCGATCGCGTGCATTCCGTGAACACGGCGGAATGGCGGCACGCGCCGTTTGCGCTCAACACCTGGCTGCAGATGAGCGCGGGCTTGAGCGAGTTGCGCGGAATCCAATACGACGCGGCGATTGATTTTCAGGGCGCGGTACGCTCGGCGCTGCTGGCAAGCTGGTCGGGCGCGCTCACTGTGTATGGCGGCGCGCAACCGCGTGAAAATGCGGCCAGCATGTTTTACACGCGAAAAGTACTGTTGGAGACGAACGGAACTCACGTCGTCGAACAGGCGCTGGCGCTGGCGGGCGCCGTCATTTCCACGGCGGATATTTCAGCGGGCATTTCAGCGGGCATTTCAACCGGCATTTCAACAACGACCGTTGCGACCGCGATGGCCGCGCCTCAAGTGGAGCTTCCCGTGGATTCGGACGCAGAGACCAAGATTGCCGGCCTTTGGGCCGATGGGAGCAACTTCGTGATCCTCAATCCCGGCGCGGGCTGGGGAGCGAAACGCTGGCCGGCCGAGCGTTACGGACAAGTTGCCAAGGAACTCGCAAAAGATGGATTATGTTCGCTCGTAAACTACGGGCCGGGAGAAGAAGCGCTGGCCGTGGCCGTGGAAGCGGCGAGCGCAGGGGCGGCGCGAAAAGTCTGCTGTTCTGTTTCCGAGTTGATCGCGCTCACGCGACGGGTCCGCCTGTTCATCGGCGGCGATACCGGGCCGATGCATCTGGCGTCCGCTTTGAAAATTCCGGTGGTGGCGATTTTTGGTCCGACAAATCCCGCGCGCAACGGCCCATTCGGAACGCAATCGATCGTGTTGCGCAGCGCGAGCAGCGTGACCGATCATGCCCGGCGCCGCGAGCCGGAACCGGGGTTGCTCGAAATCGCTGCCGCCGAAGTTGTCGCCGCGGCCCGGAAGCTGACGCAGAATTAGAGTGAACGACGTTTCACAATCCGGTGGGCAGCCCTCGCAGACGCCCGGCGATACCTGGTCGCGCGTGGCCCGCCGCATCCGCGTGCCCCTGGGATTTATATTTGCGGCCGTCTATGTCTGGCTGGCGCGGCCGTCCATGAACTCGATCGTCGTGGGCGCGGTGATGATGGTTCCCGGGCTGGTCTTGCGCGGACTGGCTTCCGGCCACGTGCAGAAAGATCAACAGCTCACTACCAGCGGGCCTTACGCCTACACGCGCAACCCTCTGTATCTGGGCTCGCTGATGCTGGCCGCCGGCTTCGCCATTGCGGCGCGGAGTTGGTGGATCGCCGCAATCATGGTCGCCATGTTCGCCGCGATTTATGTTCCGGTGATCGCCGGAGAAGAGCGCCATTTGCGGCAGGCGTTCCCCGGCTATGACGACTACTCCCGCCACGTGCCTCGCCTGTGGCCGCGGCTCACGCCCTACGGAGCCGAGCGGAGCGCATACTCTTCCGAGCTCTACTGGAAACACCGCGAATATCAGGCTGGAATTGGCTGCGTGGCGATGCTGGCCATCCTCATCGCCAAGCTCATACTCCAGCCGATGTGGTAGTCTGCCGTGGAGCATGAGACGTTTACCGCAGGGGCTGTTCCGTTGCATGATCCTGGCGATCGCGGCGCTGCTGGCGGCGCAGCAAGGCCCGCCCACGGCAACCATTGGCCCGGCTCCCGTCGAGATCGCGCCGCCTCGTCCCAACTATCCTTTTCCCGATGGACGGAGCTACGTCTATTCGGCGGAGTGGCATTTGATTCCCGCCGGCACCGCTGTAGTAAGAATGGATCCTGCCGAAAAAGACCGCAAAGTCACCGCGACCGCCGAGTCTTCCGGGGTCGTCAACGTGCTCTTCCCGGTGCGCGACCGCTTCGAATCGCACTTCGATCCGCGGACGTTCTGCTCGCTCTCCATCTTCAAACACAGCGAGGAAGGCTCGCACAAACGCGAGACTTCAATCCATTTCGATTACGCGCGCAGGAAAAGCACGCTCGACGAAAAGAACCTGAAAACGGGCGAAACCAAGCACGTCGAAAACGATCTGGCCGCGTGCTCGACCGACGTCATCACCGGCTTTTACTACCTGCAGTCGCTGCCCCTGCAACTCGGCGCCATCTACGAGTTTCCCATCAGCGACGGCAAAACGACGATGGCCCGCGCCAGGGTGGAAAAACGCGAGACCATCAAAGTGCCCGCCGGAACCTTCCCCGCCGTGATGGTTACGGCCGCAGCCACCTCTGGCCCGCTCCAGTCCAGGGGGCCGTTGTGGGTGTGGTATTCGGAGGATGCGAGTCACACGCCGGTGCAAATGCGCGTCAAGCTGGGTTGGGGAACGCTGCTGTTTCGCCTGCAGAGGATCGAGAAGTAAACGACAAGTAAGTCCCGCCTCCGGGCCACGACCGCCCGCTTCGCCTTTGCCAGTGCCGGACGCCCGAAACTCGGCCCTTCACAAGTCTTGACCGGCACGGCGTAATACTCGTTCGCCTCGGAAGCTTGTCCCGCCATCTCCGCCGCA
>JBEKQG010000100.1:0-12899 GCA_049519955.1 Terriglobales bacterium
GCTGGCGTTTGGCGTCGCCTTTGTGATGAAGCAGCCCGGGATTTTGCTGGGCGCATTTGCATTTTTCTACCTGGTCGCGCAGTGGTGGCCGAAGAATGCGCGCGACTGGGCGCCGTGGGCAAAAAAGTTGGGCATGTTCTTGCTCGGGGGAGCGCTGCCATTCGCACTGACGTGCGCGCTGCTTTACCGGGCCGGCGTCTTCCACAATTTCTGGTTCTGGACCTTTACCTATGCGCGTCAGTACGCCACCATCCAGCCCTTAGGCAAAGGGTTGAAATATCTGTCGAACAGCTTCGCTTACATCTTGAGCTTCACGCCATGGCACTGGGCACTCGCGCTCGTGGGCGTTTCCACGGTGTTTTGGAATTCCGCGGTCCGCCGCCGTGCCGTGTTTGTCTTGGGGCTGCTGGTGTTTTCCTGTGCCGCAGTGTGTCCCGGCCTTTATTTCCGGTCGCACTATTTCATCCTGATGATGCCCGCGGTTGCCATTTTGATCGCAGTTGCGGTTACTTCCGCCGTCCGCTGGCTCACTGCGAAGTCCACTTCGCGCTGGCTTCCCGTTCTGCCAATGATTGTGTTTGCCGCCATATCGGTGCTTGCGATTTACCGTAACGCCAAGTTCTACTTCAAACTGACCCCGGCCCAGGCATGCCACTTGTCGTATCCCGGACATCCGTTTGTTGAAGCGGTGCCGATCGCCGAGTATCTGGGCCAGCACACGGCACCGACCGACACCGTCATGGTGCTGGGCTCGGAGCCGGAGATCTACTTCTATGCGCATCGCCATTCCGCCAGCGGCTATATCTACACGTTCAGTCTGGTGGAAGACCAGGCTTATTGGCCTGCCATGCAGAAGCAGATGATGCAGGAAGTCGAAGCCAATCGTCCCGCTTACGTGGTTATTGTCGATACTCGGATCTCATGGCTGGAGCGGCCCGGGTCCCCTCAAGCGGTTGCTATATACACTTGGATGAATCAGTACATTTCCAGCGGCTACGAAGAAGCGGGAATGGTCGAACTGGCGAATCCGGAAGCGCGCTATTTTTGGGGCGATGAAGCCCGCGGACATCGCCGGCCGGGCCACGAAATTCTCATTTTCAAGAGGAAGGGCTGAGACGTTATTGGGCCCGTCCATGGATCGGGGTCACTTCACCAGCCGGTTGTATTTCTTCAGTACTTCCCGCAAACGATCGTGAGGAACTGCGATGACTGTGTGATTATCGACGCCCGTCATGGTTTCCGCAGCCACGAGGGCGTTATCGACTGCTTCCTCCACCGACTGGACTACTGCTTGGAAAACCGCGTCCAACTGATCGTTGGGCAGCATCGTCAGTTGGTGCAGTCCGGTTGGTTTGGAGGCGCCGGGATTCGCCGTGGAAAAGGCGATAAAAATGTCGCCGGAGCCATCGCTGGAGTAGCTGCCGTCCCGAGCCAAGCCGAGCGGCACTCGCCTGGCCAGCCCCTTCAGTTGCGTGGGCAGCAGGGGCGCGTCGGTTGCGACCACTACGATGATGGAACCGGCGTCGCTCCAGCGGAATGTTCCCTCGGTGATCTCGCGGCCGGCTGGGACCCCGGCAATACGCATCTCGTCGCGCTCCCCAAAATTGCACTGCGCCAGCACTCCGACCGTATAGGTTCCTTCTTTGAGGTTCACCACACGCGACGCGGTTCCGATTCCGCCTTTGAATTCCTGACAGATCATGCCGGTGCCGCCGCCGACGTTGCCTTCTTCGACGGGGCCGCCGCGGGCGGTCTCGATGGCGTGGAAAACATGCTCGGGTTTGACGTGGAAACCATTGATGTCATTCAGGTAGCCATCCCAAGTTTCCGCCACCACCGGCAGTGACCAGGCGTAACCGTCCGCTTCAGGCGGGCCATGCTTGACACGCCAGGCGATTACCGCATCCCGTACCACACCCACGCTGTTTGTATTCGTGATCATGACGGGGCCATCGAGGAAGCCAGATTCTTCCACCCAGGTGGTTCCGGTCATCTCGCCGTTGCCATTGAGGCTATACCAGCCGGCAAAGACCTGGTCGGTGGAGTCTTTGCCGCGGGGAAGGACCGCGGTTACACCGGTTCGCACCGGGCCGAGACCGACTTGCAGTTTCCCCTCACCCGAAATCAGGGTAGTGTGACCGACCTCCACGCCTTTCACGTCGGTGATTGCGTTGAGGGGGCCGGGTGTGCCGTCGAAGGGTATCCCTAGATCGCGTGCGCGAGGTTTGGTCTGTCCGGGAGCGACGGCGGTAAGCGCGAGCAAAAACACAGACAACGGCAACAGCCGAGAACGATGGATGGTCATCTTCTCTCCTTGATGCGCAGCAGTATACACAACGGCCCCATAAGTTCGGGTTCGAGCGATCGTTTTTCGCCGCGATTGGCCGCGATGAACAGGTAGGTTCAGGCAGTTGGCGAACGGAAGAAACAGGCGCAAGCAGGGTCGCGCCTTGTTGGCTCCAAATGGCCCCACGATGCTAGAATTACGTACCGCAATTTGTTGACCTGTAATGGTCGGGCGCTTAACTCAGCGGTAGAGTGCCATCCTCACACGGTGGAAGTCGTAGGTTCAAATCCTACAGCGCCCACCACTCGCTTTCTGGTATTACGGAATTCCCTCACGCCGCGCGCCGGGCCGTATCCAACTGGTTCATTCCCTTTGCGTTTCCGCTCGGCTTGAAATGTTAAGATTTCGGTCATGCCACTGCGCAGCAAAATCAAGAAGGTCACGCACCCGGCGGGAAAGCCCCCGGCGGGGAAAGTCCGCGGGCGTAAGGGGGAGCCGCACGCCCATGCGGAACTGGTCGTCATCACCGGCATGAGCGGGTCGGGGAAGGCTTCGGCGCTGAAGGCGTTCGAGGATCTCGGCTACTACTGCGTGGACAATCTGCCGGTGGAACTGATTCCGCGTTTTGCCGAGCTGGCGCTGCAATCGGGAGAAATTCCGCGCACCGCGCTGGTGGTGGATGTGCGCGAGGGAACGCAACTGGAGAAGCTGCCGGCGATCCTGAAGTCGGTGAAGCGGACGATTCCGACGCGGGTGATTTATCTGGAAGCGAGCGATGCGGCGTTGCTGCGGCGCTTCAGCGAGACGCGGCGGCCGCATCCGCTGGGGACGGGCACGACGGTGCGGGCGTCGCTCGGGACGGAGCGGCGGCATCTGAGGGCGATCCGCAAGATTGCCGACCTGGTCATCGACACGACGAAATTCAACGTTCACGAACTGCGGGCGCACTTGACCGACCGCTTCACGCAGCAATCCGCGGGCCAGCAGGCGATTTTGGTTTCGTGCGTAAGTTTCGGATACAAGCACGGTTTGCCGGAGGACGCCGACCTGGTGTTCGATGTACGTTTTCTGCCTAATCCGCATTTTGTGCCGGAGTTTCGCGGTCTGACGGGGCGGCATCCCGGGGTCGCGAAATACATCCGGTCGTTTCCGCAGACGCAGGAGTTCATTCACCGCATTTCGGACCTGCTGGTCTATCTGCTGCCGCACTACGTTCGCGAGGGCAAGAGCTACCTGACGATTGGGTTCGGATGCACCGGCGGACAGCACCGCTCGGTGATGATCGCCGAAGATGTAGGCAAGCGGTTGAGGAAAGCGGGATATAAAGTGAAGGTCGCGCACCGCGACAGTCCGAAGTAAAGGCGATTGAATCATTGACTCATTTTGTCATTGAGTCATCGGGCGGCCGGGAGACGCGGCAAGCCGCGTCTCTACGGGAAATCGCATGTAGAATTGGCATTTACACGCATGGCAACCTCGACAGCGGCGGGCGCGAAGAGCGATGGAATACCGGCCAAGCGCCGCCCACTGACCCGCCTGTTGCGCTACGTTCTGCCTTACTGGTGGCAGTTCTTGCTGGCAGTGGGGCTGATGGCGCTGGTGGGGCTGCTCGACGCGGGACGGGTCCTGCTCATCGGGCCGATTTTCGATAGCGTGTTGAAACCCGACTCCCAAGAAAAGGCCCTCCCGTTGTTCAAGGTGCCGGGCACGGAACGCTTTCTGAATCTCCAACAACTGGTCCCATCTCACTTTCACAATCCATGGACGATGGTTGCCTTTGCACTGGTGACAGCCACGGTATTGAAGGGGCTCTTCGATTACGCGGGAACGTTCCTGGTGAACTACGCCGGATTCGGCATGATCACGGACCTGCGCGACCGTTTGTATAACGCCATCCTGCGGAGTTCAGCGGCATTTTTCACGAAGCACACTACGGGCACCTTGCTTTCGACGATCATCAACGATGTCGAGAAGGTGCAATACGCGATGTCGAGCGTGCTGTCGGAATTCTTGCAACAGTTCTTTACCTTCGTATTTATGGCATGGGTCGTGGTCCTACTGGGAGGAAAGCTGGCTTGGGTGCTGCTGCTATTCGTTCCCGCGATTGTGTATTCATCGAGAAAAATTGGACGGAAAGTGCGCACCACGACGCGCGGCGGACAGGACAAGCTGGCCGAGATCCAGAATATTCTGCACGAGACGATCACGGGAAACCGGATCGTCAAGGCATTTGGCATGGAGAACTGGGAAATCGAACGCTTTCGCGCCGCAGCGCGACGATTGTTCCGGGCGAACCTGCGGCTGGTGGCGGCATTCGCGATCAGCTCTCCACTGATGGACATTCTCGGGTCGATCGCCATCGCGTTCCTGCTGTTGCTAGGCCGTGACCAGATCAATAAGCATGTTTTTAAGGCGGGAACGTTTCTGGCCTTCATTGTCGCCGTCTTCAAGCTTTACGATCCGGTGAGGAAATTCTCGATCTTCAACAACAATTTTCAGCAGGCGGTGGGCGCTTCGTCGGAAATTTTCCGATTCATGGATATGGAAGACGAAGTGCGCGAGAAGCGGGGTGCAAAGCGGATGGGGAAGTTTGCGCGGGCGATCCGTTTTGCGGACGTGTCTTTTTCCTATTCCAATGAAAGCGCCGGAGATTCGCCGCTGGTGCTGCACGACATCAATCTGGATGTGAAGGCGGGCGAGGTGCTGGCGGTGGTGGGATCGAGCGGCGCGGGCAAGAGCACGCTGGTGCACCTGATCCCGCGCTTCTTCGACGCGAGCGGCGGGCGCATTCTGATTGACGACAACGATGTGCGCGATGTGACCCTGGAGTCGCTGCGCTCGCAGATTGGCATTGTCACCCAGGATACGGTGCTGTTCAACGATACGGTGAGGAACAATATCGCCTATGGCCAGCCCCATGTGCCGCAGAAGCGGGTGGAAGAAGCGGCGCGGGCGGCGCGAGCGCATGAATTTATTTCCGCGCTTCCGGAAGGCTACGACACGATGATCGGGGAGCGCGGAGTGCGTCTTTCCGGCGGGGAGCGGCAGCGCATCGCGATTGCGAGAGCTATCTTGAAAAATGCGCCGATCCTGATTCTGGATGAAGCGACGTCGGCGCTGGACAGCGAGTCGGAATCGCTGGTGCAAGCGGCACTGCAAAATTTGATGAGTGGGCGTACTGTGTTTGTGATTGCGCATCGGCTCTCGACGGTGCGCCGGGCGGACCGCATTGTGGTGCTCGATAACGGCACGATCGGCGACATTGGCGCGCATGAAGAGTTGATGCAGAGGTTGGGCACGTACCGGCGGCTTTATGAATTGCAGTTTGCCGAAGCGGACGCGCCGAAGGCGGTGCAAGCGTAGGGACAGCCGCCCTCCGCTGTCCAAGCGGAGCGTAGCTCCGCGGACTTTGAGATCATTGAGATGGCTGCCGTCCTTAGCGCGGCTGGACAGCCGAGGGCGGTTGTCCCTACGTGTTTGGGAAAAATCTATGACACTTCGCTCCATGACGGGATTCGCGCAGGTCAAAGGGCAGGTCAATGCTCAACTGGCGTTTGCGCTGTCGCTGAAATCGGTGAACCATCGTTTTTTGGATATTCACTTCCGGCTGCCCTCCGATACCGACGCGCTAGAGATGAAGCTGCGGCGGATTCTGAAAGAGAAACTGGCGCGCGGCCACGTGGAATTGATCCTGAACCTGGATCGCTCGGGCACGAATGGAGTTGCGCTCAACCGGCCACTGATTGCCGGCTATGTGGGAGCGTTCCGCGCGGCGGCCGATGAATTTGGAGTGGAAGGCGAGCCCGATCTGAATGTTGTGCTGAGAATGCCGGGCGCGATGGAAGCGGGCGTCGAGAAATCGGAGGAGGAACTGGAGACGGCGGTGATGGCGCGGGTGGAAGAGGCGCTTTCCCGGCTGAATGAGATGCGCGAGGAGGAAGGCCGGAGCGTGAGCGTGGAGTTGCGCGGGCGGATGGCGAACCTGGAGAAGGCGGCGGCGGGAGTGGAAGCGCATCGCAGCACGATTCTGCGGAGCTACTCCGAGCGCCTGCAAGCGCGCATGATGGAACTGCTGGGCGCGCACGTGGACAAAGAACGGGTCTTGCAGGAAGTGGCGGTGCTGGTGGACCGCAGCGACATCCAGGAAGAACTGGTGCGGCTGAATGCGCATGTGAAGCATTTTCTCGGATTGCTCGACCAGGGCGGCGAGGTGGGCAAAAAGATGGACTTCCTGCTGCAGGAAATGAACCGCGAGGCCAACACGCTGCTTTCGAAAACTTCAGGCCTGGCGGGCGAGGCCTTGAAGATCACCGAGATGGGGTTGCTGATGAAGTCGGAGATCGAAAAATCGCGGGAGCAGGTGCAGAACCTGGAATGAGCATCGTCTATATTGTTTCCGCGCCATCGGGCTCGGGTAAATCCACGCTGGTGGACGAACTGTTCAAGATGGTCCGGCTCCTGGATTTTTCCATCTCTTACACCACGCGCGCGCCGCGCGGCAGCGAACAAAACGGCAAGGAATATTTTTTCGTTTCCCGCGAAGAATTTGAAACCATGATCGCGGCCGGCGATTTTTTGGAGCACGCGGAAGTCTTCGGAAACTATTACGGAACGGCGCGGCGGTTTCTGCGCGAGGCGGAAGCGCGCAGCCACGACCTGCTGCTCGACATCGATGTGCAGGGAGCGAGTAAGATTAAGGGGCGGATTCCCGAGGCGGTGAGCATCTTCATCCTTCCGCCGGACCGGGAGAAACTGGAATGGCGGCTGCGGCACCGGGGACTGGATTCCGAGGCGGTGATTCGCCGCCGGTTGGACACGGCCCGCCGAGAGATTGAGAATTACTCGAAATACGACTACATTTTAGTTAACAACCTGCTGGAGCAATCCGCGGACGAACTGAAGGACATCGTTCTGGCGGAGAGGTTGCGGCACAGCGGGGCGGAACTTTCGGGAGAAGAAAAGCGACTGGTAGAGATCGCACAAGCTTGCCGGTTGGAACAGGCGCGGGAGCGGGTGCAGCCGATTCTGGCTTCTTTCCGCAAACGGTAAAGGGCAATTGAAGTTCCAGGGGAGAGAGTATGAAGCTGGTGGAAGGGTTCGACAGCAACTACCGCTACGTTCTGGTAGCGGCGCGGCGGGCAAGGCAACTGCAAGGCGGCGCGCCGCCGGTGATCAATACGGGCTCGCGCAAACCCTGCCGCATCGCGCAGGACGAAATCATGGCCGGCAAGGTGAAATGGCTGATTCCGGAAGTCCCGAAATTGCCTGTGGTGGAAGCGAGCGAAACTCTGAACAAGGTGTTCGCGGAAGACGCGTAGACCGCAGTACCGCCCAAGCGGCACTGGCTCTCGCGTCCATTGACAGCATCATCCCTGTGCAAGCACGGCTCGATCTTAGAGGAGCGGTCGCCGCCTTCATCCCATGAAAATCGCCCTGGGCGTCTCCGGTGGAATTGCAGCGTATAAGGCGGGGGAAATCGTGCGCCTGCTGCAAGACCGCGGGATTGGCGTGCAAGTCGTGATGACGCCCGCGGCGCAGGAATTCGTTCGTCCACTGACCTTCGCCGCGCTCTCCGGACAAAATGTGATTACCGGCATGTTCGGCACTGAGGCTGGCTCTGAAGCCGGGCAGGCGAACTTCGAGTCGGCGATCGAGCACATTGCGCTGGCGCAGGCGATCGATGCCCTGCTGGTGGCTCCGGCAACGGCCGACGTGCTGGCGCGTTTCGCGCACGGGATTGCGAACGACTTCCTGAGCACTCTCTATCTTGCGACCACCGCTCCGGTGGTCGTGGCTCCGGCGATGAACGTCAACATGTGGAACCACGCGGCCACGCAGGCGAATCTGGAAATCCTGCGCAAGCGCGGAGTGCGTGTTGTCGAACCCGGCAGCGGATATCTGGCCTGCGGAATGACCGGCGCGGGGCGGTTGGCGGCGAACGATACGATTGTGGCGGCCGTGATGGAAGCGCTCGGCGCCTCGCAGGACCTGGCGGGCGAAACGGTTTTGGTGACAGCGGGGCCGACGCGGGAGAAGATCGATCCGGTGCGGTATTTGACGAACCGGTCGAGCGGGCGCATGGGGTATGCGATTGCGGAAGCGGCGCTGCGCCGCGGAGCGCGCGTGCTGCTGGTGAGCGGATCGACGGCGATTGCCGCTCCAGACGCGGCGGAAGTGACGCGGGTGGAGACGGCGGAAGAGATGCTGGCGGCGGTTTTGAAATTGCTGACGCAGAGCACGGTGGTGATCAAGACCGCGGCTGTGGCCAACTTCCGTCCGAAAGCGGTGGCGGAGCAGAAGATCAAGCACAAGGGTGAGATGACGCTGGAACTGGCGCAGACAACGGACATTCTGATGGAAGTGGCGCGGCGGAAGACCTTCCAGGTGATTGTGGGATTTGCGGCCGAGACGGAGAACGTGCTCGGAAACGCGCGCCAGAAGCTGGCGTCGAAATCGTTAGACGCAATCGTAGTCAATGATGTTTCGCGCGAGGGCATTGGTTTCGATTCCGAGCGCAACGCGGTCACCATTATTTCGCAGAGCGAAGTGGTCGAGGTTCCCGAGACCTCGAAATGGGAAGTCGCGCAGCGCGTGCTCGACCAGGTCGTGAAGCTGCGGAAGCAACGCGGCCCGGCCGTCGGTTAGGAGAATGCCGTGAAAAATTGTTTTTGTGGGGCCTTGGTGCTCATGTTGTCTATTCTCGTTACAGCGCAACAATCGCCCGTTCCCGTAGAAGAGGAGCCGCACCATCATCTTCTGCTGAAAAATGATTCCGTCATCGTCCTGCGGGCGGAGCTTGTGCCGGGTGAAAGCATGCTGTTCCATACGCACTTGTATGACCAGGTGGCGATTGCTTTGTCCAATACCACAATCACACGGCAGAAACTTGGCGAGCCAGAAAGCGCGCCAGAGGCGACGAAACCTGGAGACGTTGCGGTGTTGGCGTTGAATGGGCCTTACACGCACGTCATCCATAATGTCGGCAACGCCGTCTTTGAAGCGCTGGATGTGGAACTGCTTCATCGGCCGACGAACGCTTCAGGTCCAGCCGCGGCGAAGGTGGAGGCGGAGAATCCAAGCGCGAGGGTTTACAAGTGGACACTGGCTCCAGGAGCTACGTCTGCGATGCATACCCACGAGCGACCCTACTTGATTATTTCGGCGACACCGCTGGTGCTGAAGATGACGGACCCCGAAGGCAAGTCGCTCACGCACGAAGTGAAGGCAGGGGACGTTCATTGGGTCGATGCCAAGGTCACGCACTCGCTGACCAACGAAGGGACGACCGTGGGGCAGATTGTGGAGATTGAGTTGAAGTAGTCTCGGTGCATGCCACGCGGTTTGTTATCCTTATCCGCAATGCCCCGCACACTCGATCCTGAACTTCGCCGCGCGCTTGCCGCGCGCATCCGCTTCTACAATGAGATGGGGATCTACGACTTTTACCGGCAGGAACCGTCGCGCGAGAACACGCTTCCGACGCCGTCAACGAATGGCCCACAATCCACCTATACGGGAGTTTATGTTGAAGAAGTTGCGATTTCGGAACACATATTTGAGCCAGGTGAAGAGATGAGTCCACGGAAGGCTGCGGCGGTCGTAGTGCCGGTGGCGATTAAGAGTGACGAAGATATTTTTGAGGCCGTCGCGCCGAAGCCCGAGCAGAGTGTCGGCGATGCGGTGAAGGCGCTCAAGATCATTCGCGAAGACCTGGGCGACTGCAAGCGCTGCGTGCTCCACAAGCAAGGACGGAAGCAGATTGTGTTTGGCGTGGGCAATCCGACGACCGACTTGATGTTCGTTGGCGAGGGGCCTGGCGCCGATGAAGACGCGCAGGGCGAGCCGTTCGTCGGGCGCGCCGGACAATTGCTCAACAACATGATCAAGGCGATGGGCATTGCGCGCGAGCAGGTTTATATCGCGAACATCGTGAAGTGCCGTCCACCAGGCAATCGCACGCCCGAGCGCGACGAGTGCGCGACCTGCTCTCCGTTCTTGATGCGGCAGATCGCGGTGATCAAGCCGAAGGTGATTGTGGCGCTGGGAGCGGTGGCGGCAAAGACGCTGCTGGCGATGAGCGCTTCGATGATGCAACTGCGCGGGCGCTTTTACGAGTTCAGGCCGGCGGGAGTGCGGAGCAACGACCCGGATTGGGATGGATGCAAGCTGGCGGTCACCTATCATCCAGCATTTCTGCTGCGCGATCCGCGGCAGAAGGGCGAGGCGTGGAAGGATTTGCAAATGGTGATGAAGGAGTTGGGGATGAAGGCGCCGAAGGCGAACACGTAGGGACGACCGTTCTCGAGAAACGCAGAGAATGTCTTATGGGAACTGACATCCGTATTGACGATGCGTTGAACGATTTTGCAATCCGCTGCTTTCGGGATGAGGGTGATGCAGACTACATTTCGGCGCGAATGGCGTTTCGCACCGCCCTGGATGGGCCTGCGCTTTGGGCCAGTCAGCAGACGCTTGAGAAGTACTTGAAATGCATACTTCTTTTGAACCGTATTAAGGCTACTCGCGTATATCACGATCTTGATAAGGCTCTGGAAACAATCGCCAGTCATGCAAGTTTTCCGCTTGACCTGACGCCTGCAACCACGAGATTCATTGAGCATGTCGACGCGTTGGGGAAATTTAGATATCTTGAAGTGTCTCGGGTTGCGTCTGGGCGGGATATAGTGAGCTTAGACAGGGCAGTTTGGGAACTTCGTCGATACTGCACACTCATAGAGTCGCCGAGGCTAATCAAACTGCAAAAAGATATGCCCATCCCCAGGGTTAGAATTCCAGGTGGTGATCTGGAACGCATCATTGATGAACTTAAGAATCCAGCGAGAGAGCCTTTACTTTGGCGCAACTTATTCTTTGGCGTGAGAGCTCGGCGTCAGGTCCGAGTCAGTGGGTGGATGAAAGCCAAGAATTCACCTTTGTACGTCACGCCGGAAGTTTTGGATGAGGTATTGACCTATGTGCATATTCCAAAGGATGTCGTAGCTGCCTACCGCGCTCAAAAGAGGGCGGACTAGCCTCCGGAGCAGTTCTAGCAACCTTGTGGGGCTTAATCCTTTTGCCGATTCCGCTGCCTTCTGCGATTCTCAGGTCGTAGTCGTTCTGGAGATTGAGCCAAAACTGTGCGGGCAGACCGAAGTACTTTCCCAGGCGAATGGCGGTATCGGCACTGATGGCGCGGTCTCCCCGGACCACTTCATAGATGCCCGGAAAGCTGAGGGCCTTCGCCAGCGCGTAGACACTCACGCCCATTGGCTCCATGAACTAGGTCCTGAGAATTTCTCCGGGATGGACCGCGAACGTCTTTTTCGATCTGGTCATGATTGCTCCGCTTCTTAGTGTATTCGGAAGTACGATAGGATTCATTAGCGCGGTTTTCGCGGTGGTGTAGAGTGCGTACCCTCAGCGGCTAAAGAGAGTGTATGAGAACTGGGTCGTCCCTACGGGACTTGGATCATATTGCCCACTTTTCCCACCGCTAAAGCGGTGGGCTAAGCTGGGTCGCCCCTCCGGGGCTGGTGAGAGGACGTTACGTTCCACCCGGTCGCTCGAAGACGAGTTCTCACACAGTCTCTAAAGCCGGAGATAGCTAGAGCGATGGCGGCACGGCTGAAGCCGTGCCCTACCCGTTCCGGGTTCCCTCTGCAGCACCTCGATAACCGCTCTAGCCCACATAGATGCCCCTTTTCTGCGATGTCGCTCTGGCCGTGCCGCTCGATATGGCGTTCACCTATGCGATTCCTCTGGGAATGGAGCCGGTGGTGGGCGGGCGGGTGCTGGTGCCGTTCCGGCAGCATCGGCTGTCGGGCATAGTGGTGGAACTGCACGACCGTCCGCCGCAGGGCGTTGCTTCGCAGATCAAGTCTTCGCAAAGCAAGGTTTCTCAAATAAAGACCAAGAAGGTGATCGAAGCGCTCGACCTCACGCCGGTGCTCGATGAACAACTGCTGAAACTTGGGAAGTGGATTGCGGGTTACTATCTTGCTCCGGTGGGCGAGGTGTTTCGCACCATGCTGCCGCTGGCGGCGGAGTTTAAGCGCTCGGTCGCGTACAGCATCACCGATCAAGGGCGGATGGCGCTGCATCTGGCGGGCGTGCCGGGGGCTCCGGCGCGATCGAAGCGGACACCGGGAGAGCAGGGGGCGGAATTTCGCGTGCTCGATTATCTGGCGGAGCGGGAGAGCGTGCGGGAAGAGAGATTGCGCGGGGCGGCGAAGGTGGGAAAGGATCTGCTGGCGGGACTCGTGCGAAAGAAATGGATTGCGCGCGAGGATGTGTCGGCGGCGCGGGATGCGGCGCGGGTGGTGAAAGTGGCGGTGCTGGTGGGGGCAGAGGCTGCCGAGCTGCGCTCGGCTTGGACGGGCGAGGGCGCCCGTCCCCACACAAACACTATGCCGGACGGGCCAGAGGCCCGTCCCCACACGAGCATCGCTAAGGAAGATCCAATTCAGTGTTCGGTGGCGAGTTGGGATGTTTCGAGAGAGCGTCCCTCAGCGGCTAAAGCCGCATATTTGGCGGGCGCTAACGGCACGGCTGAAGCCGTGCCCTACCCAAAACCATCTGGAAACGAACTCAATCAGAGGTCCCCTAAGAAGCT
>JBEKQG010000101.1:0-12731 GCA_049519955.1 Terriglobales bacterium
ATCCCGGCTTAACGGAAGAGGAAGTGCTCGAAGAGGCCAAGCGCTGCATGTCTTGCGGCATGTGCATGGATTGTGAAACCTGCTGGATGTACTGCAGCAACAATTGTTTTGTCAGGCTGCCGAAAGGCGACCATTGCAAGATCAAGCTCGAAGTCTGCAACGGCTGTAAGAAGTGCGCCGACGCATGTCCGAGCGGATATATCGAACTGAGTTAGGAACTAAGGAGAGTAACTGTGCCGATATTCGAAGCCGAGGGAAGACGTTACGAAGTGGACGAAGACGGTTTTTTGCAGGAACCAGAACGCTGGAACCAGGACGTGGCCAAGGACTTCGCCGCTTCCGAGGCGATCGCCGATCTCACCGAGGAGCACTGGAAGGTCATTCATTACATCCGCAATTACTACGTGGAGTTCGGGATCGCGCCTATGATTCGCAAGCTGTGCAAGGAAACCGGCCACAAGCTCAGCGAGATCTACAAGCTGTTTCCATCCGGTCCGGCGAAGGGCGCTTGCAAGCTCGCCGGGCTGCCGAAACCCACAGGCTGCGTGTAGAAATCGAATGGACACGAACGGGGCCATCCTCATCTTGGAGCGGTGGATCGCGCGAACGGCGGAATCGTACCCGCGTTACGCGTCGGCTCTTCTGAGCAAAGAGCCCGACCCCTTTCGCAATCCGGTTGGCGCTACGTTGCGCCGAAGCCTGTCGCAGCTACTGCGCGAGCTCTTCGGCGAGATGGATGCACCGGCCATCGCTTCCGCCATCGACCCAATCATCCGGCTCCTGGTAGTGCAAGGGTTCGCCAACGACGCACTCCCGCCCGATGACGCCGTGCGATTCGTATCTCTGCTGAAACCTATCCTGCGGGAGCTGGCTTCGGAACGAAACTCGGCAGTCCTCGATGGCACGATCGACGACGGCACGATCGACGAGCGCAGGATCGACCGGCTCGCAACCATGGCGGCTGACAAGTACACCGAATGCCGTGCACAATTGGATCGAATTCGGGCGCACGAAGTGCAACGCGCAAGCCACGTGCAGCAACTCATCCGCGCAAGGAGGCCGGCATGAAGGCGACTCTCCCGTTGCTCGCCGTTCTCGCGATGGCTGCGTTCGCGGTGTTGGCCGGCCACACCCATCCCGGCCTGGTTTTGCTGACGGTGTTCGTTCCCTACGTCGCCTTCGCGGTCTTCCTTCTTGGCTTCTGTTACCGTGTGCTGCGCTGGGCGTGGACCCCGGTTCCCTTCCGCATTCCCACCACTTGCGGCCAGCAAGCATCCCTACCCTGGATCAAGTCCGCAACGCTCGACAACCCCAGCACCGGATGGGGCGCATTCCGCCGCATGGCCCTGGAAATTCTTCTGTTCCGTTCCCTGTTCCGCAACAACCGCGCCCGGCTGCACGATCGGCGGCTGGTGCTGGGCGAAGACGGAGTTCTGTGGCTGGGCGCTCTGGCGTTTCACTGGTCGTTACTGGCGATTTTGCTTCGGCATCTGCGTTTCTTTGTCCAGCCCGTGCCAGTCTTTGTGAGCGCGATCGAGAAACTGGACGGCATTTTCCAAGTGGGAACTCCCGCGCTTTATATCTCCGATGTCATCATCGTTGGTGCGCTGCTCTATCTGGTGACGCGGCGGTTTCGTGACCCAATCGTTCGCTACTTGTCCCTCCCAACAGATTATTTGGCGTTGTTTATTTTTCTGGGTATCGTGATTTCCGGGCTGCTCATGCGCTTCGTACTCCGCGTCGACGTGGTTGCGGTCAAGCAGTTTGCGCTCGGGTTGGCGGTGTTCCATCCGGCAGTTACAAGCTCTCTAACTTCGATCTTTCTAATCCACTTATTTCTGGTCAGCACACTGGCTGCGTATTTCCCGTTCAGCAAGCTCATGCACATGGGCGGAGTCTTTCTCAGTCCCACACGCAATCTGGCCAATAACAATCGCAGTAAACGCCACGTCAACCCCTGGAATTACCCCGTGACAACCCACTCCTATGCGGAATGGGAGCGCGAGTTCGCGGATAAACTGAAAGCCGCTAAACTTCCGCTTGAGGCTGAGGATGCCGGACAAACTACTCGCGATTGAACAGAAACGTCCCGCAAGCGATTGGCGCGACGCCAAGGTCGAGTTTCGCAAAGGGACAATCTGTTACAGTGCGGCGGCTAAGAACATTGCGTATCTCGGCCTGCCCAACCCGCGCGAGTGGCAGCCTTTCGACGCGGATTGGAAACTGCCACCTAATTGGAAACAAATCATTCTTGCAGGCATGAAAGAACGGCTGCGGAAGTACCGTTCCTTTCGCCTTTTTATGGAAATCTGCGTGCGCTGCGGCGCATGTGCCGACAAGTGCCATTTCTATGTCGGCTCTGGCGATCCCAAGAACATGCCCGTCCTGCGCGCCGAACTCATGCGCTCGGTCTATCGCCGCTATTTCACTCTTACCGGCCGGCTCTTCGGCTCGCTCGTGGGTGCGCGCGATCTTACCGAGGATGTTATCAAGGAGTGGTTCTATTACTTCTACCAGTGCACCGAATGCCGGCGTTGTTCGGTCTTTTGCCCTTATGGAATCGATACGGCCGAGATCACCATGATGGGCCGTGAGTTACTCGACCTGATCGGTTGCAACATCAACTGGGTCATGGAGCCGGCCGCCAACTGTTTCCGCACCGGCAATCATCTGGGAGTTCAACCGCATGCTTTTCAGGACAGCATTCAGTTCGCCGCCGATGAAGCGTCGGAGATCACCGGCCTGCCCATCAAAGTCCCCATCAACCGCAAGGGCGCGGAAGTCCTTTTCGTCATGCCCTCGGCCGATTACTTTGGCACTCCGCATTACTACACGCTGCTCGGCTATCTGATGTTGTTTCATGAGATCGGACTTGACTACACAGTTAGTGCCTTCGCCTCGGAGGGCGGTGACTTCGGTCTGTTCTCATCGCACGAACTGATGAAGCGGCTCAATGCCAAGATCTACGAGGAAGCGAAGCGGTTGCGCGTCAAGTGGATTCTGGGCGGCGAGTGCGGCCACATGTGGCGGGTGTTTCATCAGTATATGGACACGATGAACGGCCCCGCCGATTTTCTGGAGCCGCCGGTTTCGCCCATCACCGGGACGCGCTTCGAAAACGCCCGCTCCACGCGCGCGGTGCACATTTGCGAGTTTACCGCGGACCTTATCCATCACGGCAAACTGCGGCTCGATCCTCGCCGCAACGACCGGTGGAATGTCACTTACCATGACTCCTGCAATCCTGCGCGCGCCATGGGATTGCTAGAAGAGCCGCGCTACATTCTGAGAAGCGTTTGCCGGAATTTTCACGAGATGCCGGAAAACACAATCCGCGAGCAGACTTTTTGCTGCGGCAGCGGCGCCGGGCTGGGCACGGACGAAAACCTGGAAATGCGCCTGCGCGGCGGTTTTCCGCGCGCCAACGCCGTCAAGTACGTGCAGGAAAAACATGGCGTCAATTTGCTCGCTTGCATTTGCGCCATCGACAAGGCAACGCTGCCCACGCTGATGGAGTATTGGGTCCCGGGCGTCGAGGTCGCCGGGGTACACGAGTTACTGGGCAACGCGCTGATGTTGACCGGAGAAAAAGAGCGCACCACTGATTTGCGCGGCGAAGACCTGCGCGGCGAGCCCCTTGTGAAAGTGCGAGAGGAGGCTGCGCGTGAGTGATCGTCCACTAATTTTCGCGGGCCTGACTCTCTTTGTCGGACTGGTTACTACTCCCATCTGGCACGGCGCTTTCAACCGGAAGGCGGCCATGGCCGCTCCGCCGATCCAGGTCCCAGCGCAGGAAAAGCAGTGCGTAGCTCCCACGAGTTACATGCGCAGTTTCCACATGCAGTTACTCGATCAGTGGAGAAACGAGGCGGTGCGCGATGGGCGGAGGCAGTTTGTCGCCTTCAACGGGAAGACTTACGACAAGAATCCCACCCGCACCTGCCTTACCGAATGCCATACCGACCGCAGGGACTTTTGCGAACGGTGCCACGATTATGCCGGGGTCTCCGATCCCGATTGTTGGCATTGCCACAACGATTCCCAGCGGGCTTCCAGGGGCACACCATGAGGAGTGCATCATGAACATCACGCGAAAAGATTTTCTGCGGCTTTCCGGTCTGGGCTTGCTGGCCGTCGCCGGAAGAAAAGTCGCCCGCGCCGTGGCCGAACGGACAACCGAGCAAGCGCCCACGCCAGCGTCCGCTCCGCCCGCGAAGCCCGTCCGCTGGGGCATGGCGATTGATTTGCAAAAGTGCCGCCAAAAAGACGGTTGCGAGCGCTGCATCAAGGCCTGCCACACAACCCACAACGTGCCGCAATTCGCCGACCGCGCACACGAGATCAAGTGGATATGGAAGGAGCCGTTCAAGAACGTGTTCCCCACCGCGCAAACCGGCTACACGCACGAGTTCTTCGGAGACCTTCCCGTGATGCTGACGTGCAACCACTGCGACGATCCTCCCTGCGTTGACGTTTGCCCGGTCAATGCAACCTGGAAGCGCACCAACGGCGTGGTCACGATCGACTTTCATCGCTGCATCGGCTGCCGCTATTGCATGGCTGCCTGTCCCTACGGCTCGCGCAGTTTTAACTGGCAGGATCCCCGGCCCGCCATCGCAACCGTAAACCCGGATTTCCCGACTCGCACCAAGGGTGTGGTGGAAAAATGCAATTTTTGCGAAGAACGGCTGGCGAAGGGTCAGGGCCCGGCTTGCGCCGAGAGCTGCGAGGAAAAAGCCATCGTGTTCGGCGATCTTGAAAAGCCGGATTCCGAGGTTCGCCAGTTATTGCGCTCGCGCTTTGCGGTGCTGCGCAAGCCAGAATTGGGCACCGGCCCTGCGGTCTATTACATCGTCTGAGTGTGCTTATGATCATGTCTGAAAACGAGCTAAGGGGAAGCCGCAAATACTGGCTCTGGATCGCCTCGCTTCTGTGCGTGATTTTGGCGGGTGTCCTTTGCTATATCCTGCAACTGAAGCACGGGCTGGCCGTCACCGGGCTCAGCCGCGATGTGAGTTGGGGCCTCTACATCGCGCAGTTCACTTTTTTTGTGGGCGTCGCCGCTTCCGCGGTCATGGTCGTGTTGCCTTACTATCTGCACGATTACCGGCATTTTGGACGCATCACGGTGCTCGGCGAACTGCTGGCGGTCGCAGCGGTTACGATGTGCATTCTTTTCATCTTCGTTGATTTGGGCCAGCCCTCGCGGGTTTTCTACATCGTGCTTTATCCGCAGCCGAAGTCGGTCATGTTCTGGGACATGCTTGCGCTCAGCGGTTATCTGCTGATTAACGCCGTAATCGCCGCAGTCACACTGACCGCGCAGCGCGAACGTGTACCCGTTCCCGGCTGGACCAAGACCGTGATCCTCGTTTCGATTCCCTGGGCGATAAGCATTCACACGGTCACAGCGTTTCTCTATAGCGGATTACCCGGCAGACCCTACTGGCTGACGGCGATCCTGGCGCCGCGTTTCCTGGCTTCCGCTTTCGCGTCCGGTCCCGCTCTGTTGATTCTTCTATGTCTGGCGTTGCGGAAATTGTCCGGCTTTGATGCGGGGCGCGATGCCATCCAGAAGCTGGCGGTCATCGTGACCTACGCTCTCGCCATCAACATCTTCCTCATTCTGGCGGAGGTCTTCACCGCTTTCTACAGCGGAATTCCGGCGCACGTGGAGCACTTCAAATATCTCTTGATCGGGCTCAACGGCGACCATCGTTTGGCGCCCTGGATGTGGCTCTCGGTGCTGCTTTCGTGGCTTGCCTTGGCATTGCTGCTGGTTCCAAAGTGGCGAAGTAACACCCGGCTGCTCACGATGGCGTGCATCTGTATTTTCGTTTCGATCTGGCTCGACAAGGGTCTCGGGCTGATGGTTGGCGGCTTTGTGCCGTCGCCGCTCGGAGCGGTCACGCGCTACGCGCCCACTCTTCCCGAGTCCGTCATCGTTCTCGGAATTTGGGCCAGCGGCGCTTTGCTGATCACGGTTTTCTACAAGATCGCGCTCTCGGTGTGGAAGGAGAATTGACAGCCGAACTAACAACAATGACTTGTTCCGTGGAGATTCCATGACAAGAAAACCAGCTTCTCTGAACCAGGCGACTGCTCCTTCCGATGTCGATGCGACTGCGATTGCGCAAACCCGCTTGAACGAGGATTGGCTGGCAGTGTGGATCGGCTTGTTCGTATTCGTGGCGTCGCTGGCGTCGCTGTTTCGAATCGATCTGCTGGGATGGGCGGTCACAACTTCGGTTTGGACGGCGCCCTCGAAGGCTCTGGCTCCCGCATCCAAGCTCTATGCCAAGTTGCCGGCTTCGCTCTCGCTCGTGGCAACGTATTTCTTCTTGCTGGTCGTGCTGCTGGTGGCGGCGAAAGCTCTGCGCGCCGATCTCAAACGCTTCGCCGTGGGCTTCACCGCGATCTTCATCGTAAGTTATGCCTGCTGGTTCCTGGGGAGCTGGGCCTACATTGCCGCAACGCCAGACAAGCGTCCGGCTTTGAAGATCGCGTGGTCGCTGAACCTCACCAACGAGTCGGGTTTCATCATCGCTCTGTTGGCGGGCTTGATCGTCGGCAATTTTCTTCCGGGCGTCGCGCGGGCGCTCAAAGAGGCAGTACGGCCCGAGCTTTACATCAAAACCGGTATCGTGATTCTCGGCGGATTTCTTGGGATTGCGGCGCTCGAGCAGCGGCAACTGGCCACCTCGGTCATCTTACGCGGCGTCTGCGCCATCATCGAGGCTTACTTGATTTACTGGCCGATCGTGTACTTCATCTCGCGCCGCTATTTCGGATTCAGCCGCGAATGGGCCGCTCCGCTCGCCTCCGGCATCTCCATTTGCGGCGTGTCCGCGGCCATTGCAACCGGCAGCGCAATTCGGGCGCGGCCGGTCGTGCCGATCATGGTCTCGTCGCTGGTCGTGATCTTCGCCGTCATTGAACTCATGGTGCTTCCCTTCGCCGCGCAGCACTTCCTCTACGGCCAACCCATGGTCGCGGGGGCTTGGATGGGACTTGCCGTTAAGACCGACGGCGCGGCGGTGGCGAGCGGCGCCATCACCGACGCGCTCATCCGCGCCAAGGCGTTGGCGGCTACCGGCGTGGTCTATCAGCCCGGTTGGATCATGGGCGTCAGCGCCACGGTGAAAGTATTCATCGACGTCTTCATTGGAGTATGGGCGTTTATTCTCGCCTGGATTTGGTCGGCCAAAATTGAGCGCCGCCCCGGTGAGAACGTCAGGCCCATGGAGATTTGGCAACGCTTCCCAAAATTCATTCTGGGTTATCTGGCCACGTTCCTGATCGTGCTCGGCATCGGCATTTCCGCTCCGGCTCTGGTCCCAAAAGTGAAGGCCTCGATGGCGCAGGCCAATCTATTCCGCGCCATTTTTTTCCTGATGACCTTCTTCGCCATCGGAGTGCTCTCCAATTTCCGCAAATTGTCGCAGGAGGGCATCGCCAAATTGGCCGCGGTCTATGTGCTCTGCCTTTTCGGATACATCATTTGGGTTGGCCTCCTGATTTCGTGGCTGTTCTTCCACGGAGTGCTGCCGCCGGTATTAAAAGGATGAAGTTGAAAGGATGAAGATGACAGAACCCCGCGTAGCCGAGGAATTGAAAAAGATGGAAAGCGAGTACGAACCGTTGCTCCCGATCGAGCGCAAGCTGATTTGGTACACCTTTTCCACGGGAGTCGTGCTACTGGCGATTTTCGTGCTCATCAGCCGCTGCTTCCGGTAAGACCGATGGTTTGCGATTGGAGCATGACGATGATTTTTGAAAGAGAGCATTCATGATGAATACGGGCAAAGTGTATTTGGTGGGCGCGGGACCGGGGCATCCCGATCTGCTTACGATCCGGGCAGCCGAACTGCTCAAGACCGCGGAAGTAATCGTATACGACCGGCTGATCCAGGATGAGGTGCTGGCGCTGGCCAAGCCTTCCTCCGAAAAGATTTTCATGGGCAAGCCGCTGGGCAGGCATTGTTCGCGCCAGGACGAGATCCACGATCTGCTCGTCCGCAAGGCACGCGAGGGCAAGACGGTGGTGCGCCTCAAGGGCGGCGACCCGTTCCTGTTCGGTCGCGGCGGCGAGGAAGCCGAATATCTTGCGGAACATGGAATTCCCTTCGAAGTGGTTCCAGGAGTTTCTTCCTGCCTATCGGCGCCGTTGAGCGCCGGAATTGCAGTGACTCACCGCGACCGCTCCTCGTCGGTCGCCATCGTGACCGGCCATCAGGCGTCGGAGCATGACGATCGCGTGGATTGGCAGACACTCAGCAAAGTCGACACTTTGGTCGTGCTCATGGGCATCCACAATATCGAACCCATCGCCAGAAAGTTGATGGCGGCCGGGCTCGCACCGCATACTCCAGCCGCGATTATTCAAATGGCCTTCTGGGAGAGTGAGCGCGTTATCACGTCAACGCTGGGCCGAATTGCCGAAGACGCTCGCCATGCGGCCATCGAGCCTCCGGCCACTCTTGTGATTGGTGAAGCGGTGCGCCTGCGCGAGAAATTGATGGATCATCAAATGCACATCGGGCAGAACACGGGCCGCGATCCGTTGATTCACGCCGTTCCTATAGCTGTTCCTATTCCTGACCAGCCCTCGGGCAACACGCTTGGCCTGGAAGAGGAAAGTTGCGCGGCTCCTGCGCTCTCCGAGAAAGAGGTACTGCAATGACGGATACGAAATCGGTCCCTATCGAGACCCTGGCGGAAGAAATGTACCAACTGGTTGCGGAGTGCGACGGAAAGAGAAATATGAAACCCGGCGACTTGGCCAAAGAGCTGATTGCCAAACACGGTGCAGCTTGTGGCAAAGACGATTGCAAAAAGGCCCTGCGGATCTTGATCGACTCCGGCCGCTGCGTTTACAGTTACCTCGGAGGCTCTTTCATCCAACTTCCGCCCAAGCCTGACACCGAAGTGTGACCGATCTTCGTCCCATGCCGCGCCTGCTGATTGCTGGCATGTCCGGCGGCTCGGGCAAAACGCTGGTTTCGCTCGCGCTCCTGCTGGCCCTGCGCCGTGCCGGATGCCACGTGCGCGCATTCAAGAAAGGGCCCGATTACATCGACGCCGCCTGGCTAAGTTGGGCGGCATCTTACCCGGCTCGCAATCTCGACACTTACCTCATGGGCCGCGACACCGTTTACTCTTCGTTCGCCCGCAACGCAATCGCGGATGGCATCAATCTTATTGAAGGCAATCGCGGCCTGTTCGACGGCTTCGACGCTGCCGGCACGCACAGCAGTGCCGCGCTCAGCCATTGCCTCGGCGCTCCGGTGCTGCTCGTCGTCAACGCCACAAAAGTCACGCGCACCGCGGCCGCTTTCGTAGCGGGATGCCGGGCGCTCGATCCGGAGCTTCCAATTCGCGGTGTCATCCTCAATAACGTGAATGGCAAACGGCACGAGCAAATCTTGCGGGAAGCGATTCATTCTGTATGCGCGATCCCCGTCGTTGGCACAGTTCGTAAGGCTGCCGTCAACCCGCTGCCCGAGCGCTATCTTGGCTTGGTTCCTCCCCAAGAACATGACGGAACGGCTCAAATCCAGGAAGACTTGTTGAAACTGGCGGATGGACTCGATCTTGATGCCATCCTCTCGATTGCGCGGGGCGCACCGTCGCTCGAGACCGGCCCTGCGGAAGTTTCAATTCCGGCGGCGAAGGACGTCAAGGTTGGCTATCTGCGCGACTCCGCATTTAGTTTTTATTACCCGGAGAATCTGGAGCAGTTAGAGCTTGGAGGCGCCGAACTTATCCCGATTTCCGCCCTTCAGAGTAATGACCTTCCGCATGGACTATGCGCGCTCTACATCGGAGGCGGATTTCCAGAAAAGCACGCGGAAGCGCTGTCGTCAAACCGGAGTTTTCTGGCGTCGGTGCGGCAAGCCGCCCTCGGAGGTCTGCCCATCTACGCCGAATGCGGAGGCCTCATCCTGCTCGCCCAAACTCTGCACTGGGCGGGCAGAACCCATCCCATGGCTGGAGTATTTCCTTTCGATGTGGAAGGCTTCGACTCGCCCCAAGGCCACGGCTACAGCGAGTTACTCGTGGACAGCTCGAACCCGTTCTTCCCTGCCGGACTCGTTCTCCGCGGCCATGAGTTTCATTACTCGCGAATTTCGCCGGGGAATCAACCGGTTTCGGCCGCCTGTGCCGTACTTCGCGGCACGGGATGTTTCGAGAAACGCGACTGTGTCGTTACAAACAATACAATGGCGAGTTATACCCACTTACACGCTCTGGCCACTCCAGCATGGGCGAAAGGCTTTCTCGATGCGGCGCGCCGTTTCGCGCCTCGCGCCTCGCACCCAAGTTCTCCTCGTCCTGCGGAATCGCTGGGTTAATCTTGTTCGCCGTTCGAGTCCATCTCTCTTCGGTCTCCGGCAGCAGGCATCGGAACCGCAAGCGCAGAAACTTCCCGCCGTTTCTTCCCGCTGCTTGACGATATACTTTCACCGTACGCCCTGACAGATGATCACAGCTCCTCAACGACAGCGCCGCCGGCTCATAGGGATTTTCGTGTTTCTTTCCGTGGTTGCGGTGGTTCTGGCGCTCGCTCGTCCAGGCTGGACTTATTTTCGTGCCGCTGCGGTGTTGTTGCGGGTACGAGCCCCGCAACATCCAGGAGTGCTGGCCAACCTCACCGCCCATCCCATCGAAGAGGTGCTGACGGAGGTGTCCACGCCGTCTGGGCCCATCCGTGCGCGACTGTACATTCCGAAAGACCGGCCCCACGCCCCTGGCATGGTCCTCGTGCATGGAGTGCACCATCTCGGCATCGAGGAACCGCGCCTCGTCGCCTTCGCTCGCGCCCTGTCCGCGAGCGGCATCCGTGTCCTGACGCCTGAGTTGCTGTCTCTCGCCGATTATCAGGTGGACCGCACTTCAATCGACCTCATTGGTATTCGACCCACGCGCTTTCCGCGCAGGTTGGGCAACAGGTCGGCGTGCTTGGCCTGAGCTTTGCTGGAGGCTTGTCGCTGTTGGCCGCAGCCGATGCGCGTTTTGCGCCGTACATTCGTGTTGTCGTTTCGGTCGGAGCGCACGACGACCTGGAACGTGTCTCTCAGTTCCTAGTCACGGGCGATATCGCGCGGCCCGACGGCACCACCCTTCACATGACGGCCCACAAGTACGGAGCCCTGGTGCTGATCTATTCGCATGTCGGAGACTTCTTTCCGCCTGCCGACGTTCCCGCGGCCCACGAAGCTCTCCGCTTGTTGTTGTGGGAGCAAGTTGACGAGTCTCGGAAACAAGCGGAGCAGCTCAGCCCCGGCTCTCGTCGGAAAATGGAGTTGTTATATCGCCACCAGGTGCAAGCGCTGGTCGGCGAGATCCGCGTGGCCATCGCCCGCCACCGGGCGGAGATGGCGCCGGTTTCCCCTCGCGGAAATCTCGGGGCGTTGCAGGTCCCGGTGTTGCTCCTGCACGGCGCGGCGGACAACGTGATCCCGCCGTCGGAACTGCTATGGTTGCAGCGCGACGTTCCGCCCGCTGCCTTGAAATCCGCGCTCATCAGTCCGGCCATCAGCCACGTTTCCCTGGAAGGGGAACCGTCTCTCGCCGATAAGTGGAGACTGCTGCACTTCATGACTCAGATACTGGAACTAACGGAAGACATCCAGCCCGCGCCCACAACTCCCACATAAGCGAAGGTGTTCCTGGCTCGGATGTAATAGGTCAGAGTTTGATTGCGCACGCCCCGGCGGCAGATTGCGCCGGGGCGTAACACTCGCTACGCCGTCAGTTCGATGGGTTGTGCAGTTGACATCCCAACCACATCGCGTTCCGGCTTGCGAGCGCGCTCGTGCGCCCAGCTTGCAATTTCAGAGACGGCATGGATCGCGGCCGCCACCTGTGCCTCGGTATTGAATGCGCCCATCGAGAAGCGGACGCCGCCGTGCGTATCGACTGTCCCCAATTGCGTGTGCACGAGCGGCGCGCAATGCAGGCCGGTGCGGGTCGCGATGTCATGATCCACATCAAGCATGATTCCAACGTCGCCCGGATCGACGCCTTCCACGTTCATCAAAACCGTCGAGAGATGGTTCTCAAGTTTGTCGCAACAGTACAGCCGCACCCCATCGATCTTCCGCAGGCCTTCCACCAACTGTTTGGCGAGCTTCATCTCGTGCGCGTGCACCTTTTCGACTCCGTTTTCATCAAGCCAGTCCTGGCCTGCCCAAAGGGCCGCCACTCCCACCATGTTCGGCGTGCCGAACTCAAGACGCCACGGATACTCCTCCAGATGGTAGGGATCGACCGAGCGCACTCCGGTGCCGCCGGCCCGCAATTGAGCGATCTCAACATGCTTGCGGATACACAGCCCGCCAATGCCCATGCAGCCCATCAGCGCCTTGTGGCCCGTGAACGCAACCACATCGATGTTCATCTCTTTCATGTTGATGGGGATTACACCAGCGGTTTGCGCCGTGTCCACGAGGAAAGTTATGCCGTGCTCACGACAAAGACGCCCCAATTCGCGGAGTGGCTGCACGGTGCCGATGACGTTCGAGCCGTGATTGACAATCAGCAGTTTTGTGTTCGGACGAATCGCACGCTTGACCGCATCGGGTTCGATAAAGCCCGCGGAGTTGAATGGCAGAAAGGTCGCCTCCGCGCCGCAGTCGCGGACCATGTGATTGACCGGCCGGATCACGGAGTTGTGTTCCAGGTTCGTCGTGATCACGTGGTCGCCCTTGCCGATCAGTCCGGGGATC
>JBEKQG010000102.1:0-12721 GCA_049519955.1 Terriglobales bacterium
GGGTAAAGGTCGGTCAGGGCTGCGCGAAGGTGCTCGATTCTTCTATGCGTAACCTTTCCTGCAATCGCCTTGAGATGGATGAGATTTGGGGATTCGTTGGCAAGAAAGACCGCAACGTTCGCGAAAGCGAGGACGGGGTGGGCAGTGTCTGGACGTTCTGCGCGATTGACGCGGAAACCAAACTCGTTCCGGCTTTCAAGGTTGGCGACCGCGATATGGCTACAGCGAAAGCCTTCGTGCAGGACGTGGCGGATCGTATGGCATACCGTGTGCAAATTTCCACGGATGGCCTTGGTGCTTATGTCGCCGCGATGCAGAACGCATTCGGCGAGTTCGTTGACTACGGCCAGATCATCAAGACTTACGGCCATGAGGAAGTGAGCGATAATCGGCGCTATAGTGCGCCAAAGTTTGTTTCGTCTGAAAAAAAGGTGGTTGTTGGGATTCCAGATGAGCGCCTAATCTCTACCAGCTATGTAGAGCGATTGAATGCGACAACGCGGCTGCACATGCGCCGTCTGACTCGTCTGACGCTAGCATTCAGCAAGAAGCGCGAGAACTTCGAGGCAGCCGTTGCGCTGCACTTCGCCTATTACAACTTTGTGAAACGTCACAACACGCTGCGCTGCACTCCGGCGATGGCAGCGGGAGTAGCGAATAGCTTTTGGAGTGTGGGGGATTTAGTAGAGGCGTCAGCATGAGCCACATTGAAGAATTAAGGGATGTGATTCACAAGCTACACGGCGGGACGGCCACGCACGAAGAAAGCGTGCCTGTCAAAGAAGTGTTTCGAGGCGAGACGGTATGGGACGGAGTAGTGGAAGTCTTTCGTCTGGAAGGGCACCCGCTAACGAGTCGCGTCTATGCGTGGATGCACGATACAGGCGATCCGTCGAAACCAAAACAGCACGTCACCGTGCTTCACATTGACCCTGCGCTATCCCCAGCCACAGCCGTAAGAGCCTTCATCATTCAGGAGTTTAGAGCCAATGCCAGCGTCCAAGCCTAAGAAGGTCGGTCGCCCCACGCTCCCTAAAGGGAATGCTAAGGCTGCCACTGTGCGCGTTCGATCTACTCCGAACGAGCTACGCGCTTATGAGATGGCAGCGAAGGCACAAAAACAATCGCTCTCCGAGTGGATACGAAACACGTTGAATGCCAGAGTCGAAGCTTAGCCGATGGATTTCAAATTAGGACACTACCCAGTAATGAATCGCGTCCCCGAGATAGTCGCGCCATTGCATCGTTTCCATGGGCCTCCTTTATTCTCCGCCTAGGCGGGGCGTTGGATTCCCGCTTCCTGTTTCTCCACGGTCTGGACTGCCCAGGCCATGCGCGGTGTGTTATGAGCAAGTCCGAAGCAGCCCTGCGCGTCAAGCAGAATAATCCCCCCGTGGCCGTTCAGTCGCTGCTTGAGATAGTTCATCGCTTCCTTCGCGACCCACTCGGGCAAATTGCCGGATTGCACCCGGTCCGCCGCCCACTTCGCCAGCACCAGTTTCATGATCGGTTCGCCCCATCCCGTCGTGGAAACGGCGGCGCTGAGATTGTCGGCATAGCATCCGCAGCCGATCAGCGAAGAGTCGCCCAGCCGGCCGGGGGCCTTATTGAGCGTGCCGCCGGTTGAAGTCGAGGCCGCGATATTGCCGTCGCGATCGAGCGCGACCGCCCCCACCGTGTCGTGCGAAATCTGGGGCGCGAACAGATCGTTGCCGTGCATCGATTCCTGCGCCTGGTATTCGCGCAGCCGCTCCACTTCGCGGGGAATCACCAGGTCTTCATTGCGGCACAGCGCGATGCCGTGCTCCGCGGCAAAACGCTCGGCGCCTTCCGCGACAAAATAGACGTGGTGACTATCGTCCAGGATTCTGCGTGCCGCCCGGACCGGATTTCGCAGCCTCTCCACGCCGCCAACGCCCCCGCCTCGCAGCGTCGCGCCGTCCATGATGAAAGCGTCGAGTTGCACCTTGCCGTCGCGGTTCAAAAAACTGCCGCGGCCGGCGTCGAAAGTTTCGTTGTCTTCGAGCGCCACCACCGCCTCTTCCACCGCGTCCAGCGCCGACCCGCCGCGCTCCATCGCCCGCCATCCGGTGGCAGCCGCATGGCGCACACCGTGGAGGTGCGCCTCGACCATGTCGTCGGGAATGGCCCACGCGCCGCCGTGAACAAGCAAAACAGGATTGATCGGCACTCGAAGACTCCCCACAAAGCTGAGAAATTTAGTTTAGCAGGCGGCGGAAAATGCCGGCCAAACCTAAAGCGGCACATCCTGTCGAAGAAATCGCGGCATCCTTAAAGCGATGCCCTTACGCGAATCACGCGGCCCGCGCGCGCGCGTCCATTTCCGTCGTCCGCTGCCACGTATAAATGATGCGATGCACCACCGTGATGGTCGAGAGCACCGCGATCACCCACAGCACCGGCGCCATCGCATTCTTGAACAGCGCCCCGATGATCAGCAGCACCAAACGCTCCGGCCGTTCCATGAAACCGACCCGGCAGGTGCCGATGATGGACTCCGCGCGCGCGCGTGTGTAACTCACCATGATCGCGCTGATCATCACGAGCGCAGTCAGCACGACATAGAAGAACCGGTTGCCGCGCGAGTAGAAAACCAGCAAGCCGAAGAAAAGCGACGCATCGCTGTAGCGGTCCACGACCGAATCGAAAAACCCTCCGAAGCGCGTCACCTGGTTCGAGGCGCGGGCCACGCGGCCATCCACCAGATCGAAAAACCCCGATCCGATGACCACCAGCCCGGCATAGAAAAACATCCGCCGCTGGTTGTCGCCGTTGGCGTATCCAAACAAAAACGCGGCGTAAGTATTGACCACCAGTCCCATCACCGTTAGGGCGTTGGGATTGATGCGCGACAGCGCCAGCAGGCGCACGATCGCGTCCAGCAAAACTCCGCACGCGCGCCCGAACCCGCTCGTCCAACTCAGGTACCGTCCGCTCATGCAGCCTTCCTCATCACAGCCATATTGTGGCCCACGATATTGCAGCTCACTCCGTTTCTCGTTCCGGTTCCGGTTGTGCTGCCAGATCCGCTTCCAGCTTGGCTTCGGCCAGATCGTGCATGGTCGAGAGCTTCAGGATTTCCAGCTCGCGGCTTCCCCCCGGCGTAACCACCGTGGCCACGTCGCCAACTTTCTTGTTCAACAGGGCGCGGCCAATCGGCGACGTGGTCGAGATTTTGCCCGCGGCCACGTCCGACTCTTCGCTCATCACGATCTGGTATTCCATCTCTTCATTCTTCGTCCCGTCGAAAATCGTAACGGTCGAGCCCAAACCAACCTTGTCCTTCGGGATATTGTTCATGTTGGTCAGCGACAGGTCGGCCAGCCGCTTGCCCAGTTGCCGGACGCGCGCCTTCAAATACTCCTGGCGTTGCTTCGCCATGTGATATTCGGCGTTCTCGCTGAGGTCGCCCATGGCGACCGCCTTCTTGATCTCTTTGGGGATATCGAAGGCCAACTCGTGTTCAAGTATCTTCAGCTCGTCGCGAAGCTTATTTTTGATCTGTTCCGTCATCCACTTGGCATTATAACGCTGGGCCTTTCATAAGCGGCGCCCGGGTTCCAATTGAGGCCCGAATGGCGCGGCCAACCGGCTAAGTCAAAATAACTTGGGCGAATTGATAAACGCCGTGGAAACAAGGCCTTTGCCCGATCCAGGCGCAACCGCTCCCCACTTCCGCACAATGGCCCACACTTTTCCCGTTTGCCTTGGGAGCGCCGCTCAACTAGACTTAAATCAGTTCTTCGCACCCTCGGGCGAGGGCCCCTCCATGAGCAGCAACGGCGTTTTTCACATCGGCGATAAGGTCGTCTACCCCAACCACGGCGTCGGAGTCGTCGAGGAAATCAGCAGCCGCACCACGGGGACCACGGTCGCAAAATTCTACATGCTGAAAATCGCGGCCAGCAGCTTGAAGGTGATGGTGCCATTCGCCAATATGCACAGCATCGGAGTGCGTCCGGTCGTGCGCAACGGCGAGGTGCAGAAGATCGTGGATTTCCTCTCCTCGGGCGAATGCATTAACGCCGCCGACTGGAAAGACCGCTTCAAGGAAAATTCCGACCGCATGCGCACCGGCTCGCTCTCCGACGTCGCCGCCGTGCTCAAAGGCCTGCTCGTTCTCGGACAGTCCAAGTCGCTTTCCTTCCGCGAAAAAAAGATGCTCGAGCGCGCCCGCTACCTGCTGGTCAGCGAAATGGCCGCTTCCCGAAACTGCGACGAGAGTTTGATTGAACAGGCCCTCTGCAAGGCCCTCCTGAAGTGCAATCTGCGCTTCCCTGAAATTTCCGAACTCGCCTCCTGAGCCCGCGCGATGCGCTCGTCGGCAAGATTTCCCCTGTGACCCTCTGTGTCCCCTGTGGTAAAAAGACTTTTCGCCGCAGAGGAAATCCGGTCTTTATGTTAGCGAGGTTAGCGAACACCGTAGCTAGCGCGCACCGTGCGCTTCCATCCAGGATTGCAGAATCAAGATGGCGGCCATCCGGTCCACCGCTTGCCCCCGCTTCTTGATCGAGAGATCGGTCTCGCGCAGCAGCCGGTTGGCTTCCGTTGAGGTCCAACGCTCGTCCCACAAATGGACGGTCAAGCCGAAATGCGCGTGCAGATCGTCGGCGAAACGGCGCATCTTCTCCGATTGCGTTCCCTCCGCGCCGCTCAAGCGTAGCGGCAGCCCGACCACAATCTCCCGCACCTCGTACTTCGCCAGCACTTGTCTCAGCGCTTCCAGATCGCGCCGTTTGTTCTGCCGCTGGATCGTATCCAATCCCTGCGCCGTGATCCCCAGCGGATCGGAAACCGCAACTCCAATTCGTTTCGATCCCACATCGAGGGCCATAATGCGCCCATATCCAGGCGTCCCAGCAGCGTCCATCCGTCCATTGTAGATGGCCGGGCCGGATAAGCGGACTTCGAGAAATCTCGAACGCGAAGTTCCCGGAATTTGCGCTCAGGACGCAACAAAGAGCGGCTCTTGGCCTTTAGCTAAAGCCTTTTGTCTGCGATCTTCCTCCGCGTTCTCTGCGTTGAGGATTTTATTGTCCCGCCGCCACCCAGTACAAATCCAATTTCTGCGCCGGAATGCTGGTCAAAAATGATACCCGCCGTCCTGCCACAATCTGCGCGATTTCGGATCGCGTATTCTGCGCCGCCACCAGCACATGCGCCGCACCCGGCACATTTCCGCTTTCGTAACTTTGCGCCGGACGGTTGAGATAAAACTCCAGTCCGTATTCCTGCTCGCGATGGACGCGATACAGCGCGACCGGCGCCGGCTCGCGCGAAAAGGAGCAAATGTTCTCCGCAATAGGCCGCGCCGATTGCGTAGCGTCAATCACTGGCGCGGCAAGACGAATCACGGCGGCAACGCTCACCACGACTGCCATCGCTGTGACGCGGCTCATCACCCGCAGCCCGGCGCGAGAGACCAACGCGCCCGCGATGCCGAGCGCAAACATCGCGGCAATCGCAGCCGCCTCGTAAGTTCCACTTCCCCACGCCAAACGGCGATACTCGACAATCGAACCTGCCGAGAGCGCAGCGAAGATCAGCAATCCGCACAGAACTCCGTGACCGGCCGCGAACAGCGGTGGAAATTTCCCCTCCTCCCGCGACCTCCGCGAGACCTCCGCGCCCTCTGCGTTAAAGTCTTTACCACCCCCGCGGCCCGCCAGATATTCCGCAACCAAAAGCGCTCCCGCCGGAACCGCCGGCAGGATGTATCCCGGCAGCTTCGACTGCGATGCGCTGAAAAACACTATGGGCACGACCATCCAGATGAGAAGAAAAAGCGGCCACGAATCTTCCGGACTCGAAAACGCTTCCTTGCCCTCGTCCCAGATCAGGCGCACGCGTTCGGCCACGGCGAGCACGAGCACCAGCGCCCACGGCATCATCGCCAGCAAAAACACGGGCAGGTAAAACCAGAAGGGCTGGCGGTGGTGATACGCGTCCTGGGAGAAGCGGGCGAGATTGTGTTCCAGGATGAAGAAGCGGAAAAATTCCGGGTTGCGCAGTTGCACGGCAACATACCAAGGCAAGGCAACGGCAAGATAGAGCGCAATGCCGGGAATCCAGAACGTGCGCCAGGCGACGCGCCAGTCGCGCTTCACCGCGGCAAAAAGAAAAACAATGACCGCGGCCAGTGCGGGCGCCACCGGCCCTTTGGCCAGCGTCCCCAGCGCCAGAAAAACGTAAGCGGCACCAAGATAGATGCGGCGCTCGCTCTCGTACCAGGCAAACCAGGCGAGCAACGCCATCGAAAAAGTGGCCGCCAGCAGCATGTCGGTCGCGGCCGCGTGGGCAAAAATAACCACGCCGGCGCAACTGGCCGCGATGAGAGCGCCGTCAAGTTCACTGCCCGGCCGGAAGCGCCGCAGAAAAAAATAAATTCCCGCGATGAGCATCGCCGCATCGAGCGCCGCCGGCAGCCGCGCAGCCTGCTCGCTCACGCCCGTCGCGCGGAACGCCAGCATCGCCTCCCAGTAATAGAGCACCGGCTTTTCCAGCCACGCTTTGCCTCCCAGCGTGGGCGTCACCCAATCGGAGCGCTCCAGCATGTCGCGCGCCACCTGCGCGTAGCGCGGCTCGTCCGCGCCAACCAGCCCGAAGGCCCCCAGCCCATAGAAGAAAAGGAACCCGCAGAACGCCATCAGCAGCAGCGCTTCCGTGCGGGTCGGCAGGTTCGTTTTTTGATTCATTGCTTGCTTTGACCGTAGAGACGGGGCTTGCCCCGTCTCTTTACCTCATTGACGACTTCGCATCCCAGACTACCGCCTCCGCCCGCAGCCGCTCCAAAATGCGCGGCACGGCCGCGTCCAGTGGCCCGTCGACCGCACATCCGCTCGCGCACTTGTGGCCGCCGCCGCCCAAATCCTCAGCCACCGCCGCCACATTCACCTCTCCTTTGCTCCGCATGCTCACCCGATAACGGCCGCCGGCCAGTTCGCGAAACAAGATGGCCACCTGCGCGTCGCCCATCGAGAGCGCGTAGTTCACCAGTCCCTCGCAATCTTCCTCGCGCGCCCCGAAGCGTTGCATTTGTTCCTGCGTGATCCACATCCACGCCAGCGCGCCTTCCCGATTCAGGTTCGACAACGCCGCCCCCAGCAGCCGCATCTTCGCCGTCGAATGTCCAAAATAGATGGGCCGCGCGCACAGCGCCGGGTCCGCCCCGGCCAGCACCAGTTCCCGCGCCACCGTGAACGTGTGCTCGTTCGTGCCTTCGAACATGAATGAGCCCGTGTCCGTCATCAGCGCCGTGTACAGGCACGTGGCAATGTCGCGGTCCACCGGAACGCAAGCCCGCCGCGCCAGGTGGTAAATCAGTTCGGCCGTGGCCATCACCGTGGAATCGATCCAGTTCACGTGCGCAAAATTCCGCCCGCTCACATGATGGTCTATGTTGATCAGGAAACACCTTTCCAGACCTTCGAGCAGCGCGCGCCCCGTGCTGTCGCATTCCAGCAGGATCACCGCATCGTCCGCAAGCATGTTCTCGGAAACCGCGCCGGCGTGCACCACTCGATCGGCGAACGGAAGGTTCTGGTAGATGCGAGGCACGCCGTCGTGCATCACCACCTCCGCTTCCTTGCCCATCACCCGCAGGATCTCGCCGCACGCCAGCGCCGACCCGATGCCGTCTCCGTCCGGCCGCGCGTGCGAGGTGACGACGAAGCGCCGCCGCGCCCGAATTTCCTGTAGAACACGCTCTAGCATGGTTGCTCTTCGCTCTTGCCTGTCGAGTTCCCAGTTCCCCGTTCTCGGTTCTCAGAGAGTATCTTGGCGATTCTCACCGAGAACTGAGAGCCGGGAACTGAGAACTACCCGCTGGGTTCCGCGCTCTTCCGGCGCCGTTTCTTGGCGCGCCCCAAAAGCTCATCCACCCGGCTCTCTAACTCATCAGCGCGATCAATCTGAAAATATAGTTCCGGAGGCCGCCGCAGCCGCAGCCGTTCCGCGAGTTCGTGCCTTACATAATTCTTGGCCGCGTTCAGCCCTTCCAGCGTGCGCTCCGCCTCGGCCTCATCGCCCGCCACCGTCACCATGATCCGCGCCGATCGCGCGTCCTGCGCCATCAGCACCGCGCTCACGCTCGCCAGCCCGATCCGCGGGTCCCCCAGCTCGCCTTCCAGGATGGTTTCGATCTCCTCGCGAATGGCCCCGCTCAATCGCCCGCGATGATACTTCTGCCCACGATGCTCCACAGCACACCCCACATGGAGAAAACCTTTGAGGATATCAGAAAAGCCAAATCCCAGGAGGATATGATGCGCGCGCGTGCCGGGCAGCTCCCTCGTTCCTGAGCTGCGCGCTTCGAGCTGCGAGCAAGCCGGCTGCCCGCAGCTCGAAGCGCGCAGCTTTCTTTCCTCACAAAAACTCCACAAACGAATCCGCCACGTCCGCCCCCGCGTTGTTGGCGATGCGCGTGGCCGCCCTCTCCACATTCTTCATCAATCCGTCCAGGTAATCGCGAGAGTCCGAGACGCTGACCACTCCAATCGTCGCCTGGTTCCACAGCGGGCCAGGGTCAAGCTCGGCGACCGCCACATTAAACGAAGACCGAAGCCGGTCTTTAAGACTGCGCGTCACCTGCCGCTTGTCCTTCAGCGAGTGCGCCCCTTCGATCCGCAGTTCGAGCGTCAGAATCGCAATCATGACCCATATATACCGCAATCCAACGAAGTTGTCCCCAAGCGCCCCATCCTGCGTACGGACAGCCGCCCTCGGCTGTCCCCCGAGCGCAGCTCGCCAACTGCCGCCGATTTGCGCCCAAGAATATGCCGTCATGTCGTTGACCCACAATGGTTTAGTGTGTAGAGACGCGGCCACCCACGTCTCTACGGGAATCTCCCCCACCCCCGTACTAAAGTCTTGCGCATTTTCCCACCCCCGTGTGCTACACTAGAAATCGCTAAGTTTGACTCACAAGCAGTTGAAGGTCGGTACCGCCAACCAGCGTCACACCACTTCTCCAGCAGCGAATCTTCTTCAGCACATTTCAAGAATCAAGAAAAAGGAACATCAATGGCAGAACAAGGAACAGTGAAGTGGTTTAACGACGCCAAGGGCTATGGTTTCATCAGCCGTCAGAATGGCGAAGACGTTTTCGTGCATTTCTCCGCTATTCAAGCGGGCGGCTTCAAGAGCCTGCAAGAAGGCCAAACCGTGCAGTTCGACGTGACCAAGGGCCCAAAGGGCTGGCAAGCCGAGAACGTTACCGCTGTCTAGGTAGCGACAACGATCTCTAAGCAAAACAGAATGCCCGCGATTCGCGAGAATCCCGGGCATTTTTGCGTCCGCTCGTGTGGAGCGGGCGCCCCCGCCCGCTGCCTTTGATTTTGACCTTGATGTTGATTTTGATCTTGACTTTGATCTTCGCCTAACCAACCAAGTCGGCTGTCCCCACGTCTCGCGCCCTTCGAGAAGCGGCCCGCCCGCCGCCTGTGAGCCGCGCCGGCCCAGGCAGCCGCGCCGCTAATTGCGCCCAAAAGCGGTCGGGTGTATACAGTCTGTGCGGCACATTTTTTGTAGGAGAGGCATTCTAATGACCAAATTCGCAGTTGTGGCTTTGCTCTCGCTTGCTCTTGCTCTGCCCGCCTTCGGCAAGACCTCCAAGAATACCTATCCCACTTCTTGCAGCGCGTTGTGGGGCGCGGTCAAAAACGTCCTTAGCGATGCCGAGAACTACAACGTCGAGGAGAGTAGCGACACCCTAATGACCGCTGCCTACAAGGTGAAGCACAACGTCCATGTCACCGTTACCGGAGCGGTCCTCCAGCGCACCAACCACGTCGCCCTGGTATCGAAGGGTGCGGAGTGTGAGCTGCAAGTCAAGTCGAACTACAGCGGATTTGAGCACGACGACAGCGGTGACTTCCGCAAGCGCGTCGAGGAATCCTTTGCCAAGCTGAAGGACTCGCCGCCCGCCGAACCCGCCAAGCCCGCGGAGCCCGCGGAACCCGCCAAACCCGCCGACACTCCCAAATAATTTGAGGCGGCCAGCCGCGTGCGCCACTTCTCGCGCTTTTCGAGAAGTGGCCCGCCGCGCCCGCTGCCTTTGAGGTTGATTTTGATTTTGTCGAACGAGAATGTCGGGCATTTTTTCTGGGTTCAGGTTCGCCTTTGTTTCGCTTGAAAATAAATATTTTGATTGGCGTTTGGTTGGGGAGGATTTTTTTGGATTTTGTGTTTACTGGTTGGTACTGGGGGGCACCCTTCCTTATTTCCGATCGTTTGGAATGAATACTTTAGCGGCCGTTCCCGCCAAGTCTTTGGGGAATAAGGACTTAGAGGTAACGTATTTATTCCTCAAAGACTTAGCTTCGTTTGCGCTCAGGATTTCGGCCTTGGGGCCGTTGCCGCTCCTGCCTCCTGGCGTCGGACCCCCGTTTCATCCCGAGCAAAAAGTCAAGCTTGACAAGAGCGAGGCCACGAGAGGGGGGCCTTTTCCTTCCGTCATGACTTTTTGGGCTATGGCGGGGACGGACAAACCTCTACCCTGCTAACAGGCCATGTGACATTTTCGCGCCGGTCGGGATGGAAGTCTGTGCGGGTGGTCACAGCGCGGGAGTGAGGAAAAGATCTAGATTCCGCCAAGGGACGCTGTGGACGGCACCCTTCCGATTTGAGGTGGAGGCGCGAGATCCAGGCCGCTGCGATCATTTGGCACGAGCACCTGCCGGATCACCCCTATGGTTCGATCCCATCGAACAACAGGGGGCTTTGAGCGGCCGCCTTTGGGTGGTTGCGCCTTTGCTTTGGTATCTGCTTCCTTTCAGGGATACTCTTGCCCTTCTTGTGCGCGGTGACGTCGATCTTCCCCTCATCTGCATCTCCAGCAGTTGCTGCGAGGCTGTCGGTGAGCGCTTCGACTTTGGCAATTTCGTCGGGTTCAAGTTGGTACAGTCCGTAGAGCTCATGATCGATGCCGTGATCCGCGGCGGCGATCCGGCGCTGGAGCGCCCTTTGGGGTTGCTCGCCCCTGGTGGTTTTGGCTTGGAGATTCATGGCGGTCAGGGCTTTGGCTAGCCGCGAAATTTCCTTGGCGCTCTTCTCGGCCTTTTTGTCGTTTTCGGGTACTGCTGGAATCGGCAGTTGTTCGAGGTAGCCCCCTTTGATTTTTGGAAAGGTCCGTCGCTGATCGAAGAACTTGTCTAGCCAAAACGCTTTGGTCAGACGCGAGTTGAGGACGCCTAAGACAAAATCGCGGTCATAGGGCTGATGAATGTTAATCATGAACATCGTGTTGAGGCACTGGTACCCCAGTACGTCCAAGGCGAATATCGGGAATGCGCCGATTTGGCGCGTGACGATTTTGTTCTTGGCGTTGTGTTTGCTCTCGTCCCAGCACCCGCCTCTCTGGGCGGTCACCCGATCAAGGCAGGCAAGTGAGCCCCAAGTCAGGTGGTATCGAGCGACATCCCTGCCTGTGTAGCAGCGCTTGTGTGTTTTGGGGATTTTCCGACCCGCTACGTCGATCACGTCTCTCGGGAACTCTCCCCGATCGCGGAGTTGTTTTCCAAAGTTCACGTCCGCAATCTGCCCCAGCCTCAGGCTTCCCTTCAGGACCTTGTCCCACATCTTGGAGGATTTTCCCGATCCGGTGAACAGGGCTTCCTTGTCGTGGGGGCCGACGCGGACGCTGATCTCGGACACTTTGTGGAACCCGCCGTCTTCATGGGTCGCATGAACGATTGGCCATGAGCTGCTTGTTTTGTCGCCGCCGACTACAACAAAGATTGCGTTGTCGACGCTCACGTTTTTGAACACGCCGCCGTCGATCACGAGGATGTGGTTGATCCGCGTCTCGTCGAGCATTATTCGGCGCAGACGCGCCAAGTAGTTATTGGTTAGGAAGTTGGCCGGCGTGATCATGGAACAGCGCCCGCCTGGGCGGGTCAGGCGGATGCCCCGCTCAACGAAGAGGTGGTATAGGTCTATTTTGTAGGAGGCGGCTCGGTATTTCTCGCGGAAGTAAGCAAGCTGGTGGTCGTCGCGTAGTTCGTCCTGCAGCAGCACATATGGGGGGTTGCCGAGAACGGCGTGAAAGCCCCCTGCTTCGATAACTGGAGAAAACTCGCCCTTCCATTCGAAGGCGTTTACCTTATCTTCGGTTTGCGGCGTTGTTCGTCGTTGTGTGGCGGCCTCCGCTATCATAACTATTTGCTCGGCTGCTGAGAAGTCGGGTCCGATGAGCGAGTTGCCGCACTTAATGTTGCTTGTGAGGTCTGGGAGAAACGTTTCTGCCGGGAAAAGGCTCCGGTTCTGACCGAGCGTTGTGCGCGTCTCGCCCTCCAGTATCTTCAGATAGAGCGACAACATCGTGACCTCGACCGCGCGGGGGTCGATGTCAACCCCAAACACGTTGTTCAGCATAATTTGGCGTTTGTAATGGGTCGTGAGCTGCAGTGTGGCCGTGGCGTCGCGGTAGCAGTTCTCTTTCCGTTGGGCGGTAGGATGGGCCTCAAGCCAGCTCAGGTGCTCTTCGCAGATGCGCTCGAACATTCGCAGAAGGAAGCTGCCCGACCCGCACGCCGGATCGAGCAGGCGCAGACTTGCGATTTCGTTAGGGCTCTTCCCTGCGACTAGTACCGTGACCGCGTAATATGGTTTCTTTTGTAGCCGAACTTTAAGCGTGCTTGTTTGCGAGTGAAGCGCCAGTCGATGGTGACGCGGTCGCGGTTCATTCTCCGGCTCCAAGCCC
>JBEKQG010000103.1:0-12594 GCA_049519955.1 Terriglobales bacterium
CGTCGAATTCGTGCAGCAAAATCGTTCCCTTGGCGCATTGCTCGAACTTCCCCGGGGTCGATTCCGGCCGCCCGTCGGCGGAAGCGTGTTCGTATCCGAACAGCTCATTTTCCAGCAGGTCCGAAGTCAGCGCCGCGCACTTCACTTCCATGAACTGGAAGCTCGATCGGATCGAGAGCGAATGGATCAGCCGCGCCGCGGTCGTCTTCCCGCTCCCCACTTCTCCCGTAATCAGCACCGGCACGTCGGTTTGCGAGAGCATTTCCGCTTGCATACGCAGCCGCCGTGTCGCCGGGCTGGCCGCGATGAAATACAGCTCTTCGCCGATTCGCTCGATTTCTGGTTGATACATATTTAGGGGCCCTATATGAACTGATTTGAATGGGCAGCGTTTCAGCGCTGCGATAATTGGCTAATTTTCGGCTCCGGCTTGAGCCGCTGCCGTCGGATGCGGCAATTTCTTCCCGCTATACTTTGCTTTCCCTGGTTTGCTTGTCCTGAAACCTGAGACCCGAGATCTGCGGCCTGCTCTTCACACCGGCTCGACATCGTACCCGTCGATGCGCACCGCCATCGAGCGTTGGATGGCTTCGACCGAAATGATCAGGCTGTGGTCGCCGTTCTCCGACACAAACACGCCTTCCACTCCGTCCATCGCCCCACCCCGTACCCGCACCCGCTGCCCCACCTTGAGAAACGGATGCGCCCGCCACGGCGCCGTCTGCGCCACGACCTTCTGGATGCTCTCGATCTCTTCATCGGGAATCGGCAGGCTCGCCCCGCCCACCCCCACAAATCCGTGCACGCTCTCCACCTGATACACCCGTCTCCGGTCCTCCGCGCTCAAGGCGCAACGCACGAACACATAGCAACTGAAAAGCGGCACTTCCACTTTCTTCTTGCGGTCCGTCCAGCGATGCACTTCGATTGCCGTCGGCACAAACGTCTCCATGCCTTGATCGCGCAATCGCCGCTCCACCGCCTTCTCGTGGCGCGCTCGCGTGTGCAGCGCGTACCAGCGCAGCTCTTCCCGCGACATCCATGGATTCGGCTCGCCTCCCACTCCGTAGTTCGGACTCAGGCTGCCAGGATTGAGGCTGCTCGGATTCGGACTGCTTATGTCTGGACCGCTCACAGCTTCGCCCTCTCGGTCACATTGACCGTTTCCACTTGGCTCGCATGCTCCATCGCATGACGTAGCGCATGGGAAATCTCTTAACGCCTGCACTAGGGGGGAGGATTTTTTGAAACGACTCAGGGGGAGCTTCCCAGTTGCTTCAAGTTAGCTTCCCTTGCAAAACTCTGCAAGTGGTAATACGGCCTACGCACAACAACCCCATTTAGACATGGGCCAATCTTCTTATGAAATATATCGAAAGGATGGAGACGTTAGTCTCTGGCACACCCGTGGTACATGTTCCTGTAGCACTCCTCCGTCCTCCGCCACCTAGCAATTAAATTGCCAATGTGTTATCTACTATCTCATTGATATCACACACGTTAAGCCATCCGTGCCGGAGTGTCGCCAACCCTCGTTCCGCTCTCGACCCCAGCTCTCAAGATGTGCATTCTCGTGCAACCGGCCGAACTCCAACCCAGATCCCTCCTACCATTGCACTTTCTTGCATACATTGCACTTCCCCAGCTTGCCCCTTCGCCGATTTGGTGATACCTTTTCAACTGTAGCAAGAAACTTGGCTCGTTTTTTTGTCTGCTCCCCCTCCTCCCCCCGAGGCCGTTGGTTTTGTTGTCAGTCGTTAGTCTTTACGGGCCGAGTGTTCCTGGTTCCCCCTCGGTTCGCATAACCAATTGTGAGGAGACCCGATGCCTTCCCGTGATGCGTTGGACTCGGATTTTGTCAGTATCGTAGTTGCCGACGGCACGCGCATCCACACCCAACTCCTGGCCGATGCTCTGCGCCATGATCGCGGCTTGCAGGTCGTGGCCGCCGCCTCCAATTCCGAGGAGTTGCTGGCCGCCGTCACTCGCGTGCCCATTGACGTTGTCGTCATCAGCCACAATCTCGACGACCAGCCCGGCCACGGCACCCAGGTCTTGCGCGAAATGCGCGCCCTCCGGCCCCAGATCAAGGGCGTCATCCTCCTCGACACCTCCAAGTCCGAAGAGGTCCTGGAGTGCTTCCGCGCTGGCGCCAGAGGTGTCTTCTCCAAGCAGGAGCGGCTCGAAACCCTCTGCAAGTGCATTCGCACCGTCCATGACGGACAAATCTGGGCGCGCAGCTCCGATCTCGAGCACGCCCTCGAAGCTCTCGCCAACTCCCCCCTCGTCCGCACCACCAGTCACAGCGGCATGGAGCTGCTTTCCCCGCGCGAATGCCAGGTCATCCAGCACGTCGCCGCCGGCATGTCCAACCGCGAAATCGCCGACGCTCTCGAGCTCAGCCCACATACGGTCAAGAATTACCTGTTCCGCATTTTTGACAAGCTCGGCGTTTCCAGCCGCACCGAGTTGCTCTACCTCACCATGAATCGCTCGTCCGCCGCGCCCTCAGGCGCCGCTAACGGAGACGGTCTCTCCTTCTCCCGGCTCATCGAAGCCGCCGAAGCCGGCGACCCCTCCGCCCAACTTCGCTTGGCCAAACATTTTTCTCAGGCCGGCCCTGTTCAGAGCGAATCCCATCGCACCGAAAATGGTCGCATCCAAGACGGTCCGAACCAACACCGTCGGAACGGACATGGTCAGACCGATAATGGTCAGATCAATGCCGACCCGCCCGCCGGCACCCCGCCCGATCCGGTTTCCGCTTACACCTGGTTCCTGCTCGCCGAACGAACGACGGCCCCCATACTCGAACAAATCGAACTGGGCAAGACAAACATCCGCCGCACCATGTCTCCTGAACAACTGCAAGAGGCCGAAGCCCGAGCTGCCGCGTGGCTGAGAAACACGCCCGCAAACGGCAAACAACATTCCGTTTTCGCCGCCAACGGCGACGCCCCGTCCGCCGAACCCAAGCACAAAAACACCCAGTCCGGCGTCCGCTAGCGCCGCCCCTGACGAGCAATTGCCCACAACACCCCGACTTTCCGCCCGCCCTTGCGATGCAATCCCCCAATTGACTATAATGACTATAATGACCATGTTGACCATTTAGCCACTTGGAGAATCCGCCATGAATTCGCAGCCCATGACTTCGCAAACCATGACTTCGCAAACCACGACTTCGCAAACCTGGACCGTCGCCGAGGCCAAGGCAAAGTTCAGTGAAATCATTCAGCGGGCAATGTCAGTGGGGCCGCAAACCATTACTCGTAAGGGACGCACCGCCGCCGTCGTGGTCGGAGCCGAGGAATGGCAGCGCAAGACCAAGCGCGTCGGCAACCTGGCCGAGTTCTTTGCCGCATCTCCCCTGCGAGAATCGGGCCTAAACATCCGCCGCATCAAGCATCGCCCCCGGAAGATCGCTCTATGAACTTCCTTCTGGATACCAACGCCGTTTCGGAATGGGTCAAGCCGCGGCCCAATCCCGGTCTCGTCGCTTGGCTGGAATCGGCCGATGAAGACCGCATTTTCATCAGTGTGGTCTCCTTGGCGGAGCTGCGCTACGGCGTGGAGCGCATGCCGCCGGGAAGCCGTCGCACCCGCCTGGAGCGGTGGCTGCAACAGGAATTGCCGTTGCGATTTGAGAACAGAATTCTGCCCATCGACGCCAGCGTGGCGGAGGCCTGGGGCAGAACCGTATCGCGCCACGAAGCAGCGGGGCGTCCCATCGGCGCAATGGACGCTTTCCTCGCCGCCACCGCCGAAACCCACCGCCTGACACTCGTCACCCGCAACGTTTCAGATTTTCCGCTACTCCAGGCGCTCCTCGACCCCTGGACTTAGGGAACCTCTGCTTAAGTCTCCTGTGGATCTCTGTGCCCCCTGTGTCCTCTGTGGTTTACGCTCTTCGTCGAACACTTGATCAGATCTTCCTTACCGACTACTCCGGCTGGTGGAAAGCCGCGTCCCCTTTCGGGAAAATTGGCGCTCCACCCGCGCTCGACATTTACCTTGACTCCTCCATCCTGTTACCATCGAATTGTTCTTCCAGGCCCCTACGTTCCCTTAGGCAATTAAAATTTCTTTTGGAGGCACTATGGCCGTAAAAGTTGGCATTAATGGATTCGGACGCATCGGACGCAACGTTCTGCGCACCGCCCTCGCCGACAAGAACCTCGACTTCGTCGCCGTCAACGATCTCACCGATCCCAAAACCTTGGCCCACCTGCTCAAATACGACTCCATCCTCGGCAACCTGCCGCACAAAATCACCGCCGGTCCCGACAGCATCTCCATCGACGGCAAGACCATCAAAGTCTTCAAGGAAAAAGATCCCGCCGCCCTGCCCTGGGATTCCGTCGGAGTTCAGGTCGTCATCGAGTCCACCGGAAAGTTCACCGACGCCAATGAAGCCAGGAAACACATGCGCGGCTCGGTAAAAAAAGTCATCATCAGCGCTCCCTCCAAGAACGAGGACCTCACCGTCGTGCTCGGCGTCAACTGCGGCCAGTACGATCCCGCCCGGCACCACATCGTTTCGAACGCTTCCTGCACCACGAATTGTCTGGCCCCGATCGCCAAGGTCGTCCACGACCACTTCAAGATCCTCTGCGGCACCATGACCACCATCCACTCCTATACCAACGATCAGGTCATCCTCGACTTCCCGCACAAGGATCTGCGGCGCGCCCGCGCGGCGGCGCTCAACATGATCCCGACCACCACCGGCGCAGCTAAAGCGCTCAAGCTCGTCATTCCCGATCTTGCCGGCAAGATCGACGGTTTCTCCATGCGCGTGCCCACGCCCAATGTCTCGGTCGTTGACCTGGTTGCCTTCGTCGAAAAGAAAACGACCAAAGAGGAAGTGAATGCCGCCCTGAAGATAGCCTCCGAGTCCGGCTCCCTGAAGGGCTATCTCGGATACGAGGAAAACGAACTGGTGTCGTGCGATTTCCGCGGCGACAGCCGTTCCTCCATCGTCGACGCTCCCATGACCCTGGTCGTCGGCGGCAATTGTGTCAAGTTGATCTCCTGGTACGACAACGAGTGGGGTTATTCCTGCCGCGTCCGCGACTTGATCAACCTGATGGCCGCCAAGGGCCTGTAAACTAACTGGTCGTTGGTCGTTCGCGGTTCGCTATGTACGATTCACACAGTGGCCAGACCTGCGTGGCGTACGGCGAAGCCCGGACACCCAACGGCGAACGGCGCTCCAGCGACAAATGCCGAACGACGAACGACTAACGACTAACGACTAACGACCAAAGACTAACGACCAACGACTAGGTGCCCCATGTCCAAACTCTCAATTCGCGATCTTCCCCTCAACGATCGCCGCATCTTCATGCGTGTCGATTTCAACGTCCCCCTCGACGACGGCCGCGTCATGGACGATACCCGCATCCGCGAAACCCTGCCCACCATCGAGTACGCTCTGCGCCACGGCGCACGCCTCATCCTCGCCTCTCACCTCGGGCGCCCCAAAGGCAAGGTCAATCTCAAGCTGAGCCTCAAGCCCGTCGCCGAACGCCTCCGCATGGTGCTCGACAAGGAACTCGCCCGCGGCGAAAACGTCGGATTCTGCCCCGACTGCGTCGGCCCCGAAGCCGAAGAAGTGGCGCTCAAGCTTGAAAAAGGCCAGGTGCTGCTGCTCGAAAATCTTCGCTTCCACCCTGAAGAGGAAAAGAACGACGAGGCTTTTTCCAAGCAACTCGCGAAGCTCGCCGACTTCTACGTCAACGACGCCTTCGGCACCGCCCATCGCGCTCACGCCTCCACCGTCGGCATCACCAGGTTCGTGCAGAAATCCGCCGCCGGCTTGCTCATGGAAAAAGAGCTGCAATATCTCGGCCGCGTCCTGCAGAGTCCCGAGCGCCCCTTCGTTGCCATTCTCGGCGGCGCCAAGGTCAGCGACAAAATCGGAGTCATTCAAAACCTGCTCACGAAAGTCGACGTCCTCATCATCGGCGGCGGCATGGCCTACACCTTTCTCAAAGCTCAGGGCCAATCCGTCGGCAAGAGCCTGGTCGAACCCGATAAGATCGAACTCGCCCGCACGATTCTGCAGCAGGCGAAAACTCAGAAGGTAAAGTTCCTCTTGCCCACCGACCATGTCATCGCCGAACGTGTCGAACCGAACGCCTTGACCAAAATCGTCGGCCCCGGTCAGTCCATCCCCGACAACATGATGGCGCTCGATATCGGCCCTGAAACCATCGAAGCCTTTTCCGAAGAAATCGCCCGCGCCCGCACCATCGTCTGGAACGGCCCCATGGGCGTCTTCGAGATGCCGCCCTTCGCCAAAGGCACTTTCAAGATCGCCCACGCCGTGGCGGAAAATCCCGGAGCCATCAGCATCGTCGGCGGCGGAGATTCCGTGGCCGCCGTGAAAGCCGCCGGCGTAGCCGACAAAATCACCCACATCTCCACCGGCGGCGGCGCATCGCTGGAATTTTTGGAAGGCAAAAAACTCCCCGGAGTAGAAGCGCTGACGGATAAGAAATAGGTCTCAGGTCTCAGGTGCCAGGCGTTTGGATCTTGGCATCGCTAAGATGATCCTCCGATACAAAGCTCAAGGCCACGAGCGACAAGTTGCGATTCACGAGCCAGAGCGAAAAGCCAAGACCAGCACCCTGAAACCTGAAACCGAAGACCTGACACCTGAGACCTTTCCTCTATGCCTGACTTCACAGCCCGACTCACTTTCTCGAACGGCAAGACGCTCGAATTCGCTGGCCCCGCCGACATTACCAAGGAGACGACCGAAGCCATCGTCAACGCCGCCAACTCCTCCCTCCTCGGCGGAGGCGGCGTCGATGGCGCAATCCACCGCGCCGGCGGCCCTTCGATCCTCCAGGAGTGCAAGCGCCTCGTCGCAAAAATGAAGACCGCTTCCCTTCCCGCCGGCAAAGCCGTCCTCACCACCGGCGGACGCCTGCCCGCCAAATATGTCATTCACACCGTCGGCCCCATCTATCGCGGAGGCCGCCAGCATGAATCCGACACTCTCACCAGTTGCTATCGCGAGTCCATCCGCATCGCCGACGATCACGCCGTCCACTCGCTCGCCTTTCCTTCCATCTCCACCGGAGCTTTCGGTTATCCTGTTCACGAGGCTGCCGCCATCGCCGTTCGCGCCATCGCCGAAGCTCTGCCGCCTTGCTCCCACGTCGAGCGCGTCCGTTTCGTGCTCTTCGACCTTGCCACCTGCCAGGCTTACGTCCAGGCCGCCGAAACTTTGTCCCGGCAGCAACCGGCAAATTTCGCTAGCTTCCATCTTGAAATCTGAGAAAGGTCCTTCATGAGAAAAAAACTGATCGCCGCCAACTGGAAGATGTTCAAGACTCCCGCCCAAACCCGTGACTTCTTCCGCGACTTCCTCCCGCTGGTTCACGGCCACGACCGCGACGAAGTCCTCGTCTGCCCCACCTACCTCTGCCTCGACGCCGCCGTCGCTGCCGCCAAAGGCTCAAACGTCGCCATCGGCGCGCAGAATCTCCACTGGGAGAAGGAAGGCGCATTCACCGGAGAAATCAACGCCGCCATGCTCGTCGCCATCGGCGCCACCCACGTCCTCATCGGACACTCCGAACGCCGCCAATACTTCGGCGAAACCGACGACACCGTCAACCTCAAGCTCAAGTCCGCCATCGAAGCCGGACTCATCCCCATCGTCTGCGTCGGAGAAGTCCTCGAAGAACGCGAAGCCGGGCTGACCGACGACGTCCTCCGCCGCCAATCCCTCCGCGCCTTCCACAAAGTCTCGGCCAAGAAAGCCGTCAACCTGGTCGTCGCCTACGAACCCGTCTGGGCCATCGGCACCGGAAAAACCGCGACCCCGCAAATGGCCGCCGACGCCCACGCCATCATCCGCGCCCAGGCCGCTGAATCTTTCGGCCCCGAATTCGCCGACAAACTCCGCATCCTCTACGGCGGCTCCGTCAAACCGGAGAACGCCCACACCCTTATGTCGGAAGCGGAAATCGACGGCGCTCTGGTCGGCGGCGCGTCCCTCGATCCCAAATCCTTCGCCGCAATCGTGAAGTATTAAAAACACTCGTGTAGGGACGGGGCTCTGCCCCGTCCAAACCGAGCGCAGCTCGGCAGCCATCAAGCGCGAAAACTTCACTCCGCCGCCTCGCCCGCACCCTCCATCTCCGGAATCATCGCCGGCAGCCTCACCGCCCACGCGACCGACACCGTGGAAGACGCCGCCACCAGCAACCACGCCACCGCCCGCCCCGCCATCATCAGCGGCAAACCGAATCGCCCAATCACCAGCCAGCCCACGAACAACCCGCACCCGCACACCGCCGGAAGCCACCTTCGCCGGTCGCGCAGACTCACCGTGCGCGCCATCCATGCCTGCATCCACAACGTAAACGGCAATGCCACCACCAGATCGAACAGATAGTGTTCGCCGCTGGCCAGCGTATCGAATGCCGTGGCCAATACCAGCGCCAATGCCGCCCACCGCGCCCACCGCGGAAGGCTCCGCGTGTTCAGCCAGATCACCAGCGCCCACGTCATGTGCAGCGACGGCACGCCATTCCGCGGAAACAGCCACGACACCGCCACTTTCTCCAACGCCAGCCGATGAAACTCCTCATAAGGAACGCTCATCCCCGGAAAGTCGCGCCCAAACGCATACCGCGGCCCGCACACCGGAAAAATACTGAAGAACGCATAGCCAATCATCGCCGACGCAAACAGCACTTCGATGAGTTCCCAAATCGGCTTGTCCCGCCGCCGCATGAATCCGGCGTACAGCGCCGCCATCGCCAATAAAATCCCCTCGTAGCTCACCTTCAACAACGGAAACATCCACGGATTCGAATTCACCAAACGTCCCAGCGCGAAGCTCGGCTCAAAACCCAGGCTGCCATCGAACGCAAACGCGTACAGATCGAGCGTCTTCGCATGGAGCAGCGAAGCCATGTTCAGCGAGTACTGCGCTCCCAGCACTAGAAACGCCAGCACCGCCGCTGGCAACAGCGCCCTGTAAGCGGAGGCTTCCCGCTCCCGCCCGTTCCAAACCACCACGCTACTCAACAGCAGCAGGCTCGCCAGCCCGAACGCGCCCATCACCTGCACCAGCAGCGCCGCCACATCCACGTAGCGTCCCCACACCACCCATGCCGTGAGCAGCGCGCCCACGCCTCCGAGCGCAGCCCTCCGTTTCGGCGCGCGTTCCGCGGCCACATAAAGAAGAAACGCGCCCCCCAGCGCGTATCCGATGAATGGCTGTTTGAAATCCAGGCGCGTGCCCGCCGTCAGTGCGGCCACCGCGAGCAGCGCGCATAACGGCGCCCGCACCACAAACGGCAGCCCAGTTTTGCGGATTCGGTTCGCGCTCGGCATCGATAATAAAATCGTAAGAGAAATCGCCAGCGAAATCTCAACCTACCACGCCAACCGAACCGCCACAATGCACGATGAGACAACTTGCAGAAAAACTCGATGCTGCACGCCGTTTTTCGGGAAGGGCACGAGTTTACTCGTGTCGTAAGTAGTGGACAACATGCTCGCGCTTTAGCGCCTGAGGTGCGCCTCTTCCACTCCTGACGACTTCTTCCCCAGCCTCTTCCACCCTACCCCTCAGGCCCAACAGAAATGCGGGCCTGAGTGCGTGCGTGCGAACGAGGCGCGGACTAATTCTCTGGGGCGAGTTCTCTGAGAACCCAGCCCCGCAGGGCGACCCACCTTATTCCGTGGGGTGAAATCTCCGAGAACCCAGCCCCGGAGGGGCGACCCACCTTAGCCCACCGCTTCAGCGGTGGGAAAAGTGGCAAAGACGATCCAAGTCCCGGAGGGACGGCCGACTTCTCGCGCGCACTCTCCAAACGGTCCCGTGCCCCGCTCGTTTCCACCCCTCGCAAAAAAAATCGCTGAGGATGGTGCGCCCCCCAGCAAACGTAGCGCCGGCATCTTGCCGGCTGTCCCGAGCGCGTTCCGCTCTCGGCGTCGCCGCCGAAAACGCCCGCCAGAGTTCAACTGTCATCCCTAATTTCCCAAATTCTGTCATCCTGAGCGAAGCGAAGGACCTCTGCATTTGACTGCGCGATACCGCGCGCCCCAGGTCTCGCCCTTTTCGAGACCTGCCACCCGACGCGCTCAATCCCTAATCCACCGTCTGCGTCAGCGCACCCGAACTCCCCGCGTAATCGTTCGCGCCGTTATAAGTCGCCGTGATCGTGGTCGCGCCCTCCGGCAGCGCGGCCGTCGAAATGCTCGCATGGATGCCGCTCAGTGCCACCGTGCCCAACGTCGCGCCGCCAGCCGTAAACGTTACCGTGCCGGTGGCGTGCGCTCCCGTCGAGGATGTCACCGTCGCCGTAAATGTAACGCTTTGACCCAGCGATGACGGATTCGCCGAAGAGGTAACCGCCGTTGTCGTCGAAACCGGATTCACCACCTGCTCCAAAACCGAAGACGTGCTTGGGGCGGAGCCAGCGTCCCCCACGTATTTTGCTGTGACCGCGTTCGTACCCGCATTGAGCCAACAAATCTTGGTGATGGTGGCTACGCCCCCGCTCAACGGTGCCGACCCGTTTGCACCAAACTTCACCATACCAGTCGGAGCGTTCGGCCCGGCGGATGTAACCGTCGCCGTCCAAGTCACTGTCTGTCCATAGACTGAGGGATTCGGACTGGAGACTAGCGCCGTCGTCGTCGCGTACTTATTCACAATCTGCTTCACCGCATTCGAGTTCTTTGCCGGGTAGCTCTTGTCGCCAGAATAGCTAGCGGTAACCGGGAAGGTCCCGGCTCTCGTGAATGTTGTCGTGAAACTAGCCTGTCCGTTAAGCAACGGCGTCGTGCCGAGAACAGTCGCTCCTTGTTTGAAGGTCACCGACCCGGTTGGACTATACGGACTGGCCGACACCACCGCCGTGAAGGCAACAGGCTGGCCTATATAGGAAGGATTCTGGCCGGAGGCCAGCGTGATCGAAACGCTGGGTTTGGCCACCGTCTGTCGCAGAATAGCAATCGTGTCGGACGAATTCGCGATGGCAAGATCAAGGCGGCCGTCTCCGTTGAAATCTCCGACGCCGCCACCTCCGAACTGGGCATTCTTTACGGTGGTGCTCAATCCCGCTTGAAATGTGCCGTACCCGTTGCCAAGAAATAGTGTGACTATGTTGGAGGGAGCAGAGAACGCCAAGTCGAGATTCCCGTCGCCGTTGAAGTCGGCCATGCCGAGGAGGGTTGAGTTCTCTGGCACCGTCGGCTCTCCACTCACCTGCGTGAACGTTCCATCTCCGTTCCCTTTAAGGATTGTGAAGGTAGTAGAACCGGGGTCCGCAATCGCTAGGTCGAGAATGCCGTCCCCCGTGAAATCGGCGGTCATCACCGAGGTCGGGTTCACTAGGGTAACATCGGGTTGCGACGGAGCCAGAGTGAACGTCCCGTCGCCGTTGCCTAAAAAGATGGAGACAGACCCCAAGTCATTTCCTCCACAAAATCCTCCATTCGAGCCGACTGAGGCGATATCGATAATTCCGTCGTTGTTGAAGTCACCCAGAGCCACTGACGCGCTAGTAAGGTATCCATCTGCACACACATCGCCCCAGTTGCCGCCGAAAGAACCGTCACCATTACCCAAAAGCAGGAAAATATTGGGAACAGGGAGGGCGTTGTACCCTACGGCAAGGTCTAGGTTGCCATCCCCGTTTAAGTCGGCTGCGGCGATATCAAAGAGAAAGCCATCGAAGCCATTTCGAGGGTAGCTTGCACGATCCGTAAAGGTCCCGTCCCCATTGCCGAGATAGATTGCAATAGCGGCGCATCCGCCACCGCCGCAACTCACATCGTTGGCGCTGGAGATGACCGCCAAGTCTGCCTTGCCATCGTGATTGAAATCGCCCACAACGCCCGAAAAGGGAGCGTTGCCGTAGGAGCAAATTGTGGACTTCGTTGTAAAGCCGCCGTGCCCGTTTCCCAGAAGGATCGAGATTGCCCCACTCTCTGCGCTACAAGTCGGGGCAGAACTGCCAAACACAGCGAGATCGGGCTTGCCATCGCCGTTGAAGTCCGCCACAAGAACATTCGCGACCGGGGACCCTATAGCGTGCAACGAAGAGGCAAAGGCAACCGCCTCCGTTGGGGTCGTGACGGTGAAAGGCACGACGTTCGACGTTCCTCCACCGGGTGCAGGGTTGGAGACGGTCACCGACACGGTGCCGGCGGAAACGAGGTCAGAAGGCGGAACGTCGCCCTGCACCTTGTCAACACTCACAAATGTTGTGCTCAGTGCGATTCCGTTCCAGTTCACAACCGAGGTCGAAACGAATCCCGCGCCGTTCACGGTCAGCGTCAAACCCGGCGATCCCGGTACGGCACTCGACGGCACAAGAGGCTGATTGACCAGCGGCACAGGGTTCGATTGGGACATCAAGAACGCGGTGGTCAAACACAGAAACAAGCAGGCGAAGCAGATACGCTTCATAAGATCGCTCCTTAACATCCAATATGTACCAGTCAAAAGGGCCCGGGTCGGCTGCCGGTTAGGGGAGGGAAATTTCGCGGGAGTCGAGAACGGGGCAATTGTCCTCCCATGCAGGCTAGGCGGTCAAGATGAAACGCCTTACG
>JBEKQG010000104.1:0-12585 GCA_049519955.1 Terriglobales bacterium
TTGATTCTTAGACCCTCTCCGCCAACGGAGCTCAAGCTTGTCGTCATTGGCCATGGAAAAACGAAGAGCGGTGTGTTAACAGCCTCTAGACTCTACGAAGCGCCTGATGGCAGCAGGGGACAAGTATCATATATAAAATTCGATTCGCTGCAGGCTGCACAAGAACAGATTGAAAGCTGGGTCAAAGTCACACCAAAGATCACGAGCCGAGAGCAAGATCAGATTAATAAGAAAGGTCAACTGGTCAGCGATCGAGTATTGGGAGTTCAGGATTTACCTGGATCCGACAAGAAGGAGTTCGTGATTATCAGGCGCGACTATCTGAATTGCTACCTTATTGAGTCGGTTTCTTTGCAGGTCGCGACGCAAATCGAAGACCTGATTGAACACAAGTGAGTCAACACCTCAAACCGCCCGATGACCAAATGACCCGATCACCCGAGCACCCGATCGTTGAAGCCCGCCGATTTGTAGTGCGTGGGCGCGTGCAAGGCGTCGGCTTCCGCTGGTTTGTGGAGCGGGAGGCGCACATCCTGCAGATTGCGGGATGGGTACGCAACAATGCCGACGGCAGCGTTGAAGTGCTGGCCCATGGGACGCGCGAGCAGTTGGCGGGACTGCACTCGCGGCTGAGGGAAGGCCCGCGGACCGCGCGCGTGGACGAGGTGGAAGTGTCGGAGGCCGAGGCGGTTGCGAGACTCGGTTCATTTCAAGTTCGAGGCGATTGACTCCAATTCTTAGAGTTTGTTTCATAAGTGCATTTTCGGTTGGAAAGCGCGTCCCTCAGGGGCTAAAGCCCGCATTTTTCCAGGCGCTGAACGGCACGGCTAAAGCCGTGCCCTACCCAAAACCGATTTATGAAACACGTTCCAGGAGCTTAATTTCACAAGGACGATGGTGAAGACGATGCCAACCAAGATGCGGAATAAACCCGTGGATTGCGAGGGATTGAAGAAGCTGATCCGGGAGGTGGCGGACTTCCCGAAAAAGGGCATCCTGTTCTACGACATCACCACGCTGCTCAAGGACAAAGCCGGTTTCGCGCGGCTGATCGACGCGCTGGCGGAAAACTATATCGGCAAAGAGATCGACCTGGTGCTGGGCATGGAGGCGCGCGGATTTATTTTTGGTCCGGCGCTGGCGTACCGGCTGAATGCGGGGTTTGTTCCGGTGCGCAAGCCGGGAAAACTGCCCGCCGAAACGGTGAAGGTCAGCTACGACCTCGAGTACGGCAGCAACGCGCTGGAGATGCACAAAGATGCGATTGGAAAAGGACAGCGCGTGCTGATCGTGGACGACCTGCTGGCTACGGGGGGAACGGCGGCGGCGACGGCGGAACTGGCGAGCGGGTTGGGGGCGGAGATTGCGGGGCTCGGGTTTGTGGTCGAACTGGACTTCCTGAAGGGGCGGGAGAAACTGGCGAAGTACGACGTGTTCTCGCTACTGCACTACGACCGGTAAGAAGTGGGCGGGTAATTTCGCAGGGGGGCGGTGGCTGCGGCGTTCGGGCGGCGGCGCGGCGGCAGACTCCTAAAGCCTGGCTTGCCGGGTCATTTCGCCAGGAATTGCACGGCCACGATTAACTCTCTCCAAATCGCCAAGCTCACAAGCATAGCTGCGGCGTGGGAGAAGATCGCAAACCAATTCCAATGAATGTACGTTTCGTGCTCACGGACCCACATGGGGGAGGGCTCCTAGCTGCGATCTGTGCGGAAGCAATTATCCGCCCGTTCATAGGCTTTACGCAAGTGGTTGAAAACATTTAGTGGATTTAGGGACCGGTAAGCGCAGGTGGGTGAAATCGCGCAGCTCTGGAAAGATTTACACAGACGGCGCTGGAGGGGCGGCTGGGAAACCTGGGAGCGCATCCAGAATTGCGGTGGCTAACGGGAACGGGTGAGGGCGCCGGTCCCCACACGACCTTAGTTCTTCCCAGAGCAGCGGTAGTACAATCGCGCCATGGAAAGCCTGATGCGGCCGAGCGTAGGTCGAAATCCGAATCCAATGACGGAGCCGCAAGATTCGCGGCTGCGGTCGATCGCCATCGGGCTCGTGATTGTGGCGATTGTGGTCGGCGCGCTGGTGCTGATTTTCCGCGCGGAGCGGAAGAAGCCGGCCACGCCTCCGGCGTATGCCGCGAGCCTGACATTCTCGGACCTGAAGACGAGCGCGGCGCAGAATTTTGTGGGGGCCACGGTCAGCTATCTCGATGGCACGATCGCGAACACTGGCGATAAGACGGTGGTACGCGCCGTGGTGCAGGTGACGTTCAAGGACGACATGGGGCAGATGGCGCAGCGCGAGGAGCTTCCCATACGGGTGCTGCGCACGGGCGGGCCGTACGACGAAGCGGTGGATCTCAACCTGTCGCCGCTGGGGCCGGGCGAGAGCAAGCCGTTCCGGCTGACCTTCGAGAACATCTCGGCGCAGTGGAACCACGCGTATCCCGAGCTGCAAATCACCGACGTGACGGTGAAGTAGGAAGTCAGAAGTGAAAAGTCAGAAGTAAGAAATAATAAATCGCCGTGTGATGGAAGAACGTTACTGCAGCTTGCGTTGCAGCTCGGGCAGCCAACCTTTTTGAAATTCCGGATAGTGGGTCTGGGCCAAGGCGAGGGCGCGCTGGTAAGCCGCTCTGGCCTCATCGGGGCGGCGCAAGGCGGTGAGGGCGTCGCCGAGAGCGGCTTGGGAGGCGACATCGCCGGGGGCCAAGGACACGGCGGCTTGCGCTTCGGCCAAGGCTTGCGCGGCCGGATCGGCGTTCAAATTCCCGTTTTCCAGCAGGCGCTCCGCAGTTTGAGCATGGCCCATGGCGGCGAGCAGGGGCAGGTCGAAATGTCCGTGGAAAACGAAGACTCCGTCCGCGATTTCGGCGTCGGGATGAAGCGCGCGGAAACTGGCGTAGGGATTCAGATCGCCGGGGCCCCACAGTACCGGGGAAAGTTCCGTGGCGCTGATGAGCACCGTGCCAGAGATGCGCGGCGGCATGTTTTCCGGAGATGGAACCCATCGTTGGGGCAGCGGCTTGCACGGGACCTGGTAATAGGCGGGATCGGCGGCCAAGCGCGCGGAATAGGCGAACCAGCAATCGTGAATTCCGCGGTCATCCAAATATGTTTTGACGAGCTTGAGCTGCTGTCCCCAGTCCACGTTGGAATCAGTCAAAAACTTGTAGGTGTTAGCCGGGCCGCCCCAGGCCTCATTGGAATAGGGGAGATAGTCCGGGAAGGCGCGGGCGGAAGAGACGACATGAAAAAGCACGAGCGCCGACACGGCATAGAGCCAAGCTTTGTGGGAACGCGCGAGGACGGAGGCGGCGTAGGCGGCGAGAACCACGAGAAAAGGATAGATCGGAAGAATGTGGCGAATACCGATGTTGAAGTCCGAATGCATGGCCGCCGAAAAATAAACGGCCACGGGGATGGCGAGGAAGAGCAACTCCCTGCGCGGGCGAGCGTGGTCGATGGCGAGCGCGACCGGCAAAAGCAAGAGCAACAGCAGAAAGCCGAGGGTGGATTTGATGGCGAAGGCAGCGGGGAAATAGAACCATCGTCCGTGAAGGTAAACTTTTCCCAACAAGAACGACAGACGGTGTTGCGTCGTAACGGCGAGGTCGGCGAGGCCGAAGAGATAAGCCTCGGGAAGCAAGCGGTAATGGGCAAGAGTGGTGAGCGCCCACTCGGTCCGCGGATGGTGCATGGAGGCCACGTACTGCCTGAGGGTTGGAATTGTGGGCGGCCCTTGCGGGCGCATCGAAAAATGAAAACCGTAGGAAGCCCACAAGATGGCGATGGCGAGCGCGGCGATCGCCGCCAAGGAGGCAGCGAGGCGGAACGCGCGGTTTAGCCTGCTTAGTTTGTTGCCGGAAGCGAGGTTGGGATGCGGGTGGTTGAGCAAAATTTCCGCGAACGCGAGCAGCAGGAGAATGGGCGCCAACAGGAGTGCCGAATGTTTGGAAGCGAGGGCGAGTCCGGCGCACAGGGCTGTCAAGAGAAGCCGCGCCAGGGACGGCTTGCGCAGGTAGCGGTAAAAGGCGTAGACGGTCGCGAATAAAAACAGGGTCATGCCCATGTCGGTGGTCACGAGCGAGCCATGCGCAATCAGGTTGGGCTCGAACACGAAGAGAAGCAGGGCAAGCAATGCAACCGCGGGCGAGAACATTTCGTAGGCGGCGGCAAACACCACGAGCGCGGCGAGGATAGTGAGCGTGGCGGCAGCCATGCGGGCGCGGAACAACACGGCATCGGCGTTGTTGGAATACAGAAATTGCTTTCCTCCCACAAAGCACGAGACTTTGAAGAACATGGGCGGAGGAGTGGAATCTTGCAGAGGCATGGCAAGCAGCGGAACGGCGGCCAGCAGCTTGACCAGGGGCGGGTGCTCGGGGTTGAGCGCGAAATCTCGTTGCGTCCAATAGCGGTATCCGGCAAGGGTGTGGCAGCCTTCATCGAAAGCCGCGGACTGGCGGCGGGCTGGCACGATCAGTTCGATGGAAAGAAGGAGCAGTAGAAACGCGACTGCTGCCGTAAAGCGCAGGTTGCGCGGCTCGGGTGCAGTAGAAAGTTGGGCCATGCGTTGGCGCCATTATAGTGGCTGGGGCGAGGAGTGGGCGGTCCCGCTGGCCGGGGCGGAATTTCTGGCGCTTGATTTCTGGAGCGGGGAAGACGATATCCGGAACAGATGATGAATCTGGTGAATGGGTGAAGAGCGGCGGGTGAGCGGGTGGCTGGGGCAGAAGTTCGCGTTTCCGTTTATGATGCACTGAGTTCATCGAGGAAGGCGCCGCATGATCAACGGCAAACGGATTGCCGTCGTGCTCCCGGCATACAACGCGGAAAAGACGCTGGAGGCGACGGTACGGGAATTACCGGACCTGGTCGATATCCGCATACTGGTGGACGACCACAGCACCGATCGGACGGTGGAAGTGGCGAGGCGGCTGGGCTTGCAGTGCTTTGTGCACGACCGCAACTACGGCTACGGGCGCAACCAGCGGACCTGCTACCGCGAAGCGCTGGCCGCGGGCGCCGATGTGGTCATCATGGTGCATCCCGATTATCAGTACACGCCGCTGCTGGCGACGGCCATGGCGAGCATGATCGCCTACGGCGTTTATGACGTGGTGCTGGGCTCGCGCATCATTGGGGGCACGGCGTTGCGCGGAGGGATGCCGCGTTACAAATACATATCCAACCGCCTGCTCACCGCTTTTGAGAACCTGTTCCTGGGCGTCAAGCTCTCGGAGTATCACACGGGTTATCGGGCTTTCAGCCGCGAAGTGCTCACCCGCCTGCCGCTCGGAGAAAACAGCGACGACTTTGTTTTCGACAATCAGATGCTGGCGCAATGCGTGTGGTTCGGGTTCCAGATCGGCGAAGTGTCGTGCCCGACGAAATACTTCGAGGAAGCGTCTTCCATCAATTTCCGGCGCAGCGTGAAGTACGGGCTGGGAGTGCTCCGGACAACGCTACAGTTCGCGCTGCAGCGGGCGGGCGTGGTGCGCAACCGCATCTTCAGCGAAGAGGGGAAAAACCTTGCGGCCGGTTCCGAGACTTACTACGAGCCGGGAGTGGTAATCCCGCCGGATGAGCGTTGAAAGAATCTCAGGGCATTTCTCGTAATTGTGTAGAATACGCGGTCTTGGCGGCCAATGTTGTGTCCCATCAATTCGCGGCATCAGTCTAGGCGATCGTCCGGGCGCTGCGAAGGATCACCTGCATAGCGAATTCAAATACACAGGTCCTTCGCTTCGCTCAGGATGACAGGGTAGATTTATATTGTGAATTGACGGGACACGACACTAAAGCCGCGCCCTACCCAAAGCCGGTTTATGAAACACGGCCCGGCAAAAAAAGTGGCGCACCGGAGTGCGCCACTTGAGTTGAATGCCGCTTCTTGAACACTACTTCTTGTTCTTGGAGCCTCCGCCAAGTGCCTCCTGCAAGGAGTACCCGAGGGTTAGCTGGTAGGGATCGACTTCGATCGAGACTACCCTGGTCGTGTCGATCAGGTAGTAGGAGAATGCGTCCACGTTAGCAGGGGTCGTGAGATCCAGGCCTTCCAAGGTGCCGACAAAGACACCGCTGGAATCGGCGGTGAAAGCGCCGGACAGGGCCAAATCCGTCGTTGCAGCGGTTGGACCGGTGAAGATCCAGTTGATGTCAACGGCGGATGGTGTTGTTGACCCTATGGTTCCGTCTCCGCCAGCCGTGACCGGGCCAATAGCGGTGAACTCGTAGTCGGTGAGGTCCACGCCACCGGCATCCGTGGCATAGGTGCCGTTGAAAGAGGCAGCGGTGAATGAGCCGCCACCGGTTTGCTGGAAGGCAGCGCCGCCGAGCACGTCGGTAGCATCCAGCGTGAGTGCCATCGCATTGCCGTTCCCGTCCAAATAGAGCTGGAGGTTAAAGGTGACGTTGCCGTCGGTCACGCCGGGTATGGACACTCGTCCGGTGGAATCCACCGTGTAGGACCCTGAAGTGATGGTTTCCGGTGGCTGAGTTCCTTCCCCGGTGAGGTCGTTGTAGTTGACGAAACCGGCAAAGCTGCCGGAGCTCTCGGTGAGCAGAGCGACGGATTGGAGCGGTCCGGTCGCGTCGGCACCAGCCACGCTGATTACGTAGCTATTGCCGGTGAGGGAACCGGCACTGAAGGTGCCAGTGTTCGCCCCTTGCCAGTAAGCCGAGCCGCCGGTGGTGCCGACAAAGGCATCATCGGATTCCACCAGGCGAATGTGATTTGAATCCACGATGTAACCCTCCAGGATGATCTGGGGGAAGTCCGTGGCATCGTCGGGGTTTAGTGTGAACGTGACGCGGCCATCGGCGTCAGGCGCCGAAACCGTGCTGGCGTCGACGATCTGATCCGAGAAGAGGTTGAGGTCATCGTTGGAGTCGAAGACGCTACCCGCGCCCGAAATTGTTCCGGCACCGTCGACATTGAGGACGCCGCCGATAGTGAGTGGATAGCCATTCGTGTCTATGCCGCCAAGGAAGAAGGTATAGCCGGCTGACGGAGTGGCAGCGGCGGCAGTGCTGTCCTGGAAGTCCAACGATCCGCTGGAGGTTGCCCAAGTATCGTATTCGGCGACAACGCCCTTCACGCCCGAAGCCATGGTGACGACCAGCGTCTCGATGCCGGAGCCGGAGCCCGCGTCGGTGGTGCAACCATCGCTGTTGTCAGCACCCGGACCGATGCAGGTGTCTCCGGTGTTGAGGGTGACGATCAGGTTGCCGGTTCCGTCGTTGGCGGCAACGACGCCGCCGTTCAGGCCTGTCTCATTCGCCACATAGTAATAGTCGACGAAGTCCTGTTCGCCGCCGCTGATGGTTGCGCCGGTACTGTCGACGGTGAAGACTCCGGCGACGGAGTAGAGGCTAGAGTCAGAGTCGACTCCGGACAAGGAGAACACGTAGTTGCCGGGAGCCAAGACCGCGGCGGCGGTACCGTTGGTGAGGCTGAAGCTGGCCGACGCCGTCACTCCTGAAACCGAGGCTAGCACCGTATAAGAGCCAGCCGTCGCATTTGCGGTGAAGACCGAGGCGGTAGCCACGCCGCTCGAATTTGTGGTTTCGGTATCCGTGATCGTTGCGTTAGCGAAAGTGCCACTCGCTCCCGTGGACGGAGCCGTGAAGGTCACGGAAGCGCCGCTCACGGGTTTTGTGCCCTTGAGCACGGTTGCTTGCAGATTGATTGCGAAGGCCGCGTTAACGTTTGCGGTCTGCGGCGTGCCGGCCGTGGCTGCGATCGTGGTGGCCGTCTTGGTACTGCTGCATGCCACCAGGGCGGCAATCATGGTCAAACTGACGAGAAGAAGAATCGATTTGCGGAATGTCATCGGGCACCTCCGTTGAGTACAACCTGGGATGTCTTTGCGGTCTTGTTTTCAGATTTGGCGTGCTTCGCGCGTGGGGATTGATTGCGCACAAGCAGCCCATTCTTGCTGCGCACGGTGACGGTACGGCCGCCGACGGTGAGTTGACGGGCCAAGAAATATTCCTTCCCGTGCAGTGACACTGAGGCCCCGACGATGCGAACCGTCGCACCCTTTTGCAGGGCTTGTGTTGTTTGCTTGCTCAGGTATGGTCCGACGTGGGCATCGACTACGCCCGTCGCGCCGGTCACCAGCAGGTGCGTCCCCGCCGGACTGCCGGGCGCGTGCCTGGTAACGACTTCCTGGATGGTGCCAGTGAGAATGGTTTCATGCGCCGCGTCGTAGACAGGGCCAAAGCCTTGTGCAGCGCGGGAATCGGGCGCCGTTGCAGCGCCGAGTGGAACGGCCACGATCGCGAACAGCAGGCCAGTCAGCAGCCCCACGATCATTGGAGTGTGTTTCATCAGACGACTTCTACTCATGGATTCGCTCCTTAGCACAGAAGTTTTGGGAAACGGGAATACCCTGCACACGGCCTGGGGCCGTATGCGACACGCTCTTGCCAGTTGTGTTTTTGCTCGCAAGCCACTATATAACTTTTGACGCTGGCGCGCCAGCCGCTTTCAATTTAGACTAACGGCCAAGATCGCACCCGCGCCAGCCGCCCCACGCTCCGGAGTGCTTGAAATATAGGCGAAATGCGCGCGTAACTGATAGTGTTGCAATTTTGCAGTCGGATAATTTTGCGATCGAAACGACGAAAAGGGAAGCCGCTCGAAATTACAAAATCGGCCGATAGCCAGATTACGAAATTGGCGGGGTCACAAGTCCTAGTGGACGGGAGTGTGCGTTTATGAAGAAGCTCTTTTTTGCCGTTGCCATCAATCTGCTGGCCCTGGTTTCGGCGGGACTGGCGCAGACCGTTCCGGCGGCCGCCGCGCCGAAGCGCCCCACGATTGAACAGATTTTCGCCGAGGGCGGAATCACGGGACGGGCTCCGGAGACGATGCAGTGGAGTCCGGACGGCACGAAGGTGTCGTTCGTGCAGCGGGACGATGCGGGCGAGCACGGCGAACTTTGGTATGTGGACGCGGCGACGGGCGAGAAAAAAGTGCTGGCCAGCGAAACGAAGCTGACGCAGCTTGCGCCTCCCGTGAGCAAGATCAAGGACGAGCGCGAGAAGGAGCGGGTGATGCGATATAACGTCGCCGCGTACCTGTGGTCGCCGGATTCCAAGCACCTGCTCTTCGATTCGCAGGGGCAGCTCTGGTATTACAGCCTGGACACGGGAACGGCGGTGCAGCTTACGTCGTCACCGGACCCGAGCAAAGACGCGAAGTTTTCGCGGGATGGCAAGCGGCTCGCCTACGTGCGCAAGCACAATCTTTATGTGCGTCCGGTGAAGGGAGAGGAAGGGGAACATCCGGTTACGCGGGAAGAGAAGAAGAAGGACGGCGATTGGGAAAAAGACAAGGACAAGGACAGCGATGAGAACATCCTGAACGGCGAAGTGGACTGGGTGTACGGCGAAGAACTGGACGTGCGCAGCAATTACTTCTGGTCGCCGGAAGGGCGCGAGATCATTTTTCTGCAGATGGACGAGACGCGCGTGCCGAGCTATCCCATCACCGACTGGATGCCGACGCATCCGAAGGTGGAGCAGGAAAAATATCCGAAGGTGGGCGATCCGAATCCCACGGTGCGGCTGGGGGTGGTGAGCGGCAACGGGGGCAAGGTGCGCTGGATCAAACTCACCGACGACGACACGTATGTGCCGAGATTTGGATGGATCCGCGAAGGCTGGGCTTGGGCGGAGGTGTTGAATCGCAAGCAGGACACGCTGGACCTTTATTTCATCGACGCGAAATCGGGCCGCTCGCGCAAGGTGCTGACGGAATCGTCCCCGGATGCGTGGGTGGAAGTGAACGACGATTTTCGCGTGCTGAAAGGGGGCGACCGCTTTCTTTGGAGCAGTTGGCGCGACGGCCACACGCACATTTATCTCTACAGCTTCAACGCAGGCGACCCGCTGGCGGTTGATGCCAAACTGGAGCGCCAGCTTGAAAGCGGAGACTATGAAGTGCTGAGGATCGACGGCGTGAATGAGGCGGCGGGCGATCAATCGGGCACGGTCTTCTTTACCGCCAACAAAGGCGATCCGCGGCAGGAGAAACTTTATTCCGTGAAGCTGGACGGCACGGGGATGCAAGGCCTCACGGCGGAAGACGGCGGCTATTCCGCACATTTCGCCGATGATGGTAAGCATTTTGTGCAAACGCATTCCGCGACGATGACGCCGCCGCGAATTTCGGTGTGCGCGGCGGGCGGGGCGTGCCAGAAGATTTGGGAAGGGCGCAGCGTGGCGGACTACGGCCTGATTGCGCCGCAGCCCCTGGAATTCAAGGTCGAGGACGGCACGGTGCTGTATGGGGAGCTGATGCTGCCGCGTAACGCGGATGCGGGACAGAAAATTCCGCTTATCGTACACGTCTATGGCGGGCCGGGGGCGCAGACGGTGCAGGATGCATGGGGTGGGGGCACGGCGCTGTTCCACCAGATGCTGGCGAATGAAGGGTTCGCGATTTTCTCGGTTGACAATCGGGGCAGCGCCAATCGCGGGCGCAAGTTTGCGGTCGCGCTCCGCGGCCACTTCGGCGCAGTTGAACTGAAAGACCAGCTTACGGCGCTCGACCAGTTATACGCGCAATATCCGCAGCTCGACCGGGCTCGGACGGGGATCTGGGGATGGTCGTACGGCGGCTGGATGACGCTTTACGCGCTGACGCACGCGGACCGCTTCAAGGCGGGAATCTCGGTGGCTCCGGTGACCAACTGGCGCGACTACGATTCGATTTACACGGAGCGCTACATGGGTCTGTTGAAAGACAACGGCAGCGCTTACGACGATTCGCTTGCCGGCGCTGCGGGCAATTTGCACGGGTCGTTGCTGCTGGTGCATGGGACGAGCGACGACAACGTGCACTTCCAGAATACGATCCAGATGACCGACGCGCTGATCGAGGCGGGGAAACAGTTCCGGCTGATGGTGTATCCGAACAAGACGCATGGCATCGGGGGCACGGCCACGCGCAGGCAGTTGTTCCACATGATGGAGGATTTCTGGAATCGGGAGCTGAAGTAGCCGTCAGCCGTCAGCCATCAGCCATCAGTTTTAAGCTCTCGGCGGGCGTGAGGTTTTACTGACGGCGGATGGCTGATGGCCGATAACTGCTCTTATGCATCGTATAACTCTTGGCGATTTTGAACTTACGGTCGTTTCCGATGGAACTTACTTCCTCGATGGCGGAGCTTTCTTTGGCGTGGTGCCCAAGAATATGTGGTCGAAGAAGGTCGCGGCGGATGAGCGGAACCGGCTCGATGCGGGGCTGAATTCGCTGCTGGTGCGCACGGGCAAGAAAAACATTCTGATCGAGACAGGCATCGGCAACAAGCTGCCGGATAAGTTGGCGGAGATCTATAAACAGCCGGCCAAGCTGCTCGATAACCTGCACGCCGCCGGAGTCGCGCCGGAAGATATTGACATCGTTATTAATACACACCTGCATTTCGACCACTGCGGATGGAACACGGAGCGGCGCGGCGACCAAATGGTGGCGACGTTTCCCAAGGCCAAGTATTACGTGCAGGAGCAGGAGTGGGAACACGCCTGCCAACAGATGGAGCGCGACGCGATCAGCTACATGAGTCAAAATTACGATCCGCTGATCGAGAACGGGCAGATGGTGCTCGTGGACGGCGATGTGGAGCTCGCGCCTGGCATCTCGGTCAAGGTTTTTCCGGGGCACACGGCGAACATGCAGGCGGTGATGGTTGAGAGCGGAAGCAAAAAAGCATGTTATATCTCCGATTTGATTCCGACCTCGGCACATCTCGAACTGACGTGGGTGATGGCGTTCGATCTGTTTCCGCTGGAAACCATTGAGAGCCGCAAGAAGTATTACGCGGAGGCGATCCCGGAGAAATGGCTGACGGTGTTTACGCACGACGACAAGACGCCGTGGGGATATGTGGAGCAGGGGGAGCGGGGGAAGCTGGCGTTGGGGCGCTGTGGTTAATTCGACAGCGCCGCAAGTGTTTGTTGTATCCAATGCCAAACAGTAGGTTGCGCGGCCGTTGCCAGCAAACTGCCGATTGCACCTTCTGTGATGTTCCGGAGGGTGCGTCCGGCCTGCTTTACTATTGCAGGGTCAGATTCCCCGGCGACTTCAGCTTTGAGGGTTGCGATTTGCGCTTCCGCTCTCTGCTTTTGACGGTCGTTGAGATTTAGCTCGTCGAGGTGCTTCGTAAAATCCGTGACGAGTCTTGTAATGTCCTGAGCCGAAACCCCGATGTTGACATTCTGGCTAAAACGCTCGCTGTTCTGTGCAACGGCTCCTACGCTTCCGTAAAAGACATTCTGCACTAGCGGTTGCAACTTCTCAGGCGGTACTGGCTGAGTGTTCGGCAGTGCCTCGCCAGCATCCGGGTTTTCAGCTTCGATCTTCAAGGAAAAATCCAGAATGCGGTTCTTGGCGGCGCTAACGAGTTGTTCGAAATCGTTACCCGAGAGCTCGCCCCACACTCTATGACCCGGAATTTCCGTTTTAGCTCCCAACAACCCGATACTGTACACCCTTTCCGGGGTTCCACCGCATGAATATTTTCTTCAGCCGAGCCCAGGGCGCGGCACAGGGTCCGGTGTGCCCCAGCGC
>JBEKQG010000105.1:0-12482 GCA_049519955.1 Terriglobales bacterium
ATTCCTGCGCAACCTGCACCGCTGGTCCGCGCACGCCATGGTGTTCCTGGTGTTCGCGCACATGTTCAAGGTGTTCTACCGCGGCGCCTATCGTCCGCCGCGAGAATTCAATTGGGTCATCGGGGTTGTCCTGCTGCTGATCACGCTGTTTCTCAGTTACACGGGCTATCTGCTGCCCTGGGACCAGTTGGCGTTTTGGGCGATCACGGTGGGTTCGAATATAGCTTCCGCGGTGCCGGGGATGGGCGATAAAATCCACTTCCTCATGCTCGGCGGCAATGTGGTGAACGCCAACGCTCTGCTGCGCTTTTACGTGCTGCACTGCATGATTCTGCCGCTGGTTGCTATTCTCTTCGTTGCGGTGCATTTCTGGCGCATTCGCAAGGATGGCGGCCTCTACGCCCATCAAAGCGAGCCGAAAACGATGGTGGCGAACGCGGCGTCCCCTGCGGCGAAAGGAGCGCAATAACCAATGACCGATCCGATCAGCGATAAGACGACCGATCCGAAGGATTTCATCGCCGGCATGGACTCCAATGCCCGCAAGTCGCCGACCCGTGTGGTCTTCGTCACCCGCCGAACCTCGGCGCAGGTCAAGGTTACCGACGAAGATCAGGTACAGACGTATCCTGAGGTCCTCTTCCGCGCCATCGTCGCCATCGAGGCGCTTACGATTGCGCTCGTGAGCATGGCTTTATTGTTCAACGCGCCGTTGGAGGGCATTGCCGATCCCTCGCACACACCCAATCCCGCCAAGGCGCCCTGGTACTTCCTCGGCTTACAGGAGATGTTGCACTACTTTCCTCCCGTGGTCGCCGGCGTGCTGGTTCCGGGGCTGGTTGTGATGGCGCTGATTGTGATTCCGTATTTCAACATCAACATTGAGGCCGACGGTTTGTTCCTGAAAGACCGCAAGCGTCGTCTGCTCATTTTTTACCTTGCCGCAGTTGGACTCTCGTTGTTCCTGTTGCTGTTTGATGTGTACGTGGCGCTGGTGCCGACCCTGATCGTCGCTGGGTTCATGGTGCTGGCGGCGCAAAGTTCTCCGCAGTCGGCGTCGGCTTTCCGGCGCGGTCTGGCTGCGAAACCGCTTTCCTTCTGGATCATGACCTGGTTTCTGTTTGAACTCACGGTGCTCACTGCTGTGGGCACTTTCTTTCGCGGCCCGGGTTGGTCCTGGGTGTTGCCCTGGAGGAGCTAATTGCGATCATCGTTACAGTCAATGAAAAACGCGTTATCTTCCCTGTGGCGGACATTGTTCGGCCATCCGGTTCGCGCTTTTGGCGTGGTCAGCCTGCTGTTATTGATTTTGCTGGCGATTGCGCCGGCCAAAAACCACTTCAGTGAATGGCGACATTACCAGAAGCAATATTTGGCGTTGGTCCAGGGCCGGGGAGATGCGGTAACACTGCAGCGCCACTTCCACGATCACCAGGGAATCCAGCAGATATGGCTTCCGCAGCTCGGAGTCGTCGATCGCTGCACCACCTGCCACGCCGGACTGAAAGAAGCCACCCTTGCCGATGTCGGCATACAACCGTTCCGCCGGCATCCGGTAATTCCCCACACGCTTGACCAGTTCGGCTGCGTGATGTGTCACCGTGGGCAAGGCCCCGCGACCACGGTCGAGGAAGCCCATAGTAGCACGCTGGCCTGGGAGCAGCCGATCCTGCCGGCGCGCTACGTGCAATCTTCCTGCGGACAATGCCATCGCGCTCCGCTCACCGGCACACCGCAACTGAACCTGGGACGCAATCTGCTGGGGCGATATGGCTGCGTGCATTGCCACACCATCAAACTGCCCGACGGCGGCACGATCAAGCCGGCCGACGATCCGCCTTCGCTTGAGCACATCGCCGACAAGACCACGCGGGAATGGATTTATGCGTGGGTGAAGGACCCTCAGGCCTACGCCGCCACCGCAACCATGCCGAATTTCAAGTTTAGCGATTCGGACGCGCGCGATATTTCGGCTTTCCTGATCGCCGACAGCACACCGCTCACTGGCGACACGGCGCCAGTGACCGCAGGCGCCAAGGACCAGAAGACGCCCGATCCGACCGCGGGCGCCAGCTTGTATGGAGAGAGTTTCTGCGCCTCCTGCCATGCCGTGCAGAACGCCGCCGGAAATGTTGTCGGCGGTGACGTCGGCCCGGAACTGACTCGGGTCGGCAATAAGGTGAAGCCGGAGTGGTTGCAAGTATGGTTGCACAACCCGCGGGTCTACGATCCGGGAACGGCCATGCCGCACTACCGTTTCAGCGATCCGCAAGTTTCCCTGCTTACTGCCTTCCTCGGAAACAAGACCGATTCCGATCTGCTCGCCAATGTGCATCTCGATGCCGCCACGCCGGAGCAGATCGCGCACGGCAAATTTCTGGTCATCGATAAGGGCTGCGCTTCCTGCCACGAGATCAACGGCATCAGGAAGCCGGATAATTTTGCTCCGGAATTGACCCGCATCGGCAGCAAGCCGCTGACGCAGATCGTTTTCCTGCCCGGTATGACGCACGCGATTCCGGATTACATTGCCGCCAAGGTCCGGCAACCCGGTTCGTTTGGATCGGCGTTAAAGATGCCGCAGTTCAACCTCGCACCCGCGCAAATTGACGCTCTGACGACGGCACTGCTCTCGCTCACCGACCGGGCACATGACTTGCCAATGGCGCTGACCGTGCCGGCGAAACCGCCTTCGAATTACCAGCCCGCGGGCAAGGCCGGGCAGCTCATGGCCGACCTGGCCTGCTTTAGTTGCCACGCCATCAATGGCCGCGGCGGCGACATGGCCCCCGACCTGACTTGGGAAGGCAGCTCGGTGCAACGGCCGTGGCTGCAAGCGTTCTTAAAGAACCCTGGCACGCTGCGTCCGGCGCTGACCCGGCGTATGCCAAGATTCAATCTCTCCGACAGCGATGCCGCCGATCTCAGCGACTACATCATGACCGTTTATCAGACTCCGGCATTCGACCGCGACTCGATGCCGGCCAGCGGCTATCCGCTGGCTCAAGTGGAGCAGGGGAAACAGCTTTTCTATTCCAAGTACGCCTGCCAGTCTTGCCACATCGTTGACACCAAGGCCGACAAAGGCTACGTCGGACCAACCCTCACGCAAGTGGGTTCGCGCCTGAATGCGGCCTGGGTTTACCACTATCTGAGGGACCCACAAACCATGCGTCCCGGCACCATCGAACCGAACCGCAACATGAGCGACGAAGATGCCCGCGTTCTGACCGCATTCCTGATGTCGCAAAAGGGATCCAGCAAGCAGGAGGCGAAGAAGTAACATGATCGGAAATGGCATGAGCAAGCAGTGGCGGACATTCTTCGTGGTCTTCCTCACTCTCTTAAGCGCAGCATGCACAAGCAAGCCGGGGCCAGGCTCTGCTCTGAAACCGGCAGCGGTTGGCGCCGCACTGGTGGAATCGAGTGGAGGCAAGCAGATCGGCGCAACCGGCATGGTGCTCGCCCAGCCCCTGGTCGTGCAGGTCAACGACGAACAAGGAACGGCCGTCGCCGGAGCCATGGTCGAATTCAGTGGCACGGCGGGCGTCAGCTTCGATCCTCCAAGCGGCTTGAGCGATTCCAGCGGACAGCTCAGCACGAACGTCGCTCTGGGCGGCATGGCAGGCCGATATCAACTCATTGCGCGCACAGCGACGAAAGCGCAGAAATCGGTCGAACTAAAGGTCGAAGAAATTGCGCTGGGATATCAGGAGCAGGTGGGATACCAGCTCGACAACAAGTACTGCGCGCGTTGCCACAACCCGGAGTCCTCGGCGGAGCGGGTTTCCAATTACGACAACCTGGAGGTAAAGCCGCACCCATTCACCGAGGGCGACACACTCAACAAAATGAGCGACGCCGACCTGAATGCCATCGTCAGTCACGGTGGACCGGCGCTCAACAAGTCCGCGTTGATGCCCCCGTACGGCTATACTCTGAGCAAGACAGAGATCGAGGCGCTGATTGCTTACATCCGCCTTATCTCCGATCCTCCCTATCATGCTTCCGGAATGGTCTATGCAGGAAAGTAGGGCCGGTTGGATGGGTCTGGTTCCGGGCTTAGTTCCGTTCGTTCTCAGGCTGGCCGTTCTCAGCCTGCTCATTGCCAGCGTCTCGCTTGCTCAAGTCGTATCGCCGGTGGAAATCAAGGACCCCGAATTGCGCACCCTGCAGCAGCAATACATGGATGATCTGGCGCGGGCCGGCGAGGACATTCTGTCAATCCATTTCGATTATCCGTTCTACCTCAGCCGCAAGCTCGATTTGGACGAGCGGCAGCAGCAACTCGCGGACCAGACATCCATCCGCTTCGACAGCTACAACGGCAAGACCGTGCTCGCCATCACAGGCAATTACTATGCGGCCTACTCCGCGCAAAAGATCAGTCCCGGACAGCGGGCGCGAAGCACTTTTCTCAACGTGGTCATGCCCCTCCTGAAAGCCGCCGTTCCCCGCTTTCAGAACAACGAGCATGTGCAAGGGTACGCGGTCGAGATCTCGCATCATATTATGGGAAAAGTGATGGGCGTCTTTATGGAGCGCCCGGAAAACCTGATGGTGTTTCTGCCGCGGAGCGGCGCTCTTAAATTGCTGACCGCCAAGGACGACACCGCGCGGCAGGCGGCGCTGCTCCAGGGAGAGGTGTTTCTCAACGCCCAACCCATCTCAATTTGGCTCAACGATGCGGTGGCCCCGCCCACGCCCAACATCAATGACAATAACGAAGATCGCGCCGATCAGACTTCCGCCAACGCCCCGTCCGACGCCGCGGTTGCCCCGAAACCGAAAGAACCGCCGCCGCCACCGCCACGCGACACCTCGACGCAGGCGCTGGCCGCAGTGCAACTCTCCGACCAGCCGGTGCTCGATCGGATCGTAAAGGAGCTGGACGCGCAGGCCCACTTCGTTTCCTATGCGCCGCCGAAATTCGTGGCTTTCCGTCAGGGAATCTATCTTGAGCTGTCGCTGAATTCGACTTTGCCGGCGTCGGCCGCGGGATCGCGCTACAAGCTGGCAGCCACAGCTTTCGACGACCACGTGGCCCATCTCATCCGTTCTCTGTTGGCTTATTTTAAGGATGAGCAGCAGTTTGATGGATTCGGTTTCAGCACGAACATCCACCTTGCCGGCAAGTCAGCCGCCGGCGCATCCGAAGCCGTGGAGTTCTTTCTCCCTCTTTCCTCTCTGCGCTGCTACGAGAAGTACGATTGCACGGGCCAGCAACTCCTGGACGCTGGAACCGTACTGATCAATGGCGAACGCGTGGCCCTCGATCTCCAAATCGCAGAGGGAGGCTCGATCCACTGAGGTTCGCCGCCAGGTGCTTGGAATTTGCCCCCGCGTTAGCTGGGGCGCAACCGACACTACCTGGCGGAGTGGTTTTCAAGAGCGCCCTTGCCTTCCTACGGCGCAGACAACTCGTCGGCGGGCTCGCATCGCCCATTCCACACACTGGTTTGCGACTGACTGCCCGTCTCACGCAGTCCTCCAGAGACCACCCTTCAACTTCCGGCACCGGAAACCAGAGGCCTGCGGAGTTCATGCTCGGCGTGATGGGAAGTTCCATATATTGCCGAATAAGTACTTTTATTGCTACCAGCCGCCGACACGCGCCAAGGCCGTTCAGGGCTTGGAAATATGCGGACTTTAGCCCCTGAGGGCGGTGCCTTCAAAGCTGAAAGGCATTTTTGAACCCAGATCTAGTCAAACGAAGAACGAAATCAAGCTGAAACTTGTAAGTCCTCTGTTATCGATTTGTGGCGACCCCGGAGGGATTTGAACCCCATTTCCGCACCGGCACTGATTCCACGCAACTTATTGAAAATTATCGTTGCTTGAAACGAAGAAAACGCCGAATACGCGGGTGTGGGGTACGCCACAGGTACGCGGCGTTTTCCTAGAAATTGCCATTCATCCCCACGGATCTTTCAAGTCCGCTATCCGCAATCCTGAAACATTCCTACTTCCGTTTGCGCCTACGAGATTGCATCGGCAGCCGCAGTGTCCTCAACAGGCCCCGCCGAAAGCGCCGCCGCCGTACCGAATCAACGCTCACCGACAAGAGATGAGCAGCTTCCTCTACTGAGTACCACTTCTCACTGAAATCCATACCAAGTACGGTGGTAACCGACACATCGGTAATGTTGTGCGGCCCGCCGCGCGCGGGCTACAGTCGAAGGTTGGAGAGATGAAGAGCAGGATCTACCGGAAGCACTTGTGGTTAGGGGCATTCGCAACGTTGGCTCTTCGTTATCTTCGTAGGCGCGACGATAGACAGTCTTGAGACCCACAAGCGACGCGACCGGCGCACTGGAACGCTAAGAGCAGCGCGCCATGGGAACAGCAACGCGGGCTAGGAATGCGGCATACGTTGCTTTGAGTCGCGGAGGAGGAGGCCAGATGCAACACGCAGCCAGCAATCTCGTCGGAGTCCTCGCTCTCATACTTCTGTTCACGCCTGCCCCACAAGCCGTGGGGTTCGCGAAGAGAAAGCCCTCGCGGAGTTCTGAAACAGATCAAGCCGACACCGTCGAGCCGCGAACCAAGTCAATGCCCGTCTGGCAGGCACGCAAAGCGGTCATGCAAGGCCTGAGGCGGGTTGAGCCCCACATTGACCGCCATGTGGCTGGCTGGGTGGATGACATCAAGATCAATCTTGGGAGCGTCAGCATTCGTCCGGAGAGCGTCGAATTCGAAGCCGTTGTGTCCTCTACCGATAAGGACGTAGTGCAAGGGCCGAAATCGTTCAGCATCGATCTGACGACGATTGGCACTGTGGAGAGTAGAAGGTGCCCCGGCTTTGTGAACCGCGGTCTTTGTAAGACTGGCTATGGTCTGACCGAAGAAGGCAAGTGGAAGTATGCGTGGTTGTGGTGGAGCGATGCCGGGGACGCCCAGGCGTTTGCGGACGCGATTAACAGTTTGCGCGCCTCCGCGCGCGGCGAAGACCGGGAATTCCTGGCGGCAGATTGGCGCCAATTCCAGCAGGAGGCTGCCACCTGGCGCGCTCTCGAAGTGAAGCCGGCCATTTCGGAAGAGGTGAGAAAGCGCCGGTTATTGGCCGAAAGTGCGGTCGCGGAAAAGCAGTTCGGCGAGGCCGTTGAGGAATACGAAGCCGGGCTGGAGATCAACCCAACGTGGCCGGAAGGCCACTTCAACGCCGCGCTGCTCTGCGCGGAGTTGGGATACCGCTCCGAAGCCATACACCACATGCGTGCCTATCTCGAATTGGTTCCCGAGGCTCCGGATGCGCAAGCGGCACGCGACCAGATGATTATATGGGAGGCTGAACTCAAGAAGACCAGGTAAGTGGACGCGCCATGTCCGGCGCATTAAGAACCACGCATGGAAAAGCCATGATCTGACGCCGGACAGTGTCGCTCCGCAAACCTACAAGAAGCAGGGGCAAAGAGCTGCCCGCTTCGCTGGGAGGCAATTATGAAGAAGGCTCTGTTGGTGGTTTCCTTCTCTATCGTCTTGGCTGTCGTGGTGATGAGTGCCCCGGCCGCATTCGCGCAGAACTGCAGCAGCCCTCCGAACGACGGCTGGAAATCGAACTATTCGTCCTACGCGGCTTGGTGCTCGGCCTGCGGCGGCACTCCCAGCAACACCTATGGCGTAAGCTGCACGCCTGGTCCCAACTGGGGTCGAGGCGGAGGCAGCGCCTCCGGCCTCAATTCCGCTGCCTACGACAGCCTCAACCAAGCCAGTTATCAGCTCGGTTTGGCGCTCGGCCGGTGGCTGTTCGGTTCGAATTCGGATCCGCAGGCGCAGTTGCAGAAGCAACAGATGATGGCGGAGTTGCAGCGCCGTCAGGCCGAAGCCGCGCGCTTGCACCAGGAAGAAGAGGCGCGTCAGTTGGCCGCAATGTATAACCGCCTGGCGGCAACCCTGAAGCTAAGCGGATTGCCTAACCTTCAACTGAAAAACATCGCGGGCAGCAGCCCTAGTCTGGCGTTGAAGCTCGGCGACAGCAGCAACCAACATGCCGGAATCAAAGGTCTGCCGGGCATGTATCTCAACGACGGACCGACGCCCTATGGGATTCCCGGGCTGCCGGGAATCTATACGGGCGGTCCCGGGCCAGGATCGGGGCTGAGGAATTCCAAGCTGGCGCTGAAGACTGGCGACAGCGACACGGGAGCCGGGCAAGCTGCAAATGTCGCTGCCGGAACGAATGACAGCGGACAACTTCCCGAGTCGACTGCGGATGCAACCAACGGATCCGCGCCGGCGCTGGCAAATGGATTGGGCCTGCAACTGAAGACCGGAGACAGCAGTGCCGGGCCTGCCGCCCAGAGCGCCACGTTAGGTCCGGGGTTAGATCCGAGCAAAATGACTCCGCAGCAGTTGGCGGATGTGGCCGAGCAGATCAGCAAACTTCCGCCGGAAGAGCAGCAACGCATAATGGCTGCGGCGCAAAACGACGCCGCAGCAGCGGGGCAGCCGTCGGCCCCCGCTCCCACAATGCAGCCATCGGCGGAGGCCATGGCATCGCTGGGACAACAAGCTTCGGCTTCGCAGGCAGCCGCGGCAGCGTCAACTCTGGAAGATGCTTCCGCCGGAGCGCGCGCTGGTTTCGACACGGCGCTCGATCGGGGTGCAACGCAACCGGTTACATTGACCAGTTCTAGCCAGTCGTCCTCTGTATCGTCGCAGGCTCCAAGGTCGGCTGCGACAGTGAACCCTAACCCCGCTGCCCAGTCCGTTGCCCCGCCAGACATGCCGGCTGCGTCCGCCATGACAGCAACGCCGGTCGTGACGACTCCGTCCGCCGTGACGACCTCCGCAATGGTAAGACCCAGCCCCTCGGCAAATCCAGCGACTCTGCGCACGCCACTGCCCGGCAGCACGCGCCATGTCGAGAGCGTAGGAGAGTGCCTCTCGCGTTATGCGCACATCGGGTCGAGTGGCTCCGTTCCTTCGCTCGATGAGTTGCATAGGAAGCTTGAGTTGGAACGTGGCGCACTGGAAAAGCTGTTGGAAACGCAAAAGCGCGAGAACGAAGAGCGTAATGAATGGTTAAAAGAAATGCGCAAGGCGGCGCAAGATGTGGCTATCAACGCGATCGACAAGGGAGTGGAGGGCTTGTTCGATTCCTCCAAGGAAGCTCTTCGGGAGTCCGAGATTGAGTTGCACGAGGAAATCCAAGAGACCACGAAAGAAGCCCGTGAACTGCGGCAGCAGATGGACGAGGCCCGCAAGGCAATGGGTACGGCGAAGGACGACCCTGCGCGCCTAGCCTCTCTGCAGGCGCAGTGGGCCGATATGGAGAAAAACCAGGTTCAGCCGCTGCTCGGAAAGCGCAAGGCATTGGAAGGCCAGTGGGAGAACACCTTCAATTGGGAATCGCGCGTCGAGGGAATTACGACTGCTCGGGACTTCGGCGTTTGGATGACCGATATGGAACTTCCCTGCGAATACGAGAGGAACCAAGTCACCTGCAAGAACTTCAAGAAGAACAATGCGGTGTCCAAGATGGCCGCGGGCGACACCAACACTGGACTCGATGGCTTCAAGCTGGCGCTCGAGTATGCCGCCAATCACGCCGAACAACTCAAGAAATTGGCGAATACAGCCGTCATCGGATCGACTGCGGGGAAGATTGCCGCCAATGCCACGTTTGTGGGAGAAGTATGGAACACAACCAGCTTCTTGATTGATATGAGCTACGACACCACGGTTGGATATCTAGGCTATCAGCGATTGAAGCAGGTGAAGCAGAATGACGCGCAGTTCGAAAAAGCGAAGTCGATTCTGGGCGCGCGAATCGACCGCATGAACGCGGAGGCGAGCTGCTATCAGAATGCAAACTGACTTGGCAAGAGGTGACATGGAGAATCAAATGCGCAAAAGAAATATATGGTACGTGCCAGTTCTTCTGCTCTTGATCGCAGCTGCAGCTCCACTCTGCGCCAGCAGAAAGGTGGGATTCACGGGTCCTTCCGTCAAGAAGGGCGATCCTCCGCCCGGCAATGCGATGGCCCTTTCCCTCTCGCAGGCCCGCACCGAGCTCAAAGTGGCCATGAAGAGAAAATACGTTGGCTCGATGGTTTTCGGCGGCCTCCTGGGAATGGGCAAGATGGCCGGGGATACGGAACCGCTAACCCAAATTCATGTTCGCACGAGCGGCTTTGACGTGGTCGCACCGTTCACATGGATGGGAAGACATAACGAGGGCAAGTATTTCGTGGATTTCAATAAAGAGGACTACATCCAGGCGCATAGTTTCAGATTCGGGCAGCTATTTTACTCGGTCGGCACTTTACCCAAACCTCAGTGGCCCGCTCTGGGTTGGGGCGGCATGAGCGGCATGGTGCCCATGCAATTTGTATGGCCGGATGAAGCGGATGCGCAGAACTTCGCCGACGCCTTCAACCGGCTTCTGTATGCCGCCTATCGAAATGAGGAGCCCGCGGAGCCTCAAGCTTTCAGCGCAGCCGCGCTGGCCTGGCGCCAGAATCCCAACAAGCCGCCGCTCGGTCCCGAAGCCGACCGCGAGAGGATTCTCGCGGAGAATGCCATTAAAGAGAAGAACCTGGACGCTGTGATCGAGCACTATGAAGGCGCGCTGGAAGCTCAGCCGATGTGGCCGGCGGGGTGGTTCAATCTGGCGCTGATCTACGCCGAGCAGAACAACTATGCCGATGCCAGCGACCGCATGAAGCACTATCTGGAGCTGGCTCCCGATGCTCCCGACGCCAAGGACGCACGCGAGCAAATGATCATCTGGGAGGACAAGGCCAGGCATTGAGCGCACTATCATCCAAGTCCGCCGCGGCTGGGGTTGGCGCAGGGTTGCGGCTTGCGGGCGACGGTTCTTGCGAAAGCCCAACCAGCTACTTCCGCTTCATTTAGCGGATTTGTGGTTGACCTTCCGGGCAACGGACGACCCTGACTTTACCGTTGAGGCATTCCCATAATCATTGGTCGGTGGCATGGAGGCCACCGGTCATGAAGCAGAAGCCAAGTTCCAGAAGAAGACGCGGCAGTGCCAAAGCCATCCTACGCCTGCCCGACCTCGAACACGCCAAGGCCGCAGTGTTGAACGGTCTCACATCCGCTAGCGCTCAGAGGGGATATCGCCACGCCATCGACGAGTTGGTTGTACCCAGATTCGGACAGAAGCATCCCTTAAGACGCTTAGGGCGGTGTTTGCCTGAAACTTTTGGTTCATTTGCACGAACCTATCAAGCTCGCTATCCGCGATCCCGAAGCATTTGTACCGGCGCAGTTCTTTTAGGGTCTGCTCGGTAACACCTCGACGCGAATGATCCGATTGAGGACAAGGAAGGCAGTTGGCAAAGCCATGCGACAGAGTGCTACATTCAACGCGATGCGTTTTGAGATAGAGCAAGCCGTGCAACTCTTGCAGCGGGGTGACGATGTGGCGTTGGAGCAGGCCCTAGCTCTGCTTCAAAATACCGTCTTCTCTTTCAGCATGCGCGTCTGCGGCCAGCGCCAGGACGCGGAAGACACCATGCAGGAAGTGCTGCTCAAGTCGGTCCCGCACCTACCCAAATTCAACAGCCCCAAAGCACTCGTGGTGTGGCTCTATAAGGTGGCCAAGAACCGCTGCCTGATGAGCCGGCGCCGGAGCAAGTTCGCGCCGAAGGAAGATCTTTCCCTGGAAGAACTGATGCCCGACCGAAAGGAACTCGAGCAGCTAAGTTCCGACGGCAGCATCAACCCGGAAGCGTTCGCTATTCGGAGCGAGGAAGCGGGACGGTTGCGAGACGCGATTCAGAAACTGCCGCCGCAATACCGTATTGTTTTGGTGATGCGCGACATGGAAGGCCTGAGCGACGAAGAAGTGGCGGAGGTCACAGGGCTGCGGCCGGGAACGGTCCGCGTGCGTTTGCACCGGGCCAGGCTGTTTGTCCGGAAGGAATTGATGAAAGGGTTGAAACCGCGTTCTGCGAGAGGGAACGCCGCTTCTGGGGCATCGTCCGCATCGTCCAATGCGCAGCCCAGGCCTGCCCGCTGCAAGGCGATGTTTGCCGAACTTTCAGACTATCTCGACGAGCGGCTCGACGATTCGCTTTGTGAGGAACTGGAGCGGCATCTGAACGGCTGCGCGCCGTGCAAGGCGTTCCTCTCAAGTCTCAAGGCGACGATCGAGCAGTGCCGAAGATCGCCCACGGAGGGCGCTGACCGCGAGAAGGCGGCCGAACTGCGCGTGAAGTTACTTGCCGATTACGAACGCATGGTCGCGAAAAATATCCGGCCGTAATCCATCGCCCGGCAGCCCGGGACTACGAAGCTGGTGAACTGGGACCGGCCTTACTCCGCAGCAGGTTTACGATCTCGTCTTCGAAAACTGAGGGGTCGGTTGCGCCGATATGCTTGGCACTGATACGGCCATCGCGGCCGATCAGGAATGCGATCGGCAATCCGAGCACTCCTCCGTAAAGCTCGCCCGTCTTCGCGGTGCCCATGGCCACGGGATAGTTCATTTTGAAGCGCTGGTAAAAGTCGCG
>JBEKQG010000106.1:0-25004 GCA_049519955.1 Terriglobales bacterium
CTTAATAGGTACATCTTTATGTGGTCGAAGACCTAGGTTATTACCCATTTGGCAGCGCTGAATTCAGTAACATGGTGCATTACGTTCGCAGCGGAGACTTTGTTCACGAGTTATTGTTGGAAAGCGCGGATGTTAATGAGTATGCATTCTCTCTGGGGGCACTGGCCCACTATGCGTCGGACATTACCGGGCACTCGATGGCAGTTAACCAGGCGGTGGCCATCGAGTATCCTAAGTTGCGCGTCAAATTTGGGAAGTCGGTCACGTTTGCGGAGGACCGGACGGCACACTTGAAAACGGAGTTTGGCTTCGACATGATCCAGGTGTCGAAGAACCGCTACGCATCGCAGCAGTACCACGATTTCATCGGGTTTAAAGTGTCAAAGCCCCTGCTGGAGCGGGCCTTCCCCGTGGTATACGGACTGGAGTTGAAGGATGTGCTCGCTCATGAAGATCTCGCCATCGGGTCCTATCGCTTTTTCGTCAGCCGGATGATTCCGGAGATGACCCAGGTCGCGCTACAGACCCACAAGAAAGACATGATGCGCGAGCGCCCCGACTTCGCAAAGAAACAGTTCCTCTACCGGCTGTCGCGCTCCGACTATGAAAAGGAGTGGGGAAAGGACTACGCCAAACCCGGATTCGGGACCCGGATTCTCTCGACACTTTTGCGCTACATGCCGCGAGTGGGTCCCTTCAAAGGGTTGGGCTTCAAGAACCCGACTCCGCAGACCGAGGACCTGTACTTCAAGAGTATCAATTTGACCGTCGACCAATACCGGACTTTCCTGCGCGCAGCCGGTACTAACTCGCTCCTGCTTGCCAATTGCAATCTCGATAGTGGCCAAGTGACTAAGGCAGCGGAATACTCGCTTACCGACGACACCTATGCAAAATTCCTGGCTCAGTTGTCGGAGCGGAAGTTCGATCGGGTGTCGCCAGAGCTCCGCGCTAACATTCTGCAGTTCTATTCCGATCTCTCGGCACCGATCGACACGAAGAAGAACCAGGTCCGCTGGCAAGGCGTGCTGGCTGCGCTGGACCAGTTGAAGGCCGCGACGCCAGTGCCGGTTGTTACCAGCAATTCCGCACAGTGATCCCGAGTGGTTACTCAACTTCGAGAATTCAGCTGCCAATGCTGTATGCGATGCAAAAAGCATCATCTTCTTCATGACATGAATCGGTGCTCATTCAGTGCCCCTCTCGAAGAACAACTGTCTCATCCTCTTTCTTTTGCGTCCTGCTCTCGCCGCTCACATCGACCGCTACTGTGGTATCGATGTTGCGCTCGCCGGAGCCTGAACGGGTTGGGCTGAGGCTGGTTGGGAGAGGATGCCGGTTTGTGCCTGCTTCACAGGCGGTATCTCGGTTCCGGTCGGATAAATGACAATCTGTACGGTGCCCCAGCCGGCTTCCGAATTCGCATCCGTCTGTTTACCCATTCCCAAAGTCTTGAGCTGACTATCGTCGAACCCGAAGTGTTCGACCAGATACTCGCGCACAACCATGGCCCGCGCCTCCGTTAGCACCAAGTCTTTCTGGGTATCGCCTTCCATTCCCGCGGACACCACTATCACCGCAACGCCGAATTGGTTATTGGCCAGGAACTCGCCGCTGGCGTTTAGAGACTTCTGGTCCTTCAGCTTGGCCGAATCTTGCTTATCGAAAAGCTGCTTCGCACTGTAAGTGAACTCTTTGATCGCGGTGCCTTGCGGCAGGCGGTCGATTTCATTTTTCGCCAACTCGGCGGAATCTTCATAGCCTCGGCTCTTGAAGAACCCGCGCAAAAAGAAGTTATGCTTCAGGGCTTCCATGTTTTCCTGAAAGGAGGTAACCCCTACTTCCGCGTGGACCATCGTGTCACGCATGGCGCCCGTCGCCTGTTCGAGATTGGCATAGAGCTGTTTGTCGTTCACCAGCGCTCCCACGGTCCCCTGACCTTGATCGATCTTGGCGGTAATCGAGTCTAGATTTGCCGTTGCCCGAGTGGCATTCTGCACGGTCTGCTGGCTGCTGTCCAGAATTCCGCTCGCCTTTTTGAGCAACTCCGCCATTTCGAGTGGCGACTCGCTCGCGAGCATATCGCCATCCCGCACGTCGGCTGCCCCGGGGGACCCAAACGAGATCGCCAGAAACTGGTTGCCGACCATCCCCTCGGTTGCGATCGAGGCCACGGAGTCTTGCTTGACGATCTCGTGCGTCGACTTGGGAAGGTCCATGATTACCGTGACTTTTTCGCCCGGCTTGTGCGGCAATAGGATGCTGCGCACTGTCCCACTGTGGACGCCGCCGACCCGCACATCGCCACCGGCGTCCAGGCCCGCCACATTGTCGAATTGCGTCTTCAGCCGATAAGTGGAGCTAAAGAGATACTGCTTGCTCCCGATGATGAAAACGCCGGCTACTAAGATTGCCAGTGTCGCAACTATAAAAGCCCCCAACCGCGCCGTCCTCGACATACTACCTCCTACGAATGACTTAGAAATTCCACGACGAACTTGTCGTCGCTCTCCTGAAGTTCATCAAAGCTGCCTTCGATCTCCACATTTCCCTCGTTAAGCAGGGCCAGACGGTCCGCAATCGCCTTCGCGCTGTGCAGGTCGTGGGTCACAACGATGGACGCCATGTGATGTTCCGCCTGGAGCTTGAGGACCAACTCATCGATCTCCGAGGCGCTAATGGGGTCGAGCCCGGCGGTCGGCTCGTCGAGCAGCAGAATGTCCGGCCCCAAAACCAACGCGCGTGCCAGTCCTACTCTCTTTTGCATGCCGCCGGAGATATCCGAGGGCATCTTGTCGCAGTGGCCTTCCATGTCCACCTCCGCCAGTAGCGCCCTGACCCGCTCGTCCTGCGCGGACTTCGACATGGTCTTCTTATGGTGGCGCAGCGGAAAAGCTACGTTCTGCTCGACGGTAAGGGAATCGTAAAGCGCGCCTTGCTGAAACAGAAAACCAATTTTCTTTCTGATTTCGCCGAGCTGGTCTAGAGCCATGCCGGCGATGTCCTGGCCATGGATGCAAACCGAACCCGAGTCGGGCTTCTCCAGGCCAACGATGATCCTCAGTAAGACGCTCTTGCCGGTGCCGCTGCGCCCTAGCACAGCCAAGGTTTCGCCGCGCGTCACGCTCAAGCTAATTCCGTTCAAGACGTTTTGATTCCCGAAGGACTTATGCAAGTGTTCAACGGCGATAACTGGCGCGCTGCCGTCTTCCTCGGCTTTTCCTCGCTTCGTGGCTATCTGATCGATTGTGTCCATACTTAGTTTTCGCAATCTCTTAAAACCCCGCTGACCGAATAATTGTCTAGGGGAAAAATACGATAATGATTTTCACCAGCACAACATCAGCGACGATTAGCATTAGCGAGGATAAGACCACCGAACTGGTGGCCGCGCGTCCCACGCCCGCAGCCCCTCCCCGAGTGCGCATTCCCTGAAAACACGAGACCAGCCCAATGATCAGGCCGAATACCATGGTCTTAAACGTAGGGGGCAGGAAATCGTTGAAATCGGTGCCCTTAAAACCGCTGCGGATGAATTGGTGCAACGAGAGCGGCTCCACCAGGGCCTGAGCGACCCAACCCATGACCAGGCCGCATAAGTCGGCAGCGAGGGTCAGCAAAGGCAGCATCAGGATGCAAGCCAGGATGCGGGGCGCGGCCAGCAGCCGATAAGGGTTGACGGCGGAAGCCTCGATGGCATCGACCTGTTCGGTCACTTTCATCGAAGCCAACTCCGCACCAATGCCCGCGCCTACGCGGCCACTTACTACCAGACCGGTGATGATGGGGCCGATTTCGTGGACTATGGAGAACACGATCGCGGCGGGCAGGAGCGACTCGGCCCCAAATCGGGACAGGCTGTGACGGGTTTGCAGCGCGAGTACAACGCCGATGGCGGCGCCGGACAAAGCGACCAGCGGCAGGGATTTCGAACCGATTTCGTCGAGTTGGCGAAACAATTCGCGGAATTCAAACGGCGGCGTCACCGCGGCCCGCAATACCCGCCAGGAGAATATGCCCAGATCGCCAAACCACTCAAGGAATCCGACGATCGGGCCGGGGGTGGAATCTACAACGGCAGAGCTTTCGGCCGATCACGGAGTTGAACCCGGATCTGGCGCTCCGTGCCGATTGTTCATGTGCATGCGAGAAAACCATGAACGCGGCCCACTATAAAGGAACTCAAGCGCGATGTTTCCACTTATATACCCCAGCAAGCTGTAGTTGCCCATTCGGAATCCATCCTTGTAATCGTAGCGGCCGGGATACCAAGCATAGACGGCGGTCATGGTGCCGGCATACGGAGCGACAAGAGCGGGGAACGAAAAGACGCGATGGCCATCGCCGCCGCGGCGTGCGGTAAGCGTGGAAATCACGGCATGGCGCAGCCGCGGGAACACGCCTTTGCACTCACAGCCGTAATACAACGCATCTTCGTGGAAGGCTTCCGAGAGCGCATAGCGCGTCGTCGTAGTTACCGCTGCAATGCCTAAGTCGGACCCAAATCGCTTGCCATAGCCCTCCGCGCCTTGTCTCCACTCCGGCGGCGTATTCTGCACCTGATTGATGGCAGCGGCGATTCCGGCGCCGGCGATGGGATACGGGCCGAACGCATCGAAGGCGTAGTTGCGGAGCTTGGTTGCCTGCGTCGGGCGCGTGTACGTCGCATCCGGTTGCGGCTCCGCCATACTGACTGGCAAGGCGGCACTGCTCGAGGCATCTCCGGAATCCGCCATTGCTTGCGCCCTTGCCAGCAGTGGCAAGGCTGCAATATCCGCAATTACCAACAGCAAGAGCATAAGTCGGCGCATCTTCATGTCCAGACACTCCTTAACAAGGCTTGCCCTGAATAAAATCCAATCTGCCCATCCAACGGTTTCTGTTCTTTCATGCGGTAAGTTGACAAGTCCCGTGGTCGCACAGGCACGCAATCTCGACCTCTTTGGATCCCGCTTCCTTACAGGCTTGACTGCAATATTTGTCGCCAGATTGCACTAGGCACCGGCATGGCAGGTGCGCACACTTATTCTGCTCTCTTGTCGTCATCGTTGTTTTCCTTTCTAAACCCTGTTCTTAACGTTGTGTGGCAAGACACAATTCCCGATTCCAATCGGTGCAGACTCTCGAATTGCTCCTCGATAACGGCCGGAAAGAGCCGCTGGCGATTTGTTGAGCAAGCAGAGCTGGACACGATCGCCGTGTCGCGCGTGGTTCAAATGCGGCCGAGAACCAGGAGAATAACAACGACGCAAAGGATAAGTCCCAATCCTCCGGTCGGGTAGTAACCCCAGTCTCTGCTATGTGGCCAACGTGGTAGTGCGCCAAAAAGTGCCAGGATCAAAACCACGATCAATATAGTTCCAAGCATATGTCACTCCTTTTCCCCTGCGTTGAGCCGGCGGTTCAACGTCACTCCCACAGGAGGCGGCGTTGGCTGTGTCTGGATTCCGGCTCGGTGGCTCCGACTTTCACGTTCCGCACCAGAAAGCGGATTTGAGGGAGAACCAGCTTTCTTTATAGGCGCTCCGCCTGTTTCTTACTGGTCAAAACTGCTCAATGTGGAAAGCATGGTTCAAAAAGGCGGAGGCGCTCTCGCGGGATAAGCGGGCGATGACAGGGGCGGATCGGACCTTCATGATGCGTAAGATCGCTTTGGTCGTGGGGTGCGCAATAAGGAAATGGCGCGAGCCCAGGAAGTGGACCCGCACCAATCGAGCTTGATCGTTACCGCCTCATACCTTGATTCACCTGACGCCGATAGGTTGTCATTGCCCCATTATTTATGAGGGTGCTCTTCGGCCTGAGGAGCTTCTTTCGCCGGACTCGGTGCTCTCTGCGCACGCGGTGGGGCTGCAGCGCGAGGCGCGGCCTGTTGACGAGGCGCAGGCTGCGAATGAACCGCCTTGTTCTCCTTCGGAGGTGTCTTCGCTGCTTTGTTTTCAGCTGCCCTGTTCTCATTCGAGCGAGTTGCCGCTGCCTTTTCCTTGTTTGCCGCTGCCTTGTTCTCGTTGGAGCGAGCTGCCGCTTCCTTGTTCGCAGCCGCCTTGTTCTCATTCGAGCGAGTTGCCGCTTCCTTATTCGCAGCCGCCTTATTCTCATTCGAGCGAGTTGCCGCTGCCTTATTCGCAGCCGCCTTATTCTCATTCGAGCGAGTTGCCGCTGCCTTTTCCTTGTTCGCAGCCGCCTTGTTCTCGTTGGAGCGAGCTGCCGCTTCCTTATTTGCAGCCGCCTTGTTCTCATTTGCGCGAGTTGCAGCTTCCTTGTTCGCGGCCGCCTTGTTCTCACTTGCGCGAGTCGCCGCTTCCTTGTTCGCAGCCGCCTTGCTCTCATTTGCGCGAGTTGCCGCTTCCTTGTTTTCGGTTGCTTTGCTCTCGGCTGCCTTGTTTTCGGCTGCCTTGTTCGCGGCTGCGGCATTTTTGGCCGCTACCACACCCTTGCCTGCAAACTCGCCAGGTTTGGATGTTGCCGCGATTGGCGGCTTGCCATGATTTACGGACGCCAGCAGTTCGTGGTTTTTGCTGGCGGCCTGTTGATGCCCTGATTGCGCGCCCGTTGCCGGACTATGGCGCTCATGCGCCGCGGCCTCTTCTGCAGCGCTCGGGCGGGCCGTAATTCCACCGCTGCCGCCGTTATAGCTGACGCGGTTCCCCCCGGTCCTGTTGATTACCGTCTTGTTGTAAACATTGTGAATGTTTCTAACATCCACGTTATTTACCGAGCGGTTGTAGCTGAAGGCTCCGTTCCTCCAATATCCGCCCTCATAGCCGACACCACCATAGCCGAAGCCGTAATTGACGCCGCCGTAGAAGCCGACAGTGGGGCCCCAGTAGCCTTCGTTCCAGGCAAAGGCGTTGCCGCCCCAGCCCCAATAACCTGGGGTCCATAGCATGCCAACCGTGGGCGGCTCGACCCATGTGCCAGGCACCCAGAAATAGCCTTCATCCCCATAAGCCCAGTAGCCGGGTGTCCACAAAAAACCGTTCTGGGGACACATTGGTTGCGGATACACTGCCAGTTCGGGTGGAGCGATCGTGATCGACGCACCGAACTGCGCGAATGAGGCGGCCGACATGGCGAGTATTAGAAGTCCGAGCGACAGTATGCGAATTGTGCGCATTGTGAATCTCCTTGCCGGATCACCCTTCGATTGCCCGGTTTTGCATTGTTGCTGCGGGTTGCGCGGATGGAACGGCGACGCGTCAATGTAAGCATTCCACGGACGCACTGCCAAGGCTGTGCACTAATGCTCACTTTTCGGGAATGCCAGGATCAAGTCTGCGAGTTCGATGGTTGGCGAGCGCGCCTTTCGCCAGCCGCAAAAAAAGCGGCGCGAGTCCATACAGTGGACCCGCGCCGATAGCAGTTCAGTTGGTCGCTCTCTCAGGCGACCCCGGGCCAACCGCTATGGTGTGAAGCTGAGTGCAAGGTTCACGCCAGGAAACGACGAATTGCACAGGAAATACATGCCGTCAATTTCGACAACATAAACGTTTTGCGTGTAGAGCCAGTTGCTGGGCCACGGGTCAACGAACCCGAACGAATAGCCGCCGAATTGGAAGCGGCGATTATTGTAGTCGCCTTGGCTGACGCGAAACGTGTGTTGCTGTCCGAAGTTGGCCTTATATCGGTCGGCGGGAATGCGGCCGCCAGGGTTATTGCCGGCGCGCTGTTCCGGTTGCGCGTTCTTCTCGGCCGGCTTGGCACCCTTCTCCTCTTGCTTGGCGTTTTTTTCTTCCGGCTTGGTGTTCTTTTCCTGTTGCGCCGCGGGTTTTTCCTCTTGCTTTGTGGACTTCTCCGGTTGCGCTTTTTTCTCGTTCTGGGCAGGCTTGGCTTTCTGTTCTTCCTGCTGGTCGCGCTGCTCCTGCTGTGCGTACGCCGGAGCCGCGACTCCGAGGGTTAAAGTCAGAACTGCTGTGCTGATAACTCCAATTAGCTTCATAGGTGTTGCCTCCATGGTCGATCGTTGCGTACGCTTGCTCTACTGCAGGCTCCCTGTGGTCACGTTGGCCGGCGTGCCAATGGCTTCGCCGGACACGAGAAGTTCAACTCTCCGATTCTGCTGGCGTCCCGAGGCGTCGTCGTTCGAGGCTACCGGCAGAGTGTTGCCGAAACCCCTGGCTGAAACCGAATTCGTCGCCACGCCCTCTTGCACCAGGTAATCGCGAACGGATCCGGCACGATTCTCAGACAATGTTTGATTCATCTCATCGCCGCCCACATTGTCCGTGTAGCCGCCGACTGCAATGTGGAGTCCTGGATAGGCGAGCAGAATGCCGGCGACTTTCGCCAGCTTCTCCCGCGCACCCGGCTTCAACGAGTATTTCCCAGTGTCAAACAGAACATCGGACATGCTGACGATGAGCCCACGCGCCGTATCGCGAGTCTGGAGAATGGCATTCAATTGCTCGGATAATCGCGTGCGCATGGCGACCCTGTCTGTTTCCGCTTGTTGCGCGCTTGCCTGTGCTTGCTGTGCGGCCAAACGAGACTGCTCTGCGTCGGCCTGGGCTGAGGCGACCGCGGTTGCCGACGATGCCTGGCTGTCCGCCATGTCCGACTTGGCCTGCGCGGCCGCGGTTTGTGCATCGGTAGCATCGGCGCGCGCCTTTGCCGCATCGGATTCCGCCTGGGTCTTTGCGGCTAGAGCTAGTGCCGTGTCGGATTGGGCCTGGTCTTTCTGCAGGATCGCATTGTCGGCCTGCCCCAGCGATTTCGCCTGGGCATCCGCTGAATCCTGGCGCTCGTTGGCCAGTCGTATCTCGTCCAATTTCTTGACTGCGATCGCGCGGGAATCCTCAGCCGTCTGCACTGCTTCGCGGGAAACTGCGATCAGCGGCTTTGTATCGATGTGCTTGTTTATGGCCTCCTCATCGGCATTGTTCATCAACTGGACAGCATGTTGATAGCTGTCGCTGGCGTACTGCTCGGCCCCCTCGGATTGCGCGATGCGTACCGCATTCCGCGCCTCAAAGAATTCCAGCGGCAGCCTGGCATTCAGAACCACCGGGTCGAACTTGTAGCCGGTCGGGATGTAGCCGCCGCGCTCCATGAGTTCGTACGTTGCCTTGACCGCCTCGGTGGTTCCCTTGGTGTTTTCGCGCACCACATTCTCCAGCACAACCACGTTGCTGGGCTCTCGCACGGCATAATAAGGTTCCGCGGTAACAACCAGGGCGAAAGCTTGAAGGTCTGTGGTTACGTGGAGTTTGCTGCGATGGTTATCCCCGACTAACACTTCGCCCAGGTTCTGGGCCCGCCCTTCGGGCGAAATCGCCCACATGACGTAGGTCAGATATTCAGTGCCGAAAGTCGTCGGCGCCTGCAGGCCGCCAAATTCCGCTTCGATCTCGATGGATCCCCGCTTGCTGTTCACTTTGGCTTCGCCATTTGCCGAAGGCATCAAGTCCGTGCCCGCGAAGTCCACTTTGGAAGCTCCGCTGCGATGCTCGTAGCTAATGGCCTGTACGCTGCGGCTGACTACATTCACTCGGAATATAGGCGCGGGACTGGTGGGCTCGACGACCATGGTTGCTTGTCGATTCGCTTGAGCAAATGCGCTTACAGTGAGGGCAATTCCAGTTGCTAACAAGAGCTTGGTTTTCACAGTATCTCCTTTTTCAGGCAGATGTCTGCCCTGTTGCTTTGTATCGACCTTGGATTTGGCCGTTTGGCCGTATTGGCCGGTTGCGTTATCGATTAGGTCCCAACGTGGATCCGGGAAAGTGAATTAAAGAGCCCAAACACGTTCAGTATCCACAGAACCACGGCAATGACCACGACGCCGTTCAGAATTGACTTTATCGTCCCCTGCATGGGAATGAAGCGATTCACCAGCCACAGCAGGACACCCACCACGATCAGAACTTCCAGCAGTTGAATTAGCGGCATAATGTTTACCTTCTTTGTTGCGCGGGCCAACTCCTTTTATCGAACCTGAGGGATTGCCTTAACTTGGGCGGTCGCTGTTAGGGTCGAATCGGGTTTGCCTTGCAGAAAGAATGACAGGTGTGGACTGTCGCGTCTGAGCAAGATAGCTCACATGCGAAGATCGAGATTGCTGAGTGGAAGGAGGATGGGCAAGGTCCGATCCTATGGAGTGCATGAGCGTCCAGGAATGGTCGAATTTCTGGCCGCAGCTCAAACCGGCCTGGCACCTCCGTTTTTTGATCGTCAACGCACGACTGCGTTGGCGTTGATTGCACCCGAAGGCAAACTGGAAGGCTGAGAAGACCGGCTTCATGAATCCTCCGCTCGACGGAGTGCGTGCAATCCCGAAGCCGGGTGAAGCTCCCTGAAAAACCTGTTTTCACCAGCGTTTTTCTCCGCCTTCCGGACTGAGCAATTTTGAACAGATTTGCGGAAAAGCTGCCGATATAAATGACCGGTATGGCTGCCAATAGCACGTTATTGTGCATACACCGCGACCCAGCTCAACTGAATTTGTTGAAGGAAAATGGATACGAGCTGGCAACCGCTACCAACGGCTCCGACGGCCTGCGGCTCTTCATGTCGCGCACCGTGGATGCAGTTGTCCTCGAGTACCACCTCGGCCTTCTAAACGGCGCGACCATTGCCGATGAGATCAAGCAGGTCCGGCCCGAGGTTCCCATTGTCATGCTCGCCGATCATGTGGAATTGCCCGCCGATGCTCTTAAGTCCGTGGATGCGCTCGTGGTCAAGTCCGACGGGCCCCACTTTCTCTTGGCGACGGTTCACTTCGTACTGAATGTGAAACCGGCCCAGCGTCATGAACGAACGCTAAGGTCTCAAACGCCGGTTCAGTTGCGGCGTACGGGCAGGGCGCGCGAAACAGCGGACCATGGACAGGGCGACACTTCTCACTTGGCAAGTGACCAGAACAACGCGCCTCTTTCTCGATAAGTCTGGCAGAGCATTCGTAGTGGAACTGTCCAACTCTGACTCGACGCCCTCCGTTCCGGCGCTGCTCATGGCGCCGCGTCTGACATTTCGTTGAGATAGCGGCGGCTCGAGCGTAAAACGGTCACAATTGACCAGCCTATTGCGGGGCAATCCTACATTATGGAGTTTATGAAAGCCGAAAAGCAACAGGGCCTGCATGTTCGTTGCCCCACTTGTGGCGCCAGGGCGGGAGAAAAGTGCGAGATCAACACTGGACAACCCCGCACCGATCCGCATCCAGCCCGGTGCGTGGTGCCGGCGGAAAAGTGAAGGGTCTGCAATACCGGTTAGCCAGGCTCGGCAGCCTGCTCCGATGAAGTATGTGGACAACTGGCGCCGGTTCCCATTTTGTTCGAATGACCCCGCAGAACTGGGCGTATAATGAAAGGTCATGGGTTCTCTTCCATTGACGAATCATAAGGGTCGCGAGTTCGAACCCGCGACCTTCCTCGCCACCATTGGCGAGGGCAGGCGAAACCTGACTTTCGCCAAAAGTCAAGGAATCTTCGCGCAGGGCGATCCGGCGGACGCGGTCTTTTATATCCAAAAAGGCAAAGTGAAGCTCACCGTTGTCTCCAAGACCGGCCGAGAAGCGACCATTGGCATATTGACTGGCGGAGACTTCTTTGGCGAAGGCGCGCTGGCAGGGCAGGCCCTGCGCATGGGATCTGCGTCGGCCATGACGGAATGTGAAATTCAGCGCATCGACAAGAAAGCGATGATGAATGCCCTGCACCGCGAACGCACGTTCTCCGATCTGTTCGTGGCGTATTTGCTGTCGCGGAATATCCGTTATGAAGAGGACCTGGTCGACCAGTTGTTTAACTCCAGCGAAAAGCGGCTGGCTCGGATCCTTCTTCTGCTGGCTCATTTTGGCAAGGAAGGCGTACCCGAGGCTGTGGTTCCCAAGATCAGTCAGGAGAGTCTGGCCGAGATGGTCGGAACCACTCGTTCGCGCGTGAGTTTTTTTATGAACCGGTTCAGGAAGCTGGGTTTTGTCGAGTACTCCGGCGGCCCGGACGGCGGATTGCAGGTCCACAGCTCTCTGCTCGGCGTCGTCTTGCACGACTAACTAATGGCGAGTATGTTCGGTGTTACGAAGCGCCCCCAGATGTGCGGTCGTATCAGGGCGCACGCCCGTCGCTGCGGGTAGTGTCTTTTCATTCGGACCCGCGACAACCCAAGCGGTGACCCGCCAAGCACGGCCTTACGCAACGCGCCGGCCGCTCACCAGGTTCACGATTAGTACCACCACGGCAACCGCCAGCAGCAAATGAATCAGTCCGCCGGCGACGTGGAAGCTGAAGCCAAGAAGCCAAAGAACCAAAAGCACAACAAAAATTGTCCAAAGCATGTTGATCTCCTTCGCTCAGTTGTGGGCCGCCAAAAATGCGCGCCCTGATAACTTGTCTATCTTGTCGCTGGAGCGAGCGACTTGCCGCACTCCAGGCAGGAAGTCTTCGATCGCGGCGTAATCAACCCGCAAAACGGGCACATTCTTTGCAATGCGAAGTCGTGGGCCGCTGGCGTAAGTGACGCAAACAGCTTCGAGACGGCTGCCGTGATCCTGGCGACTCGTCTGCGAAAACGATCTTGAATCTGACGAAAAGCGCGTTCCATCGGCAATCCCCTTTCCCCTTTCTCCCCATGCACGGCTGGCTTTGTGATTGGGCAAGTGGCTGAGACGCTCTTGAGAAGGGTCTCCTTTGCCGCGTCTCCGCCACGCTGACCGTGACACGCCGGGGCCCGTTATTCTGTGCAAGATTGCTCACACTTGGCTAAGCCAAGGTCGCAGGCGCCAAGTCTCGGGAAGAACAGCCGGGTTCCTGATATTTGGACCTAACACCTCGTCTTCGGCAAAAGTGAGCAATGCAGACCAGCTATCCTCATATCGCTTGTGCGATCCTGACATGATCGACGGGTGAAGGCGAAAGAACTCACGCCGAAGCAGATCCTATCCGTGCGTTGCACTGCGTGTGGCTCGGCGGGCGCGGATGCCCTCGGGGCAGCCGCCAGGACAGCGGCGCTACTTTCAGCGGCAAAACCGTATAAATCGTGCGGTCACGGTACTGGGAAAGGTGTCTAATTGGCGCACGGCTGGCGAGACACAACAAGATATGAGGAGAAGCATGTAAACGCCGTTGTTGAGACAATTCCCGTGTCTACACTTCGCAGGCGCGCCAAGACGACAAGAAAGGGCGAAGCACCTGCACGATACCTGTAAGGAGCATGCTGGGAGTTGGAGGACAACCAGGAATATATCCATCGACAGGAATTACTGCGTCCACAGGGCCGGCGACGGCGTGGCTGCCGCCAAAGATACCGCCGCTGCAACCACATGCTCCAACCGTGACCACCAGCTTCGGAGAGGGCACTGCATCATAAGCGTTCTTAACTGCCGCTGCCATGTTTCGGGTGACTGGGCCCGTGACCAGCAGCATGTCTGCATGTTTCGGGGATGCGACGAAGTGAATTCCAAATCGCTCCAAGTCGTAGTAGGGGTTTGTTAGGGCGACGATTTCTGCTTCGCAGCCGTTGCACGATCCCGCATCAACTTGCCGGATGTTCAGCGCCCGCCCGACCAGCGCACGAATCCGCTCTGCTGCCTGAGATAGGGCAGGCTCGTCCTGGACAACTTCGGCCCGACTCTGGATGTCCCAGCGCCGCACCAGGGATTTTTTGCTGACACCGCAACGGGCGACCTTTTCCGCGTACCGGAACGCCCCATCGCCCGCCGCGACGCACCGGGAACACCCAATACACTCACCGTAGTTAAGAATCAGATGTGTTCGCCCGGCGGCCTCGTCAACTTTCAATGCCGATGTCGGACAGGCGGCCACTACACGACGCGCAACCTCGTCCGTCAGCAAGGCCGGCTGAACATCCGGCATGCGGCTTCCGGCGGCGTTCGAAAGCAATTCGCTGACCGGAATCACCATCTCGGGGGTTCTGAGACTGCGCTCGACGGCGTCGCCGATCATCGATCACATCCAGAGTACGAGAGATTGAAGCTCTTGTTGATCAGAGGGAAGTCCGCAATGATGTTGCCGGGCATAGCCAACGGCAGCGCCGGCCAATTCTGAAACGAAGGCGATTTGATGTGGCAGCGCGTGATTTTCCCGTCGCGTATCCTCACCCAGTAAAGAAGCTCGCCCCGTGGCGATTCGACTGCCGACAGGGCTTCTGCATCTCCCGATCGGGGCACGGGGACAAGAACCGATCCCGCCGGAATTTCCCTCAGCGTTTCATCGATCAGGCCCATCGATATCGCGGCCTCGTCGATTCGGATGCGCGCCCGAGACAGCACATCTCCGTACTTGTACAGTGGAACGTCCACGTTGATGTTGCGATAGCGCCCGGTGGGATGATCGCGACGGACGTCAAATCTGATTCCGCTGGCGCGCGCCGCCGGCCCAACAACCGCCAACTGCCTGGCGATTTCGCCGGTCAGGATCCCCGTCGATTCAAAGCGGTTCTGAACTGACGAAGTGTGCAGGATGAGGCGTGCCATCTGCGCGAAATCGCGGCCCACGGCCGTGACAATCCGGCCGAGTTCACCGGTTTCTGCGGAGGACAAGTCACGGGTGACGCCCCCGGGCACAGCCACGCCGCGCCAGAAGCGCGTACCGAAAAAGCGCGTTGAAGCTTGGAGCAGACTCTCCTTAAGGTGCGCGGTGTATGCGGCCGGCACGCTGAATCCGACGTCTCCGCACAGCGCCCCGACATCTGCAATGTGGGCAACCATGCGCTCCAGTTCGAGTCCGATCAGGCGGATGGCCTGCGCTCGCGGTGGCACAGAGATCGCGAATGCGTTTTCAATTGCCTGGCAGTAGGCCAGGGCGTGTGAGAAACAGTTGTCACCGGAAACCGATTCGGCAATCATCGCCGCGTCCATCACCGGAGTGTTCTCGAAGAGCTTCTCTGTGCCCTTGTGGGTATAGAAGTGCCGCAGTTCGAGATGGAGGACCGTATCGCCGACCACACTGAAGCGAAAATGCCCAGGCTCAATGATGCCGGCGTGTATGGGACCGACGGGCACTTCGCAAACCCCTTCGCCTTGCACGCGGAGGAAGCGGTAGTTCCCTTCTGCCCATGGCACTTGGGACACATCGTCAATCATGGGATGGACGTTCTCCGGCCAATTCTCGTGGAGCAACAGAGGACGCGGGTCGGGGTGCCCCTCGCACTCGATGCCGTACTGGTCGTGGAGTTCGCGTTCGTACCAGGCGGCTGCGGGCGCGATCGGCGTTGCCGAAGGAATGGGGCCGGTGACCGGCAAAGTAAGCATCCGGTACTCGCGGCCGTTCACATCGATGAGGTAGTGGACGTAGCGTGCGCGGTTGTCATCAGTACTGCCAAAAATGGAGACCAGACGCGTGTTCGCGGCGCGCAGGAGATCCAGCGCTCGTGATATGCCTGCTTCGCTATTGGGAGGGGTCCCTGTCATGACTGCAATACCGCCATCGCTCCACGCAAAACGGCGGCGAAGGCCGCCGGGATATGTACGCCCAACACGACCAGGCATAAAGCGCAAACGCCCATGACTACAAACCAGGAAACCTGGAAAGCCGGCTGCACGGGAACGTCCTCTGGCTTGCCCATGACCATGTGCTGGAAATGGTGGAGCAGCGCGCCAAAGACCACGGAAATCCCTGCCAGCATCAGCACCGCAATGAAATAGTGTGCCGTGGAAAAGGCCCCCGTGAGAATCACGAGTTCGCTGACAAACAACCCAAAGGGCGGCATTCCCGCGATCGCGAGGGCGCCCAAGATGAGGGCACCGCCTGTCCATGGCAGCGAAAGGGCGATGCCCCGAATTCGGTCCATGCGGAGGGTGCCGAAGTTTTCTCGAATATTGCCCGCGGTGAAGAAGAGGAACGTCTTCGCGATCGAGTGATTGAAGGTGTGGAGCAAAGCGCCATAGAGTCCCAACGCGCCGCCCAGACCGATGCCGATCGCAACAATGCCCATGTGCTCAATGCTGCTGTAGGCGAGCAGGCGTTTCAGATCGCGCTGCACAATCATCAGCAGGCTCGCCACGGCGAGGGAAACTCCGCCAAAGATCAGCAGCAGCGTATGACTGAAGCCGCTGCCGATGGCCCTCGACGTGATCGCATCAAAACGCAGCAATGCGTACATCGCGCAATTCAGGAGGACCGCGGACAAAAGCGCGCTGATGGGCGAGGGGGCCTCGGCGTGGGCATCGGGCAGCCAGCTATGCATGGGCACGAAGCCAACCTTGGTTCCGTATCCCACCGCTACAAAAACAAACGCTAGTTTCAGCAGTTCGCGTCCTCCGACCAGACCGGGAGCGGCAGCCATCAAGGTGCCCCAATCGAGCGCAGACTGGGGGCTGACCCCGCCCTTCACTGCCGCCAGGTAGAGCGCGATCGTACCGAACAGGGCGAAGGCGATGCCCACGGTGCAGACAATCAAATACTTCCAGCCCGCCTCGACCGCGCCTTCGGTGTTGTAGAAGCCCACCAGCAGGGCGGATGCGAGGGTCGTGGCCTCAACAAAAATCCACATCATGCCGAGATTGGCCGAAAGGTACACCGCGACCATCGTGAACAGGAACAAGAACACCAGCCCATAAAACCAACGGAGAGAAGAGAACCTTCCTTCCGGAACATGTCGGAGGTATCCAGACGAATAGACGAGCACGAGTGCGGAGATCAGTCCCAGACTAATGAGGAAGAACGAAGTGAGGCCGTCGGCACGCAGATATCGTCCTGCATTGAGAACGCCCTGGGTGTGAATGCTGTACGCCGTAATACCGATGGCGGCCAGCTCCACGGCGCCCGTGGTGAGTGCCGCGCGCACCACTGCGCGCGGATTTCGGCACAGGAATACGAAGAGCGCGCCGGCCAGCGGTATGAACAATGGCAGAAGGAGGACCATGCATCAGCCTCTTAACCGCCGCAGCTTGGAAACGTCCAGGTGGTCGAAAGTGTCGCGGATGCGAAATACAAACAGCCCCATCAGAAAGACTCCCATCAGTAGATCGAAGACGATCCCGATCTCGATGACCAACGGCATACCAAAGGTGGTGGTCAGAGCAGCCAGGAAGATACCGTTGTCCAACACCAGGAGACCGACCACCTGCATCAATGCCTTCTTACGGCTCACCATCAGGAACCCGCCGGTCAGCACCAATGCCACTGCGGCCGCGAGCATGGCCTGGTCGCCGCCCAGGACGCCGACATAGGGCCGCACCGCGAAAAAGGAAAGTAGAATGAGTCCGGCGGCAATAAACACCGATTGGGAAGACGAGGTCGAGGAAGAGACGTCGCGTGGCGCTTTCAGCTCTTCGACGATGCGGTACAGCGCATAAGGAATCGCGACCACCTTGACGATTAATACCATGGCCGCGATCACGAAGCCTTCCCCCGAGTTGTGCATACGGGACACAGCAATGATCTGTGCCGTGATGACCAGCGATTGCACGCTGAACAAGGCGATGCAGGTGGAAATCCGTTTGGCCGCCGCAATCAGTAGCACGGTCATGAACAAGAACACTCCGGATGATGCCAGAGCCTTGGCCGCAGCCGTCTCAAATAAACCCATCGTTCACCTCATCAGCGCCGTAAAGACCACAGCCAGGATCGCCAGCGCCGACGCTACGCCAAGGAAATCAGGAACCAGGTACATCCGCAATTTCGCAACACTGCTTTCAACCAACGCGAGTGCCAGTACAAGTGCGGCGATTTTGAGGAACAGCGCCAGTGCCGCGACTGCGATGGCCAGCGCCGAAAGGCTGCTCGCCATTCCCCAAGGAACAAAGAGCGCAATCATCAACGCCATGACCACGGTGAGTTTGATCGCGCTTGCCCATTCGATCAGAGCCAGGCTCGGTCCCGAGTACTCCAGCACCATCGCCTCGTGAATCATGGTCAGTTCCAGGTGCGTGGTGGGATTGTCCACTGGAATGCGCCCCGTTTCTGCGATGGCCACCAGCGCCAAGGCCACAAACGCCAGGGCGTGAACCGCTGAGAACTGAAAAAAGTTTTGCCCCACGGTCCACTGCACCATTCCAGCCATACTGCCGGTATGCGCCGCGATGGCCACCGACATCAGCGCCAGCAAGAATGGAGCTTCGGCCAAAGTTGAAACCAGGGCCTCCCGGCTGGCCCCCATCCCTCCAAAGGAACTGCCGCCATCCATCGCTCCCAGCATCAGAAAGAAGCGCCCCAGAGCCAGCAGGTAAACGAGAAGGATAAAATCGCCGGTCGCGCCCAGGAGCGCCGAACCGTGCAGCAGCGGAACAAACGCCGCGACCACCAGGGTGGCTGCAAATACGATGATGGGGGCGAGGCGAAAAATAAAGGACGCCGAAGCCGGGACGAGGTCCTCTTTGCGAAAGAGCTTTAACAGATCGGCGTACGGCCTCCATACGCTCGCGCCGTGCCGATTCTGGATTCTGGCTTTGAGCCGGGAAATCACACCGCGCACCAGGGGCGCCAGCAGAAGCAGCAGCACTACCTGCATCGCATTGATCACGAGTTTCATACGAACCTCATGAACATCAGCAAGGCGATCAGGGCGGCGAAGATATAGAGCAGGTAGATCTGAATATTGCCGGTCTGGAGTTGGCGCAAACGGAGCGCCGCCGCGACGATCGCGTCAACGCCGGGCCGGTACAAATACTTTTCAAAAGAGGTAGTGCGAACCGAGCGGTATGAGATCGATACCGGAAAATATGGCGCGTCGCCAGGAACCACTTCGAGCGCTCGATCCGCCTTGTATACCTGCGAGAAGACTCTTCGCAACGGCTTGGAAAAGGCGGTGGAGGTGTATTGCATGCGCTCGTCGAGGCCGGGGAGTCCGCAGGCCCATGTGGCTGTCAGCCTTTTCGCTCGTTTGAATGCGGCAACGCCGGTGACCAGCACCAGAATGAAGAGCGCGATCCAGGGAAACACTCCAAAGAGTGATTCTGCTGCCGGCGGCAAGGCAGCGCCGGGAAGAAGTTCCTGGGTGAGCGTGCCCAGACTGCGCAGCACCAAGCCGGGGAAAATCCCAATCACGACGCACGCCGCCGCCAGCACTCCCATGCCAGCCTGCATGGGCAGCGCAACTTCATTCGCACTTCCAGCCTCGCGACTCCGGGGGCGCCCCAGAAAGGCAACGCCATATACCTTGGCAAAACACGCGGCCGCCAATCCGCCGATCAGCGCCAGTACGCCCGCTGCCAAGGGCAGAACGATAGCTGCGGAGAGATTTTCCATTTCCGAGCCCGCTAGAAAACTGCGGAAGGTGAGCCATTCGCTCACGAAACCGTTGAACAACGGCAAGCCAACAATGGAACAACAGGCGATCAGGAACACGGTGCCGGTCAGACGCATCCGTTTCTGCAATCCGCCGAGTTCTTCCAAGTCGAGCGTGTGAGCTGCGTCAGAAATTGCGCCGGCCCCGAGAAACAGAAGGCTCTTGAAAACTGCGTGGTTCAAACAGTGGAGCAGGGCCGCGGTGAGCGCGAGAGCAGCCCAGAGCGGGGCATGGTTGGCCGTAAACACGAGCGCCGACCCCAGGCCGAGATAGATGATGCCGATGTTCTCGACGCTGTGGTAGGCGAGCAAGCGTTTCAGGTCATGTTCCCCGATCGCGTACAGGACACCCAGTAGGCCGGATATAGCGCCTGCGCATAGCACCAGATATCCCCACCAACTGGGGCCGCCGCCGAGAAAGTCAAAAGCGAAGCGAACAACACCGTAAACTGCGGTTTTGAGCATTACGCCTGACATCAAGGCTGACACCGGACTGGGCGCAATCGGATGCGCTCTTGGTAGCCATAAATGCAGCGGAACAATCCCGGCCTTTGTTCCAAATCCTACAAACGCCAGTAAAAAGACCGCAGTGCGCAGCGGCACCGGCATCAAGGCTGCGCTCGCCCGCATCTGCGCGAAGGTGCCGGCGTTCGGCAGGAACAACAGGAAGGCGCCGATTACCGCTGCCGCGCCGACATGCATCATCAGGAGATAGATAAAAATGTTGTGGCGCCGCTGTTCTGAGTCGCCGTCAATCACGATGAGGCCGGCGGAGAACAGGGTCATCAGTTCCCATCCGAACAGAAACGCAAACGGCGTGGAAGCGGTTACGACCAGAACCATCGACACCAGGAACAGCGGTAAGAGCACCCAGAACCAGTGCTGGCGTGCCCCGGCATAGTGGCGCGGGATGTAGGAGCTCGAAAACAGGATGACGGGCAGTGACACAGAGCAAATCAGCAGCAAAAAGAACGCGCTCAGTCGGTCCACGCCGAGCGCGAATGAGAACGATGCCACTTGAGAAACATCGACCGTGCACCGTTGCCCACGCCAGAACCCCACCGCTGCAACTGCGGTCCCAACAACCAACGACCCCATTAGCACTAGGGAAGGGAGTGCGCGCGCCCTTGTCCACCGGCGGGATATCAGAGTCACTGCGGGGGCCGAGAGCATTGCAATCAGGAACGAATTGAAGGCCAATTGCGTCATCGGGGGAGCTGTCCGTCCGCCTGACGACTGGACCGGCAAAGGCCAGCGGGAAATTCCAGACGCGGGGACACGTTGCGATCACCAGAGTCGAACGCGTTGCTCACTTCTCCCCCGCCGGGCTGAGTTGAGAAAGGAGATCCCTTATATCTACTAAGTGGTTGTTGAACACCCGCCGGGCGTCGTCCAACAGACGAAAGATCGCCGGGTCTGGCACGGAGTAGTAGACATTCTGGCCTTCCTTGCGGCCGACTACAATGCTGCTCTTTCGCAAGACTGCAAGTTGTTGAGAAAGCGTACTTTGCTCAACCTTCAGACGGGCGCCGAGCTCATTGACGCCGACTTCCCCGGAGCGCAGAGCGTCCAAGATTCTCACCCGCATCGGATGCGCCAAGGCCTTGAAGAACTCGGCCGTGAATTGGGACAACTCAGGCATCTCTATATTCCTATATTTGCATATTGGTTCATATAAATCAACATGAACCGCCACTCGGTAGTGGGCCAGTTTCGTTTTCCACAGGGGCGGTGCTAGGATGCTAGCCCTGAGGCCGCCCTTCAAGGGCATCATCATCCACAAATATAAGCGGCGGCCAGCGGAGTGTAGTGCACCCCTCAAAACTGGACACGGAAGTTAGTTAGGCTAGGGGCCTCCGCCAGGAGGCGAGAATGTCGAGAAAGCCGAGAGTCCAGAGAAGCCCGGAAGAGAAGTGGCAGATTGTGTTGGAAGCCCTGAAGAGCGGCAACGTGGCTGAGACCTGCCGCAAGTACGAGATCGCTCCCAATCTCTATTACCGTTGGAAAGATGAAGTGGAGGCGGGAGCCAAGGCTGCGCTGGGGGGGAGAAGCGCAGCCGCGCGGCCCGATGCCGAGCAGGAGAAACGCGTCAAGCAACTGGAGCGGGCGCTGGGTCGATCGCACTTGCAGATCGAGATCTTAAAAAACGTGCTGGGCGAGTGAGCTGCGGGCCAGCGCATTCGTCGGCACGGGAGTTAGTGGCCCAAGGGAAAGCAGCAAAGCTGGTGGCCGAGACGCTCGCGGTCAGCCGGTCGAGCCTCTACTATCAGGCACGGCCGCGCGCCAGCCGTGCGGACCGCTCGCGCGACCAGGAGATCGTCGCGGCCTGCGGCGAGAAGCCGGCCTACGGCTATCGCCGCGTGGCGTGGTGGCTGGGACGCAAGCAAGGGCTGGTGGTGAACGGCAAGCGCGTGTTACGCGTCATGCGGGAACGCGGGCTGCTGGTGCGTCAGCGCCGCTTCCAAATCTCGCGAAGAAAGGACTGGGGCAAGGTGGAAGCACTCTATCCCAATCACGTCTGGCAGTCGGACATGACCAAGGTCTGGGCGGGGCCGAGGGTGGGCTGGGCGTATCTGGTTTCGGTCATCGACTGCTGCACGCGCGAAATCGTTGGCTGGGATCTGAGTCTGCGCTGCCGCACCGAAGAAGCCCTGGCGGCGCTCAACCGCGCCGTGCTGCAGGTTTTGCCTTGCGGTTCTCGGGGAACGGGTTTGACTTTGACGACCGACAACGGCACCCAGTTTACGTCGGTCCGGTATGTCGAAACCCTGAATCGGCTGGGCATCACGCACCGGCGCACGGCTTACAACCATCCCGAGGGCAACGGTTACATCGAGCGGTTCCATCGCAGCTTGAAAGAAGAGGAGGTGTGGCTCAACGAGTACCAGAACTTCGACCAGGCCGAGCTGAGCATCGCTCGTTGGATCGAAGAGTACAATCACGACCGTCCGCATCGCGGACTCCACGGACGAACCCCGCACGACGCTCGTGCCCGCTTCGCCCCAACCCTTACTTCAAACACGGCCCCTTGTGTCCAGTTTTGAGGGGTGCACTACAGCGCAGTCACCGCTACAGTGAACTAAGCATGTAAGTGATTGGGATTGCAAGAACTGGCGGAGAGGGAGGGATTCGAACCCTCGATAGAGTTGTTAGACCCTATAACGGTTTAGCAAACCGCCGCCTTCAGCCTCTCGGCCACCTCTCCGGCGGGTTGGAATTATAGTTTACCACTGCCGAGCTTCAGCTTGGCGCCCGTTGCCACTTTTGAACCGCGCCAGCGCGCGATTCCCCCCCGTCCGTCTGCCCCCGCACCCCAGAGCCTGCCCCGAGCTTGTCGAAGGGTCTCGCCTTTTTCGAGACCTGGGACTCGGCGAAACCCATCCCTACTCCACCGTCTGCGTCATCGCACCCGAACTGCCCGTGTAATCGTTGGCGCCGTTGTAAGTCGCCGTAATCGTGGTCGCGCCCTCCGGCAGCGCAGCCGTCGAGATGCTCGCATGGATTCCGCTCAGTGCCACCGTGCCCAACGTCGTGCCGCCAGCCGTGAACGTTACCGTGCCAGTGGCGTGCGCTTCCGTCGAAGACGTCACCGTCGCCGTAAATGTAACGCTTTGACCCAGCGAAGACGGATTCGCCGAAGAGGTAATCGCCGTTGTGGTCGAAACCGGATTCACCACCTGCTCCAAAACCGAAGACGTGCTTGGGGCGGAGTCAGCGTTCCCCATGTATTTTGCTGTGACCGCGTTCGTACCCGCATTGAGCCAACAAATCTTGGTGAGAGTGGCGACGCCCCCGCTCAACGACGCCGACCCGTTTCCACCAAAATTCACCTTGCCAGTCGGAGTGTTCGGCCCGCTGGATGTAACCGTCGCCGTCCAGGTCACCGCTTGCCCATAGACTGAGGGATTCGGACTGGAGACTAGCGTCGTCGTAGTTGCGTACTTATTCACAACCTGCTTCACCGCGTTCGACGTGCTGCTAGCGAAATTCGAGTCGCCGCCGTACACCGCCGTGATCGTCGACTTGCCCAGGGGCAACGCCGAGGTCGTGAGGCTAGCCGATCCACCACTCAACGTCCCCGTTCCCAGTACAGTCGCACCTCGCTTGAAGGTGACAGTTTCTCCATCGGGCGGCGCAGGGGTGACCACTGCGGTGAATGTCACCGCCTCTCCATAAGTAGAAGGGTTCGCTGAGGACGACAGTGCGATCGCGGTCTTCGCCTTCTCGACTTTCTTCACCACCTGCTTCACCGTGTTTGACGTGGTTCCAGTGAAGTCGCTGTCGCCGCTATAAACCGCAGTGACGGAATGCGTGCCAACAGCAAGGCTGCTCGTAGTCAGACTGGCCGCATTGCCGCTGACGGCAGCGCTACCCAGCGTCGTGGAGCCATCCTGAAAGGTGACCGTGCCGGATGCTTGCCCGCCGTACTGCGGTGTGATCCCGGCCGTGAAGGTGACTGGCTGATCCAGCCCCGAGGGATTGACACTGGAGCTCAGCGTCAGCGTCGTACCCGCCTGGTTAACGGTCTCGGTCAGGCCTGCTGAGGTGCTTGGCAGATAATTCGTGTCCCCGGAATATCTGGCCGTGATGGAATGCGCGCCGGGCGAGAGCGAGGATGTGCTAAACGTTGCCTGGCCGTCGCAGATGGCCATGCTGCCGAGCGCAGTGGCGCCGTCGTAGAAAGTGACATCGCGCTGGACAGCACCCGCGTTGACGGCAGGCGTGACGGACGCGGTGAAGGTCACAGGCTGCCCATCGGATGACGGATTCACAGAAGACGTAAGCATAGTCGTGGTCTCAATCAGCACCTTGATTTCGGCCACAAACGCGTCGCCATTGCCGCCGTAAGTTGGCTGCAATGAATTCACCATACGGAAGTCGGCCGAGCTCGTCCCGCCAACGATGTAAATATTGCCCGCGCCGTCCACCGCGACGCCCCCGCCAGCGTCATAGCCGTCGCCACCAAGATAGGTCGAGTAAACCAAGCCCGACCCCGAAGGGTTGAGCTTGGCGACAAAGGCGTCATAGTCCCCGATGTACCAAGACTGATCGGCATTCTTGAGTGGAAAGTACGGTGAATTGGTGGATCCTGTGATGTAGGCGTTCCCTGCGCTGTCAACGGCAATGGCATAGCTATCGCTGATGGCGTTGGGAATATAGATATCGCCGCCGCCGCCAAGATAGGTCGAGTAAACCAACGCCGACCCCGAAGGGTTGATCTCGGAGATGAAGGCGTCCTGGTAGCCCCCGTTAAGGGTCGACTGCAAGGGATTCTTGGTCGGGAAGTTGGGAGACTGCGTGAATCCGGTGACGTACACATTGCCGGCGCTGTCCACGGCGATACCGTTGCCGCCATCATAATTCCCGCCGCCAAGATAGGTCGAGTAAACCAACGCCGACCCCGACGGGTTGATCTTCGAAATGAAGGCGTTTTCACCGAAGCCCCCGCTGCCGTTCTTGGGTTGCAAAGGGTTCATAGTTGGGAAGTCGGTTGAGCCGGTTGAGCCCGTGACGTAAGCATTGCCCGCGCCGTCCACAGCAATGGCCCCGCCAAAGTCATCGCTGCTGCCGCCAAGATAGGTGGAGTAAACCAACGCCGATCCGGCGGGGTTGATCTTGGACACGAAGGCTTCCTGACAGGTGTTGTAGTTCATCACGACGCAAGCTGTCTGGAAGGCGCCGGGCGTAACGGGAAAGTCGCTAGGTCTTCGACCACATAAAGATGTACCTATTAAGGCACTCGTGGAATGACGAAATGGGACGCATCGTGGGGACATGCAAACCTACCATCGGGTGCGTGTCCAGCTTGGAAAGCGGGAT
>JBEKQG010000107.1:0-12309 GCA_049519955.1 Terriglobales bacterium
GCGATCTTGTTCATGTTGGGGATCATCAGCAGCAGGCCTTGCGACGCCGTGAAGGTCGTGGATAAAGCTCCGGTCTGGAGCGCGCCATGGACGGCTCCAGCGGCGCCGCCTTCGCTTTGCATTTCGATGACGTGGGGCACGGTGCCCCAGATATTGGGCACAGCTTCCGACGCCCACTGGTCCGCCCATTCGCCCATGTTCGACGATGGCGTGATGGGATAAATGGCGATGACTTCATTGAGGCGGTAGGCGACATTCGCGACGGCCTCGTTGCCGTCCATGGTCTTGAACTTGCGTTTCATGACATCCCCTTTTGAATTTCTCGGTGGGTCCGGTGTGCCGTTCTGAGGCAAAGGTCATATACAGGATGCCCGAACGGGACGATATTGTCGGGAACATGGCTCACGGCAAGACGTGATCCAGGTCACAATCGGAAAAACTGAGCTGCGAAAACCATAGAGACCTTAAATACCGGCGATTGCGCTTGCCGTGATTTCGATCACAATCGGAAAAATCGCTCAGAGGTCCAAGAACGCCGTCACCGAAGTCATGTCTGCGCTGGTGCGCACGCCAAAGCCTATGCGCTTCATGATGACCTGCATGGCCACGTTGTCCGGCATCATTTCCGCGGATACCTGGCTTAACTTCTCATCCCGCGCAATCTGCACCACACGGCGGAGCAGTTCGTATCCCAATCCCTGATTTTGATACCGGTCGGAAACCAGCACGGCGACTTCCGCTTCATTTTTGCCGTGGAGCTTGTTCAAGCGCCCGACGGCGACGATTTGCCGCTCTCTCGTGGCGGGATCGGAACGCTCGGCGACCAGCGCCATTTCGCGGTCGTAATCGCCGAAACAAATGCGCAACAAGCGGTCATGCGCCACCCGCCGGGTCAGGCTGAGCGAGCCGAAGTAGCGCAAATAGACGCTGCGATCGGAAAGCGTCTCGTGGAATTTGACCATCAGCGGCTCGTCTTCCGGGCGGATGGGGCGGATGGTCACCGGATTTCCATCCTTCATCTTCCAGGAGGAAACGTACTGCAAGGGATAGGGGCGGATCGCGGGCTTGGGCAACTGGTCGAGGGTTACGGCCGGCCCGTGCAACACGATTCTGGCATCGAGCGCGAGCAGACGGTCCGCGGAAGCGAGCAGGGGATTGATGTCAATCTCCGCAATCCATCGCTGTTCGAGCACGAGCTGGCTGAAGCGGATCAGCAACTGCTCCAGGGCCACCATGTTGACCGGCTTGCGCCCGCGCACTCCCTTGAGTGCGGTGAAGATCCGCGTTTGTTCCATCATTCTTTGTGCCAGCGTGGTGTTCAGCGGCGGCAGCGCTAGGGCGCGGTCGCGATACACTTCGACCAACTGGCCGCCGGAACCGAACAGAACGACCGGCCCGAACTGCGGATCGATGCTGCTGCCGAGAATCAGTTCGTAGCCCTCGATCTTCACCATGGGCTGCACGGTCACTCCGGAGAATTGTTCCGCACAGGCCTTTTCCGTGACCGAAGCCTGGATGGCGCGATAGGCGGAGCGTACTGCCGCTTCATCCCGCAAGTTCAGTTTGACTCCGCCCACGTCCGTCTTGTGGGTAATGGTCTCGGAAAAAACTTTCAGCACAACGGGGAAGCCAAGTTCCCCGGCAATCGCGACCGCCTCGTTCTCGCTGGCCGCGGCGCGCGTCTCCACCGTCGGGATGCCGTAAAGCGAAAGCAGCCGCTTCGATTCCACTTCGGTAAGCAGAGCGCGTCCGCGCGTTCGCGCGTTCTGAACGATCTCTTCGACCTCATTGCGCGCCGCGCTCGACAGCTCCGATTGCTCCGTCAACGTCGGCGTTTCGTAGAGTCCGCGCAGGTTGCAGGTATAGCGCCACATGTAGGTGAACGCGCGCGCGGCGGTGTCAGGATAAGGAAACGTGGGAATGCCCGCGGCATTCAACACGGCTTCGCCGGCCTCTATGCTGCCGCCTCCCATCCAACTGGCGAGCACGGGCTTGCCAAATTCCCTGGCGTAAGGCCGCAGGCGCTCCGCCACCTGCAAGGGATCGGCCATGGCACCTGGGGCCAGGATGGCGAGGAGGCCATCGTTGTTGGGGTCTTTCGCGGCGATTTCGAGGCAGCGAACATAGCGCTCGGAATCGGTATCGGCGAGAACGTCGATGGGATTGCCGTGACTCCAGTGGGCAGGAAGGAACTCATTGAGAAGGCGCAGGCTGTCGGGAGAAAGTTCGGCCAGTTCTCCGCCGTTGGCCACCAGCGAATCCGTGGCCAGCACCGCCGGGCCACCCGCATTGGTCAGGATGGCCAGCCGCGGCCCCTTGGGGCGGGGCTGCCTGCCAAGCACTTCCGCCATGTAGAAAAGGTCGGCAAGGTTGTGCACGCGCAAAACTCCCGAGCGGTGGAAGGCCGCATCCAGCACTTCGTCGCTGCCGGTGAGCGCGCCGGTGTGCGAGGCCGCGGCGCGCGAGGCCGCCTCCGAACGCCCGGCTTTGATTACTATGATCGGCTTGGTGAGCGCCACTTCGCGGGCCGCGGAGAGGAACGACCGCGCATCGCCGACCGATTCCATGTAGATCAGAATGCTCTTGGTGTGCGGGTCGTCGCCAAAATGGTCGAGCAAATCGCCCCATCCGATATCAAGCATCGAGCCGGTGGAAACGATGGCGCTGAAGCCCACTTGTTCGCGGCCGCTCCAGTCGAGGATCGAGGCCAGGAGCGCTCCACTCTGACTGAGGAACGCGACGTTGCCCGCCTTGGGCGCATCCTTGACGAAAGTGGCATTCAACCCCATCGTCGGATTCATGATGCCCAGGCAGTTTGGGCCCAGCAAGCGCATGGAACCGCGCCGCAACTGATCTTGAATTTGGCGTTCGAGCGCGGCGCCTTCCGCGCCACGTTCCCGGAATCCGGCGGAAATCACGATCGCCGACTTGACGCCGGCATCCACGCACTCTCCAACGATCGCCGGGACCGTTGCTGCCGGAGTGGTGATCAGCGCCAAATCCACGGGCCCATCCCCGGCTGCACGGATGTCGCCAATGCTCGCGTAGGTTTTGAGTCCCAGCACTTCGGGATGCTTCGCGTTGACGGCGTGGACTTTTCCTTGAAACCTGCCCTGCTGCAAGTTCTCGACGATTCTGCGGCCCACGGTGCCGGGTCGGTTGGTCGCGCCAATGACGGCAATCGAGCCCGGAGCCAACATGGCCTCCAGCCCGCGTTTCCCTGCTGCTGCCGGTTGCTCTTGCTTTGGCGGTTGTCCCACCAGACCAGCCTCGATCGAACCCATAAAAGCTCCTCAATCTTCCTGTTGCCGCAAACCCGCCATTTTGACGATAGCCTATGAGGATAGACTATCGGCGAATGTTTAGGATTTTCTGCGCGTCCCGAGAGCTTCCGGAAGCGCGATGCTGCTCAACTGCGACCCGCCATGGCGACCGCATGGTTGGGGCTGTCACCGTTCCGGCGATGGCCAAGTTCTGAATCTAGCTGTTGGAAGCGCGTCCACCCTTGCGAAGGTGCGCTTCAACGGCAAGACTCTTTGCCGGAAACCGGCGAGGGGTGGCTGACTTCCACTCGCGGGTCGCCGACCTGGACGCGCGCTGCAAAGCGCTGTTCCAGCGAAAGCGCGCGCGAAACCGGGCATAGCGATTTAGCCTTCTGTAACAGCTTGGTGGCCCGGGCATGTTCCGCCTCTTGCGGAATCGTCAGGTTCGCCTGAATCAGCACCTCACCAAAGCTGTAGCCGGTGTCGGCCTTGCCGATTGCGCCTGCCACTTCCACCTGCAGGTCGGTGTACTCAAATTTTGCATGCTCCGCGACCTCGCGAAAGGTGGTCGTGAAGCAACTGGCGACGGCGCAGAGGAGCAAGTCCTCCGGTGTCCACCTGCCTTCCACGCCGCCAAAAGCGGGCGGCGAAGTGAAGTGGATCGCATTCGGAGCGGAACTGGACTGGGCGATGCCGGTCCGTTCCGAGGCCCACCAGGCAACGACTCGAAACCGAGGTGTTTCTTCCATGGTGCGATCACCCTCCCTGTGCGGTCCCATCGACTCCGGGGCCTATTGATTGTTTCTCGCAGCGGGCTTTTCCGGCCATGCGTGAAGTCACGGACGCTCGTGACCGGGATCACCACCGCACAATCGGTGATACAATTTTTCAGAAAGTCTTCCCCCGATGCGCGCTCCCTACGGGCTGAATATCCTCGACAACTGCCTCACCTGCCCGATGCGGGAAGACCACCTATTCTGCGATCTGCCGCCGGCGGCGGTGCACAGACTGAACGAGATCCGGTCCACGGCCGTCTACCCGAAATCCGCGATGCTGTTTATCGAGGGGCAACAGCCGCGCGGGATATTCGTGCTGTGCACGGGGAAGGCGAAGCTCTCGACTTCGTCGTCCGAGGGCCGGACCGTGATCACGAAAATTTCCGAAGCGGGAGACGTTCTGGGGCTGAGCGCGACCATTTCCAACCGGCCTTACGAAGTGACCGCCGAGATGATCGAGCCCGGCCAGGCGAATTTCATTACCCGCGATGCCTTGCTGCAGTTCATGTGTGAACATGGCGAAGTTGCGGTGCGCGTGGCGGAGCAGTTGAGCCGCAACTACTACACGGCGTATGAAGGGATCCGCACCCTCGGACTTACCAACTCGCCTTCCGAGAGGTTCGCGAAATTGCTGCTGGGATGGGCGAATGCGCCGGGCAATGACGATCCGCTCCAGGTGAAGCTGACGCTGACGCACGAGGAGATCGCCGAAATCATCGGCACCACGCGTGAAACCGTCAGCCGCCTGTTCTCGCAGTTCAAGAAGAAACAAATCGTGCACTTAAAAGGCGCGACCCTGAGCATTCGCAACAAGGGCGCGCTGGAACGCATGGTCCATTCCTAACGTTCGCTCCCGTGTTTGTGGAATTTCCGACTTGTTCGCCGCCAAGACAGGTCGAGACCTTGGCGGGACAGCGAGAGCGCCGAAAATCCCCCAAAAAGGTCTTCTCGACGCTCTCTATGTCTCTGCGGTGAGGAGCTCTCACGCCCATCCCGCGCTAGGTTTAGCTCTTGACCACCTCGGCATGCGGCCGGTGCAGCCAATTCGACTTTTCGCAGTAGTCGTAGAGTTCCTCGCGGAACCGTGGATGCGCGATCTCAATCAAGGCTTGCGCACGTTCCCGGATGGTCTTTCCATGCAGGTAAGCCACGCCGTACTCCGTCACCACGTAGCGGATGAGGCCACGCGAAGTGACCACGCCGGCGCCCGGGCTGAGCATCGGGACAATGCGTGAGATCGCGTCGTCCTTGGCGGTCGAGGAGATGGCGATGATCGGTTTGCCGCCTTTCGAGTGCGCAGCTCCGCGAATGAAGTCCACCTGCCCGCCAATGCCGCTGTAGAACTGGTTCCCAATCGAATCCGAGCAAACCTGGCCGGTCAAGTCGATTTGCAGGGCCGAGTTAATGGCCACCATATTGTCGTTACGGGCGATGAGTCCGACATCGTTGGTATAGGAGGTGGGATGGAACTCGAACAGGGGATTGTTGTCGAGGAAGTCGAACAGCTTTTTCGTCCCCAACGCGAAACCGAGAATGATCTTGCGCGGCTTGAAGTTCTTGCGCGCGCCCGTGATCACGCCCGCCTCAATCAGCGGAACTGCGCCATCCGATACCAGTTCGCTGTGCACGCCGAGATCCTTGCGGTCCATGAGAAACGGCAGCACGGCATCGGGGATTCCGCCGATGCCGGTCTGCAGCACCGAACCATCCTCGATCAAGCCCGCGACGTGTTTGGCGATGGCCCTATGCAGGCCGGTGATTTGAGCTGACTTCATGGCACACAGCGGCCGCGACGATTCCACCACCACATCGATGTCACTCACATGGATGAAGCTGTCGCCATAGGTCCGCGGCATCTGGTCGTTGACCTGCGCCACTACATACTTAGCGCACCGGGCCGCCGTCAGCGTCGTGTCCACGCCCACGCCAAAGCTGCAGAAACCGTGCGGATCCGGCGGAGACACCTCGATGAGCGCGACATCCAGCGGCATCGCGCCGCTCTCGAACAACTCTTCGATTTCGCTGAGGTAGATCGGAGTGTAGTCGGCCCGCCCGTCGTTAATGGCTTCGCGCACGTTGGCGCCGATGAAAACCGCGTTATGCCGGAAGATCCCTTTCATCTCCGGCGCTACGTAGGGAGCGCATCCAAAGGTCATCATGTGGACAATTTCCACATCATGGACCGAAGAACCGCGCCGGATCAGGGCTTCGACGAGCGTCTCCGGCTCCGCGCACCCCGGCTGGATATACACCCGCATCCCCGACTGTACACAGCGCAACGCTTCGTCCGCCGAGCGCACCTTAGTTGCGTATTCATTCTTTAACGACATACGATTGCTGGCTCCTTATGCCTTCTTTGATATTGCACCAGGCTCACCTAGAGCTGGGACCGTGACCGATTGTTCGTAACCGACCGAAGCATAGTAAATCGCCCGATCGAAAAATTGTTCCAGCAATTGCAGCATTTCCAGTTCGCCGAACACTTCCACCGGGCGTTCCACCACCGCTTCCTTCTTGATGAACTCCCAGAGATTCTCTTTCGTCAAAACGATGCACCAAATCAGCTCGCTCAGCGGCACGTGCTGCGAGGCCCGCCGCGAGCCGATCTGCACATACCGTTGCTCAAGGTGGAGTTCATCCTTCCCCATGAGCCACTCCCCCAGATGACGGTAAATCTCGTACACCCGTTCTTTCAGTTCTTCACCCGGGACGTTCTGAAAACTCTTGGTCAACTCGGAATGCTGCACTCGATCGAGAAGGCAAGCCGCCAGCGACTCGGAGTGGGTCTCAATCATCCGAACGAGACGATATAACATCATCATGACACCCTCCCGTTCACCCGTCCTCAACGTATCCTTCAGTTTCAATCCCGGCAGCGGCTTGGGCCATGACGGGCGGTACAGTCGTATGTGATGAAAGTCACAGCTTGCCGGGCTGGCAGCGAAAACTCTCCGCGCGCGCCAAGAAGATGTCTCTCAGTTCTTGCTCAACGCGGCGGCGATCGCCTTCTCAGCCAGAGGCGCCATCACAGCATAGCCAGCATCGTTCGGGTGGACTCCGTCTTCGAACAGTTCCGCCCTCAGGCCTCGCTTGTCATTCGCCATGACCGAGTAGTAGTCGAGGAAGACCAACCCCTCCTTCGCGGCGTAGTCTTTCATCCAGTCGTTTAAGGCGCGAATCTTTTCAACCGGTGCGATCTCCGGCTTCCACGGATATTGCAAAACGGGCAGGACTGAAGCAAGGACCACGCGGATCCCGTTTCGCTTCGCGAGTTCCACCATGGACGTGAGATTGTCTTCGATCGCTCCGAGCGTGGTGGGCCCGGTGTTTTCCGCGACATCGTTCGTGCCTGCGAGGACCACCACTACTTCTGGCTTGAGCGAGATCACGTCCTGGCGAAAGCGAAGGAGGATCTGCGGCGTGGTTTGTCCGCTGATTCCGCGATTCACATAAGGCTTGCCGTGGAAGGAGTCGGCCAGTGCCCAGAATTCCGTGATGGAATCGCCCAGAAACACAACTCTCGTTTCTCCCTTTGCCGGTGGACCGAGCTTGGCATCGGCTTCCCGATACTTGGCCAGGTTGGGCCAGTCGCGCAAAGTCGCTTCCATTCCCTGCCGGTCTTCCTTGAAAGACGCGCACGGATCTGACGGCTGCTGCGCCACTGCGGTGGACCACAGAATCATGCCAACGAGCACAACCAGCATCGGTTTCATAAAGGAACGCACTCCCTCGCCTCCCAGCGCTTTTCGAAGCAGGCCGGCCTCTCTTTTCTCGGAGGCACACATGGCCCACGGCCGATTCTCGACTACGCAATTCGGAGAGTCAAGGTGCGTAACCGTGCATAACCGCCTGCATAACAGTTCCACGGGGTGGTAGCGTTTTGCGGAAGACGCAGGGACACGGCTTTCTTGCCGATCGCCCTCCGCCTTTGCACTCGTGACCGCAGGAAGTGCTGCAATGAATGACTCCCGGAAAAAAAGCGGCGCACCAGCGCCCGCGATTCATTCGCAAGATACTCACGATGAGTGGATTCGATGGGGCGGCGGCTACCGAATAGCATCTGCAAATAACTGATAATAATAGGAAACAGGAAATATGTTCGAGACAGTTGCCCCTATAGTTGCCCCTTGCCTTCTCCAGGAGTCGCCAATGTTGGCAGAAACTGGCAATCGGGTTAGTAGTCCGGGGTAAGGGGCATCGAAACGGCTGGAACCCCTGTACTATACGCGGTTGTGCGGCCTGAGCGATCAAGGTCCTCCATCTCCAAACACGGCCACATTGCTGCGGAAGCGGTTCGGCTTGGTGTTTAGTGCAATGCCTTGGCGGAGCGTCTTTAGCTATTTGCAAGGGTCTATGAGCTTAGCAACGTCAATGCCGTTAAGCCACTCAGCTTTTCTTACCTGTTTGCTAGCACTTCAGCGTTTATACTTGGAATCCGAGCGCGACATCCACCATTCAGCGTTTGCTGGCCGATGGTTGCTTCAAACAATCCGCGAAATTAGGGACTCTGTGGATGGACAGCGCGCAGTGCTGAATCGGCTTTGGAGTCCACTGGAACAATGGCGCAACTGGAACGAATGGAAGCAATCGAGGCGCGGCTCTGGCGGGCGGCTGATCTGCTGCGCCAAGGCTCCGAGCTTGCCAGCAACGAATACTTCATGCCCGTCATGGGGCTGATCTTCCTGCGCCATGCCTACAGCCGCTTCCTGGCCGTCAAGCCGGTGATCGAGAAGTCCCTGCCCTCGCGCCACGGCGTCACCCGCCCTCTCGCCAAGGAGGACTTCAGCCAGAAGGGCTCTATCTTCCTCCGTCCCGAGGCCCAGTTCGACCACTTCATCGCCAAAGCCAACGATCCCAAGCTGCCCGAGATCGTCATTCATGCCATGGAGACGATTGAGGAAGACTACGCCAGCCTCAAGGGCGTTCTGCCCAAGCAGGAGTACCAGTCCATCCCCGCCGATCTACTCGGCGACCTGATGCGCACGCTCAACCCCGAGGAGTTGAAGACAGTCAGCGGCGATGTCTTCGGGCGCATTTACGAGTACTTCCTTACCCAGTTCGCCGACCAGAAGGCTCATGACGGCGGCGAGTTCTTCACCCCCATCTCGCTGGTTCAGTTCATCGCCAACGTGCTGGAGCCGGCCAAAGGCACGGTCCTCGACCCGGCCTGCGGCTCGGGCGGCATGTTCGTGCAGAGCGCCCGCATCGTCGAGCAGCGCCACGAAAACCCCTCCGAGCGGCTCACCTTCCGTGGCTACGAAAAGAACAAATCCACCGTCAACCTGGCCAAGATGAACCTGGCCGTCCACGGACTCGAAGGCGACATCCAGCAGAACATCACTTATTACGACGATCCGCTCAACCTGCTGCGCAAGTGCGACTATGTCATGGCCAATCCGCCCTTCAATGTGGATGAGGTCGATGCGGGCCGTATCGCCAACGATCCCCGCCTGCCCTTCGGACTGCCCGGCGTCACCACCGCCAAGGGCAAGAAGAACGGCGACGAAAAGGGCAAGGGCCGCGTCCAGAACGGCAATTACCTCTGGATTCAGTACTTCTACAGCTACCTGAATGAAAAGGGCCGCGCCGGGTTCGTCATGTCCTCGCAGGCATCGAGCGCGGGCCGTGACGAGGCCAAGGTCCGCCAGAGCCTGGTCAAAAGCGGCCATGTGGACATCATGGTGGCCATCCGGTCGAACTTCTTTTACACCCGCACCGTTCCCTGCGAGCTATGGTTCCTCAACAAGGCCAAGCCCGTCCAGCACCGCGACCGGGTGCTCATGCTCGACGCGCGCGGCGTCTTCCGCAAGGTCACGCGCAAAATCTACGACTTCAGCCCCGAGCAGCTCCAGAACCTGCTCTCCATCGTCTGGCTCTATCGCGGCCAGCCGGAGCGCTTCCGGGCGCTGGTGGCCAGCTATCTGAATCGGACGCGGACCGAAGCCGCCGAGGTGCCCGCGCTGGTAACGGCCTTTGAAAAGGCATCCGCAGCGCTGGAGAAGCTGACCCAGCCCTTCTTGCGGACGATGGCGCACGACGCCGCACACGTCGCGCCGCTCGACGAGTTCCGCACGACGGCAAAGCAGTTTCAGGCCGACTCCAAGGCACTGCTGGCGGCACTCGCTGGCCTGCCATCTGCCGAGGAGAGCGACAAAGCCGGACAACTCAAGCGGAAGACCGAAGCCGCCGCGCCCACGGCGGAGAAGACCCGCGAGTTGGGCAAGCAGGCCGACCACCTCTTCAAGCTCGCCGAGCGTTTGCTTGAGGTCTGCGAAAAGTCGCTCGACGCCAAAGAGAGCGACGACTGGAAGAACAAGGATGTCAACCGCGCCCGCAAGGACCTGGAAGAGGCACGCCACGCGCTGGTCGAGGGGCTGCGGCTGGTTCGCTACTTCCACCGCCAGGCCGCGTGGCTCATCGAGCGGTTTCCCGAGGCGAAGCTCGTCGATGTGCTGGGACTGGTGAAGCTCGTCGATCAGGCGGAGATCGAAAAGAACGACTGGAGCCTGACGCCGGGCCGCTACGTGGGCGTTGCGCCCGAAGAGGTGGACGAAGACTTCGACTTCGAGGAGACCATGCGCGATCTGCATCTCGAACTCGAAGGGCTGAATGAAGAGGCAGCGGAACTCGCCAAAACCATCGCCAGGAACTTCGAGGAGCTGATCGGATGAGGTGGCCCCTGAAGCGGTTAGACGAACTTGGCTATGTCAGCAGAGGCCGGTCGAGGCACCGTCCGCGTGATGCTGCGCATCTCTACGGCGGGCCATTTCCGTTTATCCAAACGGGAGATGTCAAGCACAGCAGCCTTTACATCACGGAATACACACAAACCTATAGCGAAGCTGGCCTCGCGCAAAGTCGGCTTTGGCCGGTCGGAACGCTCTGCATCACAATTGCCGCGAACATTGCAGACACGTCGATCCTGGGAATCGAGGCGTGCTTCCCCGACAGTGTTATCGGGTTTATTCCTGATCCTAGAGAAGCAGACGCCCGGTTCATTAAATACAGCTTTGACGCGCTGCTCCAAAAGCAATATCAGAATTTCTCAAAAGGCGCTGCTCAAGACAACCTTAGCCAAGAGAAGCTTCTATCTATTGACATTCCTGTTCCGAAAGCTGAGATGCAGACGGAGATCGCGGATGTCCTCGCCAACTACGACGCATTGATCGAGAACAACCGGCGGCGGATTGCGCTGCTGGAGCAGGCAGCGCGGCTCTTGTATGAGGAGTGGTTCGTCCGCTTCCACTTCCCCGGCTACGAGCACGCCAAATTCATCAGCGGGCTGCCTGAGGGGTGGACCCGACGGCCTGCATCTGAATGTCTGAATATCCTGAGCGGAGGCACACCAAAAACAGAGAATGCAGCGTTCTGGGACGGTGACATTCCCTTCTTCACACCCAAGGATGCCGATCCGTCGGTTTTCGTTTTTGACACGGAAAAGCACCTGACAGAGCGAGGGCTGAAGGAATGTAACAGCCACCTATACCCTGAGAACACTCTGCTCATCACCGCTCGTGGCACTGTCGGGAAGATGAATTTGGCCGGTCGCCCTATGGCGATGAACCAATCTTGCTATGCCCTGGTCGCTCACCCTCCGCTCACGCAGGAATTCTTGTATTTTGCAATTTCCGACGGCGTCAGGGAGCTTCGTTCGCAGGCGGGTGGCGCTGTGTTCGATGCAATCATTCGGAATACATTTAGGTTCATACCTCTGATTGTCCCTTCGGATGAAGCGGTGACGCGGTTTACCGAAATCATTCAGGCGTACTTGAAGTCGATGGTGAATTTGCAGTCCCAAATAAGGTGCCTGCAAAGTGCCCGCGACCTGTTGCTTCCTCGACTGATGAGCGGCGAGGTGGAAGTGTGAAGTACACCGAAGACCAACTCGTGCAGCGGACGACCGCCGAGTACCTCCACAATCAGCTTGGCTGGGAGTCGGTCTACGCCTACAACGACGAGGACTTTGGCCCCGAGAGCCTGCTGGGCCGCAAGAGCGACCGCGAGGTGGTGCTCACCCGGTACTTGCGCGCGGCACTGGTCAAGCTGAATAAGAACTTGCCCAGTGAGGCCTACGACGAGGCCGTGCGCCAGATTGTGGAGTCGAGCGCCAGCCAGACGATTCTGGTGGCCAACCGCGAAAAATACGGCCTGCTGCGCGGCGGTGTGCAGGTGGCCTATCGCACCGCCAAGGGCGACCTGGTCAGGAAGACGCTGCACGTCTTCGACTTCGACCACCCGGCGGAGAATCACTTTCTGGCGGTGCGCGAGCT
>JBEKQG010000108.1:0-14740 GCA_049519955.1 Terriglobales bacterium
AGTCCCATCCGGGAACGTATGGCGAATCGAAACCGGCCATGTTCTTCGACTTGACGACGAAGTCCTTGAGGCATTTATTCATCGCCGTCCCCAGATGGATGGGGCCGTTGGCGTAAGGAGGGCCATCGTGCAGCACGTAGGTTGGCGCGCCCTGGCGCACTTCGCGGATGCGGTCGTAGATGCGCTGCTCCTCCCATCGGGCCAGTATTTTGGGCTCGTTCTGGGGCAGGCCGGCCTTCATGGGGAAGGCGGTTTTGGGTAAATTGATGCTGGATTTCAGGTCGATCGGCACAGGCAACGTTCTCCCAACTGATTGAATCTTTTCATTATATAGGGAGGGCGGAAGGGCCCGACCAAAAGGGTGTGCGGAGGACAACGAATTCGATAAAGTACTGTTTCCGGCGCAGAAAAAGCGTGTACAATTTTTAGCAGAATACAGCTCGCGCGCATCTAATTGCTTGGAAACTTGAGGCGGGCCGGTTCGTCCGTATGGCAAGGGGTCGGTTTTGCTGCCGGTGACCCTGGCTCGCGCATCTAAGTCAGTGGTTCCCTGTATCGTGAACTTGGGGTTACTGCTCGGGAAAATATGCCAGAATTTGAAACACCGCAGAATTCGCAACCGCCGGAGCCAGGACCGGAGTTGCATCTTCTCCTGCACAATCAGACTCTGGATGAGCCTCTGTGGAAATCCCTGTTCCGCAACATTGACGAGTTCTTTTTCCCCAAGAAGCTTCCGCCGCTGGTCCTGACCTCGAAGCCGGTTCCGGTGCGCGACATCTGGGGCTTCTACAACTACAAGGGACGCGGGGCCGCTGGATCCACCGTCATTCATGTGCTGGCCCTGGCTACCCTCATCGCCGGTACCTACGTGGGAAAGAAGATCATCGTCGACAAGCCGAAAGAAACCGTCGTGTTGATCGCGCCCGACGACATTCCCGCTCTGCCAGCTTCGAAGACCGCGAGCGGCGGTGGCGGCGGTGGTGGCGATCGCGACAAGCTGAATGCATCGCAAGGCCGTTTGCCCAGGCAGTCCATGCAACAGCTCGCTCCGCCCGCGGCAGTGATACGCAACCTGGATCCGAAACTGCCAGTCGAGCCGACCATCGTGGTTCCTCCCGATATTCATTTGCAGCAGCCCAATATGCCGGACTTGGGCGATCCGATGTCGCACCTGCCGTCGGTGCCGTCGAATGGAACGGGCTCTGGCGGCGGCATTGGCTCGGGCAGCGGTGGCGGCGTCGGCTCGGGATCGGGGCCCGGATACGGCCCGGGCAGCGGCGGCGGCGTCGGGGGTGGAGTATTCCGCGTGGGCGGCGGTGTTTCCGCCCCGAGGGCGATTTATTCGCCGGACCCTGAATTCTCGGAGGAAGCCCGCAAGGCCAAGTATCAGGGCGTATGCGTGGTCTGGCTCATCGTCGGCCCGGACGGCAAGCCGCGCGATCTTCAGGTGCACCGCACTCTAGGATTGGGTCTGGATGAAAAGGCCATCGAAGCGGTCAAGACCTGGCGCTTCGAGCCGGCGATGAAAGATGGCAAGCCGGTCGCCGTGCAAATTAGCGTGGAAGTTACTTTCCATTTGTACTGAAGCTGGTTGAAGGGAAAAAGTTTGGAAGCCCGGAAGGCGGCCGCGCCAGCGGCCGTTTTTCTTTGCAGTGTGAAGACGGGCGCCCCGCCCGTCCAGAGTTGCGTAGGGACAGCCGCCCTCGGCTGTCCAAGCCGTGCGTAGCACGGCTCCCATCGCTTACTCCTTCAAATCCACATGCACCACATCTTCCACCGGAAGCCCGAGGAAGCGAGTTCCCATCGTCCTGAATTTCTCCGCCGAATCGGTCGCGAAGAACTTCAGTTGAGGAACGCCTCCGGCCTCGGCCTTTAGTCCGCGCCCCAGTTGAAGCGCCACGTCCTCGGCGGTCGATTCCGCCGAATCGACAATGGCGACGTGCTGCGGCGCCACTCGCCGCAACAGCGGCTTGATCAGCGGATAGTGGGTGCAGCCGAGCACAAGCACGTCGGCATCAAAATCGCCCGCGTCCACAGAATGAACTTCCGGCGAAAACGCTTCGGACAAATAAATTCTCGCCACCTGTTCCGTCACCGGATGCTCCACCCAACCCTCTTCGACCAGCGGCACAAACAAAGGACAAGCCTTCTCGCGCACCGCGACCTTGCGGGCTTCGAGCGCGCGGCGATAGGCGTGGCTGCCGATGGTCGCATCCGTGCCGATGACGACGACCTTGCGCTTGCGGCTGGCCGCCGCCGCGGCTTTTGCACCGGGCTCGACGACGCCAATCACTTCCACGTCCGCCGCCGCTTTGATTTTGTCGAGCGCCAGCGCGGTTGCCGTGTTACACGCGATCACCAGCAGCTCCGCTCCCCGGTCTTGCAAATAGCGCACGGCTCCGACCGCGTAGTGCGCGACCGTGGCCGCCGATTTCGATCCGTAAGGCAGGCGAGCGGTGTCGCCGAAGTAGAGATAGTCAGCGCCGGGAATGCGCTCGACCAGCGCCCGGAGAACGGTGAGACCGCCCACGCCGGAATCGAACACGCCAATGGTGGGCCTGCGCGAATTGGGTACAGTGGTCAGAGTTCAACCCTCCGCGGTGGTTGGACCAATGACCGACCGGATTTCGGAAATTCGATTTGCCGGAAAACCTCCCTGGCGGGCGTGTTCACGGATCATCTCCTCATTCGGTGCGATGTAAACGCAGTAGATCTTGTCGTCGGTGACGAAACTCTCAACCCACTGGACCTGTGGGCCAAGCTTCCGGAGAACGCCGCACGACTTCTGCGAGATGGCCTGAAGCTCTTGCCGGGTCAATTTGCCGGCGTTGGGAATCTCGCGCTCGATGACATACTTCGGCATGGTTCGCTCCTGCGGTTGAAGTTCTGGCTGCTGTAACCGCGAACTCGGATTCTAGCACCGCTCGAAGGCCGGCACACGCCACAGACTTCTCTGCCGCGAAGCGCCGACTTTCGCTGGCGTCGAGCCGGCCCATCCTCAAATTGCTGAGGTTGCCTGATCTGCCCACCGCCCATTATGCTTTTCATCATGCCTAGCACTCTTGTTGAATGCGTTCCTAATTTTTCCGAAGGCCGCGACGCAGCCAAAGTCGATGCCATTATCGAAGCCATGAAAATTCCCGGAGTCTATCTTCTCGACCGGGAAATGGATTCCGACCACAACCGTTGCGTCATCACCCTGGTCGGCGAGCGTGACGCCATTCAGGAAGCCGCCATTCGCGGCGTCGGCAAAGCCGCCGAACTGATCGATCTCACCAAGCACCAGGGCGCGCACCCCCGCATGGGTGCCGCCGACGTCATTCCTTTTATCCCCATCGACGGCGTGACCATCGAAGATTGCGTCGCCATGGCGAAGCACGTTGGAGCCGAGATTTGGAAACGCTTCCAAATCCCGGTTTACCTGTATGAAGCCGCCGCAGCCACGCCCGAGCGTCAGAACCTCGAGAACATTCGCCGCGGCCAGTTCGAAGGAATTCGCGCCGACATTGCGACCAATCCCGCGCGTAAGCCCGATTTCGGCGAGCCGCGCGTGCATCCCACGGCCGGAGCGACGGTGGTTGGCGCGCGCAAATTTCTCGTCGCGTACAACGTTTTTCTGAATACGCCCGATGTCGAGATCGCCAAGAAAATCGCCAAAACCGTGCGTTTTTCCGGCGGCGGTCTGCGCTACGTCAAGGGCGCGGGATTCCTCGTCCGCAGCCTGGCCCAGGTCTCGATGAACCTCACCGACTTCGAGCAAACTCCCATCCACCGCGCCTTCGAATTCGTGAAGCGAGAGGCCGCGCGCTACGGCGTCATCCCTGTTTCCAGCGAGATCGTCGGCTTGGTTCCGAAAAAAGCGCTGGAGCAGGCTGCGGAGTGGTTTCTGCAAGTCGAAAATTTCGACTCCTCGCTCATCCTGGAAAACCGCCTTGCCGCGGTGATGAGTGGCAAGGTGGCCGTCGGCGGTCTGCGCGCCGGTGTCGAGCCATTCATCGAGCAACTCGCCGCTCCCACCGCGACTCCCGGAGGAGGCAGCGCTGCCGCTGCCAGCGGCGCCATGGCCGCCGGACTTGCGGGGATGGTCGCGTCCATGTCGCGCGGGAAAAAAGCGTACGTGCAGTACGAAAGCCAGCTCAGCGAGGCCATCGGCAGGCTCAGTCAGCTTCGCGAGGAATTGAAGTCCGCAATTGACGCCGATGCCGAGTCCTACAACGTAGTCATGAAGGCCTACAAGTCGGCGAAGGCATCCGATGCCAATGCCAACGACGGCGCCGCAGCGATCAGTGCCGCGCTAAGACAGGCGACCAGTGTGCCTTTGGGCGTGGCCGAAAAAGTAGTCGAGGTGGCGCAGATCGCGACCAAGCTCGGACCAATCACCAGTCCGAATATGAAGTCGGATCTGACGACCGCAATCGCTCTGGCAAAGGCCGCCCTCGAAGGCGCGCTGGCGAACGTCGAGATCAACCTGGGTTCCCTGAAGGACGAAGTGTTCGTGAGCGAGACGCGGAAGCGGGCAGCCGCGCTGAAAGGCTAGGGCTGATTAAATTCGCGACGATCGTTGCCGCGCTTTCTGCGACGCCCGGCGCGGGCAGTTTGTTTTCCACGCAAGCTGCCCCGCTTCGAGCGTTCTAAAACCATGCCGGGAGGACGCGCTTTAGTTACGGCCCTGCCGTGCGAATTAGGGACTAAAATAGGCTCAAGCAGCCTAAAGACCGCCAAAGATCGCCAACGCGCGGTTTGCGGCTTGCATCTAAACGTCGCAGATAAACTCTGCCAAACCATTTTGAGAAATTCGTCTTGAGGGATTCTATGAAGAAATTGTGTTTTGTGTTTTTGCTTCTGTGCGCGACGGCTGGCTTGGCCATGCCGATCGCATCGTCGGCGCGCGCCCTGGTGCCGGCCGATCTGCAGCAACTGATTGGCGTTGACTACCGCGCGCTGAAGGATTCGCCCACCGCGCAGGCGCTCAAGGGAAAAGTGCTGCCCGACAACCTGAAGGAGATGGAGACCTCGCTTAAAGGCATCGGCATCGACGTCGAGCACGATGTCGACCAGCTCGACTTCGCCTCTTTCCGCACGGAAAAGAAGGGCATTCAGACCATCTGCGTGGCACAGGGATCGTTCTCGGCCAAGGCCGTGCTCAAGAAGCTGAAGCTCAAAAAAATCTCGGCCACCAAGTACAACAAGACCGACATTTACCCGATGGATAACGGTCTGGTCATGACCTTCCTCGACGACAACACGATGGCCTTCGGGACCGAGGCCAATTTGCACAGCGGGCTCGATGCCCGCGATGGCAAGCGCCCGACGCTCGATTCGAATCCGGTGATGGCCGATCAGATGGCCTCCGTCGATGCTTCGCCGCTGTGGAGCATCCTCGACCAGCAGGGGACGCAAGCCATGATGTTTTCCGTGATGGGCGATGCCGCTTCAAAGGTTGGCGACTATGAGAGCGTCAAGAAGCGCATTCTGGCTTCCCGCTACACCATGAGCTTCCAGAGCGGAGTCAACTTCGATCTGAGCGTCGTGACGGCCGACTCGATGACCGCAGCCACACTTTCCACGGTCCTCAAGGGCCTCGTGCTCTACAAGAAGATGACTGCCAGCGCGATCGAAAAGGCTGCCTATGACGCCACCACCGTCGATTCCGACAGCTCGATTCTGCAGCTCCACTTCAAGAGCGACGACCAGAAGTTCCAGTCCCTTATGAACTCGCCGCTGTTCGCCGCCATCTCGCACTGAGCCATCGCACTGATGTTCTGCGCGAGTCCGAAGCACGGAAAAACGTCCCGGATGATCCTCCGGGACGTTTCCTCTGCAAAGGGAAAACAGGTTCTTCATTGGCCCCCCACGTTTCGAAGCAGTTTAACATGAAGGGGAGGCGGGTTTGCCCGTTCGGCAATCGCGCGCCGCCTGCGTCGACACGTTTTCAGCGGTGGCGAAACTCGAACCTCGAGATGCAGCGGCGGAAGGCGCGTTGGTGCTATCGTACTTGCGGAACGACTGAAGGCATGCCCGGATGCGAACCATACTTACAGCACGGGCTGCTGGAGTGGTTTTCATAAATCGGTTTTGGATCGGGCACAGCATTAGCCCCTCGGGGACGTGCCTTACGAGGTCCATGACGTTTATGAAACCGACCTTGAGAAAGCGGCCTGGGAAATGGGCACGAATCGAATGAGGGTCTTGGTTACGGGTGGGGCTGGTTATATCGGCAGCGTGGTTGCCGACGAGTTGTTGCAGGCGGGGCACCAGGTGGTGGTGTTCGATAACCTGAGTCGCGGCCATCGCCCCGCAGTGCCGAAGAACGCCGAGTTAATTGTGGGCGAATTAGCGGATCGCGCTCACCTTGACCGGCTATTTCAGTCGCGCGCCATCGATGCCGTCATGCACTTTGCGGCGCTGATCGAAGCGGGCGAGTCGATGAAGGCTCCGGAGACATTCTTCCGCAACAACACCGCAAACGCGCTGACGCTGCTCGAAGCGATGCTGGCCGCACGGGTCACGCGCTTCGTGTTCTCGTCGACGGCCGCGCTGTATGGCAATCCCAGCCGCACTCCGATTGAGGAAGACGATCCTCTTCTTCCGGCGAATGCCTACGGCGAATCGAAGCTGCTGGTGGAGCGAATGCTCGCGTGGTTCCACCAGATCCACGGCCTGCGCTATGCCAGCCTGCGATATTTCAATGCCGCTGGAGCGGCGTGTCCCGACAAAGGCGAAGCGCACCATCCGGAGACGCACCTCATCCCACGCATTCTCGAAGTCGCGCTCGGACGCGCCGAACGCGTTAACATTTTCGGCGTCGATTACGCCACGCCCGACGGCACCTGCGTCCGCGACTACATTCATGTTGGCGACCTGGCGCGCGCACACCTGCTGGCGCTCGATGCGCTCGGAGGGGCGCTCGACCACTCCAGACCTCTGATCTACAACCTGGGCAACGGGCAGGGATTCAGCGTGCGCGAGGTGGTGAAAGTGGCGCGGCAGGTCACCGGACACCCGATCCCGGCGGTCGAATCGGCGCGCCGCGCGGGCGATCCAGCGGTGTTGATTGCGAGCTCGGAAAAAATCCGGCGCGAGCTGGGCTGGCAGCCGCGGTTCCCGGATTTGCAGTCCATTGTGGAAAGCGCGTGGCAGTGGCATCGCGCACATCCCGACGGATACCCACGACTGGCAGACGGTGGGTCTTGACTCAGGCCATTCTTATGAGCGGCGAAAAAGCCGGTTACAACCGATTCCTGCTGCTGGTCGCGGGACTTGGCGGATTACTCTACGGCGTGGATGTGGGCATTATCGCGGGAGCGTTGCCTTATCTGGAGGCGACTTCCAGGCTGAATGCGGGCCAGCTTTCCATTGTCGTCGCCGCCGTGCTTCTCGGCAGCGTCATCTCGACCTTGTTTGCCGGCGCGCTGGCCGACTGGATGGGGCGCAAGCCCCTGATGATCCTCAGCGGCGTGCTGTTTGTCTGTAGCATTCCCATCATTGCGCTTTCGCACGGTTATGACTCGCTGGTTCTTGGGCGAGTTTTGCAAGGCATCAGCGCCGGCCTAATCGGCGTCGTGGTCCCGCTGTATCTGGCGGAGTGTCTATCGGCGACCAACCGCGGCAAGGGCACGGGCATCTTCCAATGGCTGCTGACGCTGGGCATCGTGACGGCGGCATTCGTCGGCATGTACTTCAGTTTTCGCGTCGCGGAAGTGGCGAAGCTGGGCGATCCCGCTCGACTCTTCGCCTTCAAAGACACAGCATGGCGCAGCATTTTCTGGGTTTCGCTGCCGCCTGGCATCTTGTTTGTGATCGGCGGCTTCATGGTGTCGGAGTCGCCGCGCTGGCTGTTTTTGCGCGGCAAACGCGATGCCGCTTACGCCGCGCTTCTCCGTTCGCGCGTCCAGCAGCAAGCCGATATCGAGCTGGCGGAAATGGAACAAGTCGCGACCGCGGAGAAGGCGAAGACTTCGACCGGAGCCAGCGGATCGCTTTTGCGCCGCAAATATGTGGTCCCTTTTGTCCTGGCCTGTGTCATTCTCGCGTGCAACCAAGCCACGGGCATCAACTCCATCATTGGATATAACACCAACATTCTGTTGCAGAGCGGTCTTTCCGACGTTCAGGCCCACTGGGGCTACGTTATTTTCACCATCGTCAATTTTCTGCTGACCATTGGCGGCGTGTTGCTGGTGGACCGCAAGGGGCGCAAGTTTTTGCTCTCGGTGGGGACGGCCGGGATTATTCTGTCGCTCGTTTGCACTGGCGTGCTCTTCCGCCAGACGGAGAGCTTGCGTGTCGATTCCAAAAGCGCGGTCCAGTCCATGGTCACAGCCGACCAGAAGATCGCACTGACCTATGACCAGAAACTCGCCGAGACGTTGCTAAGCCCAGCCGGAAACGCCGCCGAGCGAATTGGCAGCAGCCCTACGTCCTTGGTTGTCATCTATTCGTATGGGGACTTCCGCGCCGCGACCAAGGCCGCGCGTTCCGACGACGTTGCCGCGACTCCGATCGAAATCACGCGCGAAAGCTGCGTGCCCGCCAACAAGGTGGTCGCGTTCTTCTCCAATCCCTTCGGCGACCTCGATGCCGCGCGCCAGGCTCCGCTGCGCATCGACAACGCGCTGATCACGCCCCTCCCGAGCCCGCACAGCGGAATGCTGGTGGCCATCACGCTGTTCGTGTTCATGGTGTTTTACGCTGTGGGCCCGGGAGTCTGCGTGTGGCTCGCGCTTTCGGAGCTAATGCCAACCCGCATCCGCTCCAACGGCATGAGCATAGCGCTGTTGATCAACCAGGCAGTTTCGACCGGAATCGCCGCCATATTTCTGCCGATGGTCGGCAAGCATGGTTACGCGACCATGTTTTTTGGATTTGCAGCGTGCACCGTGATTTACTTCATCACCGCTGCGGTCTTCCTGCCGGAAACGAAAGGGAAGACGCTGGAGGAAATCGAAGCACACTTCGAGGGAGCGGGCGGAGAGTAAATTAATTACGGTAGCGGGTCTGTTTCTGGTTTGCCCGGAACCACACCGGAGTCCGAACCCAGCCAATCCAGGGCGTGAGCGCAAACGCCTGATATCAACAGTTGACATTCGGTAAACAGAACCGCTGTAGTATCCTTATCGGATGAAGCAGGACTGCAATTATCTCGATTATTTGTACCGCGTATTGTGTCGGATGACACCAGAGCAAGAGCAGAGGAAGCAGTGGGTGATTGATGAAATTCACCGTCACCGCCGCGAAGGACATGACGGCAGCCCTTGTTGGGATCACTAGCAGGGCTGGCGGCGGTCAAACGATAGTGGAATAATCTGTTGACGGGTGCCTCGTGTTGGTTCACACTTTGCGCCATGAGTATTCCGCCGCAACCGTCTATCACAAGTGATGTCAGTCGGTTACTTCAGGATTTCGTTGTAGCTGGGGTTGGGGCAGCCACGAGCTTGGCAACTGCCGCGATTCTCATCGCCATCGAACGCAGCACTGGGTTCTCGTTTTACACATTCATGTTCTGGTTCGTGATTCCAGTGGGCGCAGTCCTTTCCGGTTTCGTCGCTGCCTCTGGATACTATTTGGGAGCGAGGCTCTTCAATCATAGACCTACGAAGATTCTGCTTTTGAACATGGTCGTCATCTCAGTTGCAACGTTCTTTCTGATTCACTACTTCAGCTACTACTTCTTAACAATCGAAGGGAAGCCTGTTCGGGACTTCGTCTCCTTCGTCGATTTTCTGCGTATTGAACTCTCGCACACATCAGTTCAATTCGGCATCCGTGCCCACGGCATCGGCGAACCCGTCGAACTCGGGGCGTGGGGTTATCTGTATGCGGCCTTGCAAGTGGTCGGGTTTGCTGCTGGCGGGCTGGCTGTCTTTGGTCACCTGAACAGCTTGCCGTACTGCGAGAGATGCGCGAAGTATCTGTCTGCCAAGGGATCGCAGACGAGATACTCACATATTGCTGGTGACACGGCTGAAACTACAAAGACTCTCGTGGAGTGCGTTGCAACGGGTCGTTTCCAAGACGCGATTGCAATTCATGCAAGGGAACCTGAGAATGCGAAGGATGCGTCATTCCGTTCTCAGATACACATCAAACGATGCAAGGGGTGCAACCTGCATTGGATGAAGTTCACCCTGAGCAGACGCGATAAAAGCGACTGGAAAGAGATTTCCGAAGTTGGGTTCGAGAGGTTCACCGAAGAACCGATTACGACAGGTGCACCCGTCGCTTCCTAAAGGGCGCTCGTTAGACGATTCGCCCCGCTTGGGCCATCGAACCCCAGCTTAGACGGCGAAGGTTCCGCGAAGCTGTCGTGACATCGCCATGTCACTCACCACGCCAAGATCCGGTGACCTCGCGAGTGGTCGTCTACTAGGGACCTGACCCACTAGCGAATACAGAGCTGCTGTGGCCGCAGGCGACTGCCGCGCTGCTCCACGACGCCAAGTCAAGCAAGGTTGCCCCAGGTTTCGCGCCCGTCTTTTGGGCGCTAACCTGGGCGCTCGCAGCTCGTAGCACGCTGCGCTACCATCCAAAAACGCTATTCATCCCTTGACACCAGAGTTACAATGATACTCAGGCGACCGCTCAGCGTGGGCCTAAGATTATGTATTAAGTTCTTTGAAATCAAGACTTTACCGATAGTAACTACGGCAACTCCTTGATTCTAAAGGAAGGCGAAATTTCGCCATGCCACTAACTCCTTTTCTGTCAAGACTTTGCCTCTAACCACTTTGTTGTGAAGACTTTGAAAGTACTGTCCTTTAGATTCAAGACTTTAGAGATATAAGGGGGGGTACCCCAAGCAACCATATGGTCAGGGTTACACCAACTGTGAAAACGCCTTAAAGCCGCTCGAAATTTTTCCCCATCCCTCAGCGGGCTGCCATCACATGCTGCAGGCCCTTGACGGCGCGCATGTATTGGGCGCGCTCGAAGGCTCCCGGATCGGGGCACTTGATCTGGCTCATGCTGCCTTTCATCTGCTGGACGGACTCATACTCGTGCTCTTCCATCCACTCGCGCATGCCTTGCTCAATATGACTAAGATGGCCAATGCCATTGCGTAACAGAGCGGAGCACAGCATGGTTACATCGGCGCCCACCATGAGCAGCTTGATTACGTCGTCGGGGCCATAGACGCCGCTGGTTCCCGCCAGGTTGGCCTTGATGCGGCCATAGAGAATGCCGACCCACGTCAGGGGCAGCCGCAATGCCTGCGGAGTGCTGAGCAGCACTTTGGGTTTGATTTCCAATTCGTCGAGGTCGATATCGGGCTGGTAGAAGCGGTTGAAGAGCGTCAGGCCGTCAGTGCCTAGCTGGTCGAGTTGTTTTGCCGTGTGCGCCAGATTGCTGAAGAACGGGCTGAGCTTGGCGGCCACCGGAATGCGGACCGCGGTCTTTACCTCGCGAATGATGTCGGTATAGAACTTCTCGACTTCGGGGCCGGAGACATCCGCGTTGGTCGGGATGAAGTAGAGATTGCACTCGATGGCGTCGGCTCCGGCTTGCTCGATCTGCTTGGCGTACTTCGACCAACCGCCAAGGGTCGCGCCGTTGAGGCTGGCGATAATGGGGATTTTGACCGCAGCCTTCGCTTTGCGAATGTGGTCGAGATAGCCTTCGGGGCCGGTGTGGAATTCGCTGGATTGGGGAAAGTAAGTGAGCGACTCGGCAAAGCTCTCGGTTCCGGCGCTGAGATGGAGCTCGAGGTCGAGGGCCTCTTGATGCAGTTGCTCCTCGAAGAGGGAATAGAGCACGACGGCGGAAGCGCCGGCATCTTCGAGGGCGCGGATGCCGTCGATTTCCTGCGAAAGCGGGGATGCGGAGATGACCAGCGGCGTGCGCAACGTCATGCCGAGATACTTTGTAGTTAGATCCATAATATTTCCCCTTTTTACTTAATGTGAGCCGTTCTCAGATACTGCCGGTCTTAATGCTGCTGCTCTTATTAAGAGCGACAGCTTAAGAACGACAGCCGCTATTTTTCCGTTTCCGTCGCCGCCGTGGGAGCCGCAACCGGCTCGGGTTTGCGCTGCGCCAGATACTCGTAGCGGCGATAGCCGACCGCGACTTTCTGGTCCGACATGGCCGTGGTCATGTCGATGCCATGGGCGATGCAGTGCGAGTACGCAACGATGATGCTGGGGCCGTCGTAGGCTTCGGCTTCGAGGAAGGCTTTGAGCGTGTGCTCGTCCTTGGCGCCCATGGCGACGCTGGCCACATAGACATTGCCGTAACTCATGGCCATCATGCCGAGGTCTTTCTTTGGTCCCGGCTTGCCTCCCGCCGCGAACTTGGCGACTGCGCCGCGCGGCGTGGATTTGGAGGCCTGGCCACCGGTGTTGGAATAAACTTCGGTGTCGAGCACGAGCAGGTTGACATTGCGGCCGCTGGCCAACACGTGATCGAGGCCGCCGTAGCCGATGTCATAAGCCCAGCCGTCGCCGCCGACGATCCACACGCTCTTTTTCACCAGCATGTCGGCGAGCGCCACGAGTTGCTTCGCATCCGGGGAGTTCGCGCCCTTCAGCTTTTCCTTCAGCAGTTCGACGCGCTGGCGCTGCTCGAAAATATCGGCTTCGTCTTTCTGCGGACTCGCCAGCAAAGCGGTGACAAGTTCGTCTCCGATTGCCGCAGATTGACGGCGGACTAACTCGCGGGCAAATTCGGCCTGCTTGTCGATGGAGAGGCGGAATCCCAGGCCAAACTCGGCATTGTCTTCAAACAGCGAGTTCGACCATGCGGGACCGCGGCCGTCGGCGTTCTTCGCCCAGGGCGTGGTCGGCAGGTTGCCGCCGTAAATGGAAGAGCAGCCGGTCGCATTGGCGATCACCGAGCGGTCTCCGAAAAGCTGCGAAACCAGCTTCAGATATGGCGTCTCGCCACATCCGGAACAAGCTCCCGAAAATTCGAAAAGCGGCTCCTGCACCTGTTGCTGGCGGATCGTGCTGGTCTTGATCTTGCGGCGATCGAATTCTGGAATTTTGAGGAAGAATTCCCAGTTCTCGCGCTCCGGTTCGCGCAGCGGCGGTTGCGCCACCATGTTGATCGCCTTCAGGCGGGTCTCGCTCTTGTTCTTCGCCGGACAGATATCGACGCAGATGCCGCATCCCGTGCAGTCTTCGGGCGCAACCTGGATGCTGTACTTCTGGCCCAGCCAGTCTTTATCGCGGTCGCGCACCTCGGTGGATTTGAAAGTCGCGGGCGCGCCCACGAGATGCTTCGCGTCGTAAACCTTGATGCGGAGCACCGCATGGGGGCAAACCATGGCGCACTTGCCGCACTGGATGCAGACTTTCGTGTCCCACGCCGGAATCTCGAGCGCGATGTTGCGCTTTTCCCATTTCGCAGTGCCGGTGGGGAAGGTTCCATCGACGGGGAATGCGCTCACGGGAATCTCATCGCCGTGGCCGGCGTAGATCGCGCCCAGCACATCGCGCTCGAACTTGGGCGCCTGCGGAGAAAACGCGGGCGGCATTTCAATTTGGCTCGTGACCTTTTCGGGCACAGTGACTTCGAACATGTGGGCCAGCGTTTCATCCACGGCGTTCAGGTTCTGGCGCACGATCTCCTCGCCCTTCTTGCCGTAGGTGTCGATGATGGACTGGCGAATGGCTTCAATGGCCTGTTCCCGGGGCAGGACCTTCGAGATGGCGAAGAAGCAGGTTTGCAGAATGGTGTTCATGCGCGAGCCCATGCCGGTGTCGCGCGCCACCTGATAGGCGTCGATGATGAAGAAGCGCGCCTTTTTGGCGATCAGTTGCGTTTGCACTTCACGCGGCAGTTGCGCCCAAACCTCGTCTTTATTAAACGGACTATTGAGCAGGAAAACGCCGCCCGGAACGAGCGCGCTGAGCATGTCGTAGCGCTCGAGGAAAATCCACTGATGGCAGGCCACGAAGTTGGCCTTCGATATGAGGTAGCTGGAGCGGATCGGCTGCGGCCCGAAACGCAGGTGCGAAACCGTCATCGCGCCGGATTTCTTGGAGTCGTAAACGAAGTAGCCCTGCGCGTAGTTGGCGGTGTTCTCGCCGATGATCTTGATCGAGTTTTTATTCGCGCCCACCGTGCCATCTGCACCCAGACCGTAGAACATGGCGCGCACCACGTTTTCGGGCTCGATGGAAAAATCGCCATCGCAATCGAGACTGGTGTGGCCCACGTCGTCCTGAATGCCGACCGTGAAGTGGTCCTTCGGCTTGGCCGCCGCCAGGTTGTCGTAAACCGCCTTGACCATAGCCGGCGTGAATTCTTTCGAGGAGAGACCGTAACGTCCGCCGATGATTTCCGGCGCGGCCTGCAGCTTTCCATAACCCAGCTTGATGCCTTCGTGAGTCGCGCTGACCACGTCAAGATAGAGAGGTTCTCTGCCGGCGCCAGATTCCTTGGTCCGATCAAGCACGGCAATCTTGCGCACGGTTGCAGGCAGAGCTTCGAGGAACCGCTTGACCGAGAACGGCCGATAGAGGCGGACTTTCAGCAAGCCGACTTTTTCGCCGCGCTGGTTCAGGTGCTCCACTGTGTCGTGGGCCGTCTCGGCGCCCGAGCCCATCATGACGATTACGCGCTCGGCATCGGGTGCGCCCACGTAGTCGAACAAGCGATACGGACGCCCGACGACTTGCGCAAACTTGTCCATCACTGCCTGGACCTTGTCCGGACAGGCTTCGTAGAAAGGGTTTCCGGCTTCCCGCGCCTGAAAGAAGACGTCGGGATTTTGCGCGGTGCCGCGCATCACCGGATG
>JBEKQG010000109.1:0-11976 GCA_049519955.1 Terriglobales bacterium
GCACACTTCAAGTGGTTCACGAGAATTTCGAGATTGTCGGGCTGGATGTGCGCGTGCTCGGGCGAGCTTCCGAAAAAATACTCCGGATGCTGCACGATGAATTGGTCGAGCGGCGCGGAAGACGCAACGAACACCGCGCAGGAGGTCCCACTGCGCCGCCCCGCGCGCCCGGCGCGCTGCCAACTGGACGCAATCGAACCCGCGTAACCCGCCATCACGCAAGCGTCGAGCGACCCAATATCGATCCCCAACTCCAGTGCATTCGTGGTCACGACTCCGCGAATCCGGCCCTCGCGCAGCCCACGTTCAATCTCGCGCCGTTCCCCCGGCAAGTAACCCCCGCGATAACCGCGGACTGGCTCCGCCTGACCCGGCTTCGGCGGATTCGCCTGCTGCAAATACGTGAGCAGGACCTCCGTATGCAACCGGCTGTTGGCGAAGACAATCGTTTGCAGCCTTCGCGCCAGCAACTCCTTGGCTACGCGCGTGGCTTCGTTGATGTAGCTGCGCCGAATGCCAAGGTTTCGGTTGACCACCGGCGGATTGTAGAAAACGAAAACCTTCTCCCCAGCGGGCGCGCCATTCTCCTCGACCACGTCAACTTCGCTCTCGATGAGCTGCGAGGCCAGCTCGCCGGGATTGGCAATCGTAGCGGAACAGCAGATGAACTGCGGATTCGAGCCGTAGAACCGCGCCACGCGCCGCAATCGCCGCAGCACATTCGCCAAGTGGCTCCCAAACACGCCGCGATACGTGTGCAGTTCATCGAGCACGATGTAGCGCAGGTTCTCGAACAGCCGCATCCATTTTGTGTGGTGCGGCAGGATTCCGGTGTGCAACATGTCCGGGTTGGTCAGGACGATATGTCCGCGCTCCCGGATCGCCTTGCGTGCGTCGCTCGGCGTGTCGCCATCGTAGGTAAACACTCCAAAGCCGTCGTCGAGCCGCTGCGCCAGGTCGTGCAATTCGGCGAGTTGGTCCTGGGCCAGCGCTTTGGTCGGGAACAGGTAAAGAGCGCGGGTATCGGGATTCTCCAGCACTGCATTCAGCACCGGAAGGTTGTAGCAGAGTGTCTTGCCCGATGCCGTCGGTGTGACCACGACAACGTTCCTGCCGTTGTGCACCAACTCGGCCGTGGTGGCCTGGTGCGAATAGAGTTCCTTGATCCCCTTGGCGCGGTACGCCTCGGACAGTTCCCCTCTCACCCAATCAGGCATGGGCCGAAACTCGGCCGCGCGGGCTGGGATTTGTCGCACGCATGTCAATACTTCGTCCGTACGGTAGCGTGCCACCAGCGTCCCGAGGATCTCATGCACGGTATCGAGAGTCGTGCTCGGTCGTGGCGCCAGGGCCTGCTGTTGAGGGGTCATGCCATCCTCCGCGAGTGTTTTCGCCTTTTATTCGCGTCAAGCCTAACACCTCGCTGCGCCTCGCCGCAACCATACGAATCCCGAAACACAACACGCCCAATCGCGCCAAAGGCGCGGCACCGACTGCAAGTCTGGGCCGGAAACCTCGCCTCGGACTCTCTCCTGCTAGACTCGTGCCTGCGAAATCCATTAACTTTGAAAAGAGGATATTTTATGGCTGAGACGCCCTCGACCATGCTTCCGCTCGGTACCAGCGCTCCCAACTTTAGCCTTCCCGATCCCAGCGGCAAGTTGGTGTCGCTGGATGATGCCGATTTCAAACATGCTCCCGCCCTTCTGGTTGCGTTCTTTTGCAATCACTGTCCTTTTGTGAAGCACGTCCAGAAGCAATTTGCCGCGCTCGCCAAGGAGTACCAAGCGCGAGGCGTAGGGGTTGTCGCCATCAGCTCAAACGACGTCGAGAATTACCCGGAGGACCGCCCTGAAAAAATGGCCGAAGAAAGCAAGCAGGCGGGCTATACCTTTCCTTATCTTTACGACGAAAGCCAGCAAGTGGCCAAAGCCTATCGCGCGGCTTGCACGCCCGACCTTTATCTTTTCGATCGGGACCACCGCCTCGTCTACCGCGGACAGTTCGATGACAGCCGCCCCGGTAACGGGCGTCCCGTCACCGGCGCAGATCTACGCACAGCTCTCGACGCGGTGTTGGCTGGCCACGCGGTCCCTGCGAACCAGAGGCCAAGCATAGGTTGTAACATCAAGTGGAAGCGCCAAAACGCTCCCGAGTACTTCTCGAATCGGTAGCGTTGCCGCGCTGGCCCGGCTTACCGCAATCATTCGACCCCGTGGAGGGCGCCCCATCCTTGACGTTCTTTGTCTAGTCCCAGGACATGGTTCGCCCTATGAAGCGCCTTTCACAAAAGCCAGCGTAGTTGTGGGCATGGAGACGGTCACGTCTCCGGCAATCACACGCCTGGCGTTGAAGTTCTTGAGTTTGGAGATGAGCGGCGGTGTGACCTCCTGACCTTTAGATACGAGCAACGTTCCCTCCAAGGTGCGCACTTCTTGCTGGACGATCATGCCGGGTGATAGCTGATCGATGCGGCATTTTCGTATTTCGCCTTCTTCGGCGTTCGGGTCCAATGTGACCAGGGCGTTTAAGAACTCCGCACTGACGTTTTTGTTTTGCCGGGCCAGAGTGTGTGCCGCCTCGTTGCGCGACGCGCCTTTCTGGATGAGTCTTTCATAAGCCAGGGTGAGCCGGAGCACCTCCGCTGCCTGGCGCATGTCCGCCCCCACGGGTTCGTCAACCTCGCGAACCGGGCGGTTCTGGTGCTCGATCATCCACGCGATGGGCTCCAGGCGGGGAATCTTCGAAAGCAACGCATAGGCGACGCTGGGATGTGCGTCGTATTGTGCCTGCTCGCTCGCCGACAGTTGCTCGCCGCTGTACACGGCCTCGATCGTTTCCGGAGCCAGCGTGACGCAACCCAGTTGCGACATCATGGCCGCAACCTCGTATTGCCAGGGGTTTCCCAGCTTCATCGAGGTCACGATCTGGTGGATGTAGCGGCGCGCGCGCTCGGCGCGGCCGAAGGCAGCGGGATTGACCAGGCTGAGCACTTCCGTCAGCACCTGAATACTGCCGCTCAGCGTTTCTTCCAGAAGTTGATTTTCGGCGGTGACCAGGCGGTACTGCAGCAGCGCCGCAGTCAGGGTTTTCGCCATCATTTCCTTGCTGCAGGGCTTGTTGAGGAACCGGAAGATGCTGCCCTCGTTGATGGCGTTGATGGCCGTGTCAATGTCCCCGTTGCCCGTAAGCATGACGCGGATCGTGTTGGGCGATTGCGTTTTGATTCTGCTCAAGAGCTGAATGCCATCCATTCCGGGCATTCCCATGTCGGAAACCACGACCGCGTAAGGCCCATTCTCCGCGGCAAGTTTCAGGGCTTGCTCGCCGCCCAGCGCGGTTTCCATCAGAAATTCGCGGCTCAAACTCCGCCGAAACGCTTCCAGGATGTTGCTATCGTCGTCCACTAGAAGGATCTTTTCAGCCATGGCGTTCCTCTTTGCCGATTTCTTGTCGGGTTGCTGATATTGTTTCTGCCCAACCTCTGCACGCTCTGCAACCAGCCATGAGCGGCATAGTCGTTTCATCGGCATCCTGTGCACAACCAATCAGGTGCTTGCGATACCTCCGTGTGGGACGTTTGGGAGTCGGGCAGGGGAGAGGAATCTTGCCGACAATCTCAAGCAAACCAGGTCTTGTGTCGATGACTCTGAGGTCAGGCTTTTGCCACCAAGGTGTCAGCGAGGGAGAAAGGGCAGCCAGAGGGATACCAATCTATGCCGGACGAAATTTCCCAAACCGAAAAATGCCTTCACTCCCGGAACGTGCAGCCCGATGTGAAAGACAGCCGCTCTCTCCCCCCTCGCTCCCCGCTCGCCTCCCGACAGGTCGCGGTTCGCTTGGGGCTAGCATTTAGCATCCTCGTTGCTCTCTTGATCGCCGTCGGCGATCTGGGGCTGCGCCGAATGGACCGAATCAACGCCGACCTGCAAGACATAACGGGCAAACAGTGGGCCAAGGTGCGCTTGTCTCGAGATACGGAAAGCTCTTCCAATCGCAACAGCCGCATCACGATGCAAATATTCCTGTTAAAGGATAGAGAGCAAATCGACACACTGCTGGCTACCCGGGTGGAGACCAGCAAGAGAACCTCAGCCTTGTTAGCCGAACTCGAAAACCTTTGCAAATCGGAAGAAGAGAAGCGGCAGTTGGCTGTCATTAAGGACGCGAGACGCTCCTATATGGACAGCTACCTGCGAGCCCTGCACCTTCTGGTCGATGAAAATAAACGCAATGCGGCTATAGCCGTCATGGTCCAGGAAACCACGCCGCTATTGTTCAAGTACAACGCCGCCTGGAATGAGTTCGTGCGCTTCCAGGGTGACCAACTGGAGTTGGCAGCCCGGCAGAGCAGCGTACGCTATGCTGCGACTCGTCGTCTTGCTTTATTCGTGATCGTAGTGGCTGTGATGGTTCAAAGCGCCATCGCGCTGTTCGCCATAGGACGTATGGTCCAAGAGATCACTGCCCGTTTGCGCGACGAGAAGGAAGCGATACGAACGGCGCACCAGGAGGCGGAGGTTTTCATCAACGCCGTGCCCTCGATTCTCATTGGCATGGACCACGACTCGCGCATCACGCGGTGGAATTCGGCAGCCGCCGGTGCGTTCGGCTTATCTGGAATTGAAGTGCTGGGAAAACAACTGACAGAGTGCGGCGTGCAATGGCTGCGTCCCGACATGCCAGACGAGATTCGATCATGGTGTTCGGAACGACGCTCCCGGCGGTGCGATCAGGTCCCGTTTGAGAGGAACGGCGAAACGCGCCTGCTGGGACTGACGATCACACCGGTCCGCATGGTCAACGGAAACCCGACCGAACTGCTCGTCATCGGTTCCGACATCACCACCCGCAAGAAAAACGAAGCGGCGCTCCTCGAAGCGGAGCGGAAGTATCATGGAATATTTGACGAGGCCATCATCGGTATCTTTCAGAATGCGCCGCACGGGCGCTTCCTGAGCGTGAATCCAGCCATGGCCCGCATCTTCGGCTACGATTCCCCGGAAGAGATGGTCGCCGGCGTTACCCAGATCTCCCAGCTTTATGTCGAGCCTAAACGTTACCACGAGTTCGTGATGGTGATGGACCGGCTCGGAAGCATGCTGAGTTTGGAATGCGAGGTCTTTCGCAAGGACGGCAGCAAGATATGGATCGCCTCCAGCGGCCGGGCCGTTCGCGAGAACCGCGTGGTCGTCCGCTATGAAGGGATGGCCGAGGATATCACCCAACGCAAGCTGTTGCAGAACCAGCTTTTTCAGGCGCAGAAGCTGGAATCAATCGGGCAGCTCGCAGCCGGAATCGCTCACGAGATCAACACCCCGACCCAGTACATCGGAGACAACGTACGGTTCTTGAAAGACGCTTTCCTGGACCTGAAGAGCCTGGTGGCGAACTACGAACGGCTGTTGCTGGCAGCCAAGGGCAATACCCTGTCCTGCGAAACAGTGCAGGAAATCGCTGCCGCGGTGGAACGCGCGGACGCTGGCTATCTGCTGGAGGAAATCCCAAAAGCCATCGACCAAACCCTCGAAGGCGTGACCCGGGTGTCCACGCTGGTGGGCGCAATGAAGGAATTCTCCCATCCCGGCACGAAAGAAAGAACGTCGCTGGACTTGAACCACGCCATTCAATGCACCATTACGGTCGCGCGCAACGAGTGGAAGTATGTGGCTGACATGGGAACCGACTTCGACCCGTCGCTGCCTTTGACCTCTTGTCAGCCCGGCGAATTCAACCAGGTGATTCTGAACCTGATCGTCAATGCCGCGCACACGATTGCCGATGTCGTCGGCAAAGGAGGTTCGGAAAAGGGGAAGATCAAGATGCAAACGCGGAATTGCCCCGAGTGGGTTGAAATCCGCGTCCAGGACACCGGCAAGGGAATCCCGGAAAAGGTACGCGCCCGTATCTTCGATCCTTTCTTCACCACCAAGGAAATTGGCAAGGGAACCGGGCAGGGCTTGGCCATCGCCCGCTCCGTGATCGTTGACAAACACGGTGGAACCATCCACTTCGAAACCGAGGAGGGCAAAGGCACGACCTTTATCATTCGCCTTCCCAAGGAGGGCAACGCCCTTGCCGCCGGATCGGTGTCCGCATGAAACGCATCTTGTTCGTGGACGATGAAAGCAAGATTCTGGATGGCATCCGGCGTCTGCTGCACGCGGACCGCGAACGATGGGACCTGCAGTTTGCGGTGGGCGGCGAAGCGGCTTTGCAAGCCTGCGAGACCGGCGCTTTCGACGTGGTCGTTTCCGACATGCGGATGCCGGGCATGGATGGCGCCACGCTGCTGGGCCACATTCGCGACCGTTTTCCGAGCGCGGTGCGAATCGTCCTGTCGGGACATTCCGACGCCGGCTCATCGGCCCGCGCGGTTCCCGTCGCGCACCGCTTTCTCGCCAAGCCGTGTAATGGCGCTGCACTGCGAGAGACGATCGAGCGTGTGTGCATCCTGCAGGATCTGTTGTCCACAGCCGAGCTTCGCCAAATCGTTGGATCGATCGGTGAACTGCCTTCTCTTTCCAATACCTACCTCTCGCTTGTCCAAGCGGTGAGGAACCCGAACACGTCCATACCGCAGGTGGCGGAAATCATCGAGCATGACATGGGCATGTCTGCAAAGGTCTTGCAGTTGGTGAACAGCGCTTTCTTCGGCTTGGCACAGACCGTGACCACGGTGCAGAGTGCCGTGTCCTATCTGGGGATGGGAACCATCAAGAACCTGGCTTTGGCTTCCGAGACCTTTAGGGTTTTTTCGCCTGACTCGCGCATTCCGCAATCGGTTTGCGAGTCGATCCATAAACATGCGCACCGCACCGCCGCCATTGCCGGCGCTCTCCCCGTGGACCCGAAAATTCGGGATGTCACCGTCGTGGCCGCGCTTCTCCACGATATTGGGAAATTGGTCCTCGCAAGCAAAATGCCCGACATGTTCTGCGCCGTGCTCTCCCGTGCCCGCGAGCTCAAATGCGCGACCTTCGAAGCCGAAGAGGAACTCCTGCACACCTCACACGCGGAGATAGGCGCGTACCTGCTCGGATTGTGGGGCATCCCCAACCTCGCCGGTGAGGCCATCGCGTACCACCACCGTCCCACTCGTATTCCGCACTCCGGTTTCGATAGTTCAGTGGCCGTCTATGTTGCAGACCTGTTGGCCCACGAACTGGACGTTCACCCCCAGGATTCAACAGGATCGGAACTCGCGGCGTCCCATCGGGCTTGCCTTGAGACGTTGGGGATTTTGCATCGCTTCGCCGAATTCCGTGAGCTTGCCTCCAAAGCGGCAAGTTAAATCCGCGATGTTGCGGGACGGGGACAAAAAGACCTGCCAGAAGTTGGCTGTCCCCAGCAAAAAAACGGGGCCCCGTGCGAGCCTATTATTTTGTTGGCGTCCCCGACGGGATTTGAACCCGTGTCGTCGCCGTGAAAGGGCGATGTCCTAGGCCAGGCTAGACGACGGGGACGCTTCTGGTGAGCTGGTTTGGCGTAAGAATTGATATTAACAGGGCGTTTTTCCCGCGTCAAAACGCTTTTTGCGTGCTCTGATCGGCCGGCGCGCTGGCGAACTACCGTCTCGCAGCCAATTTGGACTAGCCCGGGATGCGGGCGCACTGCTCATCTCCGCATCGCCCTCACTTCGCTCTGGGATGCGTCTGATCGTAAACGTTCATCATGTGCTTGACCGAAAGCTGCGTGTAGCGTTGCGTGGTCGCCAGCCGCTCGTGGCCAAGCAGTTCCTGGATGGCTCTGAGGTCCGCCCCCTCTTCCAGCATGTGCGTGCCGAAAGCGTGACGCAGAGTATGCGGATGCACCTCGGGCGACAGTCCCATGGCAACCGCGATGCGCTTGACGATGCGCCCCACGCTGCGCGTCGTGAGCCGCCCCCCGCGCTGATTCACCAGCAGTGCGGCCGTGTCTTTCGCCGGTGTGCTCTTCGCGGAAATTGTGTTCTTCGGCCTGCTCCTCAACGTCGCGAGCAGTTGTTGCCTCCACGGCAGGTAGACGGCCAGCGCCCCGAGTGCCGAGCCTCCGAACGGAACGTAGCGTTCCTTCTTCCCTTTTCCGCGGATCAAAATGGCCTCGTTGCCCAGGCTGATGTCTTCGAGGTTGATGCCGACCAGCTCCGAGTTGCGAAGGCCGCAGCCGTAAAGCAGTTCGAACATCAGACGATCGCGCTCGGGAAACGATGCCACCTCCGGCATTTTGCCGTCGAGCATGGAATTCATCTCCTCAATCGTCGGAACCCGCGGCAGCTTCTTCGCCAGCCGTGGCGTCGAAACCAGCTTCGCCGGGTTCTGCTCGACCACGCCTTCCTGCCCGAGCCACCGATACAGCGACCGCACCGCAGCCAGCGCGCGGGCGACCGAAGTCTTGCTCAACCCTTTGTCGTAGAGATGCGAAAGAAATCCACGGATCGCGATGTGGTCGATCGCCTTCCAATCGCGCGATCCTATGTAAGCGGCAAAGCAGTCGAGGTCTCCCGTATAAGCCTTGATCGTGTGCGCCGAGGCATTCCGCTCCCGCAAGTGCCGCAGGAAGTCGTCTGTGGCAAGTTCGACGGTAGTACACGGATGTTTGCGGTCCAAGATCACCAGCTCAACTCCACTCATGTGCCCTCAGGCTGCTAGCTTCCAGCTCCTAGCTTCTAGCCAAACCGGATATCGATTTAGCTGGAAGCCAGCAGCTAGCAGCCAGTAGCTTTCTTCGCTTTTGCCCGCGGATGATGCTTCGCATACACGCTCTTCAGCCGGTCGAGCGCAACGTGCGTATAAATCTGCGTCGTCGAAATGTCGGCATGGCCAAGGATGGTCTGCACCGTCCTCAGGTCCGCCCCATTCTCCACCATGTGCGTCGCGCAAGAGTGCCGCAGCATGTGCGGACTGACGTGCCGCCCGGAAGGAAGTCCCGCCACCACTCCCGCTTTTCCGACCAACTGCCACACCCGTTGCCGCGTCAGGCGTCGGCCGCCTGCGCCCACGAACAAAAGCGGAGAACTTATTTTTTTTGCAATCACTTCCCTGCCGTTTTTCAAGTATTGCTGCAAGGCATGCTGGGCGGGGACTCCAAGCGGCACCATGCGCTCTTTGTCTCCCTTGCCCCGCACCAGGATGTATCCCATTTCCAGTTTCAGGTCTTCAAGCCGCGCGTCGGCAACTTCGGAAACGCGCACGCCCCCGCCATAGAGCAACTCCAGCATCGCGCGATTGCGGAGCGCGAGCGCCTGCCCCCTCGCCGTTTCATTGCGCGGATGCGTATCCGCCAGCATCGCTCCCACTTCGTCGCGGCTCAATGCCTTGGGCAGCACCTTCCACTGTTTCGGCAGGTCGATGTTCAGCGTCGGATCTTTGTCGATCTTTCCATCCAGCAGCAGGTGACGATAAAGATGGCGGATCGCAGAGAGCTTTCTTCCAACCGAACGCGCATCAAGCGAATTCGCAAACAACTCCTGGATGTACTCGCGCACATCCTCGCGCCGCGCTCCGCTCAGCTCGGTGTCGCGCTTCTCCAGAAACGCCGCGAACTGCCCGAGGTCGCTCGTGTACGCGGCAATCGTCAACTTCGCCGACCCTCGCTCCACCCGAAGATAGTCGAGAAAAGCCGAGAGCGTCCGCACATTGGCATCCGAGGCCATGAATTCAGTATGGGATGCCAGGCGGAACCGCGAAAGTAACGAGCGGGATGCGCGCTGGATCGAGCAATCTAGCCTCTCGCCTGCCCCGCCCGCAACAAATCCAACGCATACCGCGCGCCCTTCGGCGTCTCCTCGTGCTTGAAGTAAGCGAAGACATCGCGCCCGGCGGCGAGGTGCTCGCGCACGCGGGCGGCCAGCGCTCGGCGTTCTTTGGCCGTGTAAATGGACTTGCGGCAGCGGTAGTAAACGTAGTCGGCGGTGGCCACATCGGGAGTCGCGCCCTCTTCCGTTTCGGCCACGCAAAGCGCGATGTTGTGCTCGCGCAGCGCGCTCCAAGTGGTCTCTGTAAACCAGGATTCGTGGCGGAACTCAAAGGCCGCGCGCACATTCCGCGGCCAGCGCTTCAGAAATTCCGAGAGCACCGCCTGGTCAGCTTTGAAGTTCGGGGGCAACTGAAACAGCAGCGGCCCCAGCCGTCCCGCGCGCTTCAACGCCTTTAGCGTGGCCAGAAAACGCGCCAGCGACTCTTGCGCGCCCTTCAATCGCTTGATATGCGTGAGCGACTGGTGCGCCTTGATGCTAAAGCGGAAATGCGCAGGCGTTTCGGCGATCCACCTCTGAACGGTCGCATCGTTCACCCACTGACGGAATGTGTAATTGACTTCGACGGCGTTCAGCTTCGAAGCGTAGAAATTCAGAAACTTCTTCTGTGCCAGGTTCTCGGGATAGAAATCGGGCTTCCATGTTCGGTACGCCCATCCGGAGGTGCCAACGTAGAGCTGCGCCATAGGGTTGAGCAGCACCGGCCTCGCGGGCCGCGGACTGCCCCTGCAAAACGGCTTCCAGTAAATTTCGCCCGCGCAAAGAGGGCGGCGGATGGTTTACTACTTCCGGTAGACGGTGGGCTGCGGCCCCTTTTCCAGCGCCTCGCGATCCCAGATCATTCCTTCGCGTGCATAGCTCGCGAGTTCGAAATCCTGGGTCAGTTCGAGCGCATCGGTCGGGCACGCATCTTCGCACAGTCCGCAGAACATGCAGCGGCTCAGGTCGTACGTGAAATTCGTGAGCTCTTTGCGGCGGGTCTTTTCATTGCGCTCACTGGTCACCACGATCAGGTGCTCCGGGCACGCCAGAGCGCACAGGTCGCAGGCAATGCACAGGGTCTCGCCAGTGTCTGGGTTGACGTTGAGGCGCGGCGCGCCCCGATAACGTTCGGCCACTTGCGGCCGCTCGAGCGGATACTGCTCGGTATAGATTTCCTTGGGGTCCTGATAGCGAAACGTCACGCCCAGTCCCTGGATCAGGTCCACCAAAAATACTTTTCGCAAAACACCGGCGATTCCCATGACCCGCCTAGGATATCACCGACGGGAAACGCCGTGGTGTGAGATGCGTCACAGAAGATGGAACATCCAGACCGCGCCGAAAAGACCCTCGCGGCGCATTCCGACACCCGCTAGAATGAACAGGTCAGTCCGTCGGCCCCGACTCTCATGCGGGAACCGGAAACCGGGAACTGACACCAGCTTTCTGGCAACCTGCCACGGGTGACCGACAACTGCTCTCCTTCGACGATCTTTCCTCCGGCGAGGATTCCTCCGACGAGCTTTGGATGGAAGAGGCCCTGCGTTGCGCCCAGCGCGCACTGGAGGCCGGCGAAGTGCCAGTGGGAGCGGTCGTGGTGTGCGCCGGACGCATCGTGGGACGAGGCTGGAACCGCAATCTCGCCGATAGCGATCCGTCCGCTCATGCGGAAATCGTGGCGCTGCGCGAGGCGGCCCGCAACGCCGGCAACCACCGGCTCGGCGACTGCGCGCTGTTTGCTACAATTGAGCCGTGCGCCATGTGCGCGGGAGCGGCGATCCACGCCCGCGTCCGCCGCCTGGTGTACGGTGCCGACGACCCCAAGGCTGGCGCCGTTCATTCGGTTCTGCAGGTGGTAAATCATCCCGGCCTGAATCATCGGATGGAAGTCCGGGGCGGGGTGCTGGCCGGACGTTCGGCGGTATTGCTGCAGGAGTTTTTTCGGCGTCGCCGTTAGTCGTCAGTCTTTCGCGGTTGGTGGTTCCCGGCGAGTAACTGGATATTGCCAACCGAGTTACTCGCTTTTGCCGGCAACTGGCCACTGGCCACCGGCAACTGATTTTCCGGAGAGGTGCGTGAGCGGTTGAAACGATCCGCCTCGAAAGCGGACATACCTTAACGGGTATCGTGGGTTCAAATCCCACCCTCTCCGCCATACTTTTTGTTCGATAACGGTTTGCGAAACAAATCTGGTTTCTTGTCGGGGATTGCCCTGGGGGATGTGGTAAGTTCTTCGAAATCGCACGCCCCTCTACGAA
>JBEKQG010000110.1:0-15948 GCA_049519955.1 Terriglobales bacterium
ATCCACGCTTCTTTCAGACCCCGCCTCGCGACGACGCCCTTGCGCTTCTCTAGCCCTTCACCTCCACCAGGTTGGGCAGGGGACTTCCACCCCCAAGCTGTCGAACATGTTCGGCACACACAAAAAAGCCGGGGCCCGAAAGCCCCGGCTGTCCAGTTGGTTGTGTGCCCGGATAAAAATTGATCGTGTGGCGACGGATGGCCTCGCCCGTCCGAGTAGAGACGCGGCTTGCCGCAGCTCGCTCGCTATGCGCTTCGTCGCGGCCTTACCGTCAAGTCCCGCACCTGCGTCAGAATGCTCGACATCTGCATCCCGTTCAACTGCGACACATACGGCAACATGTCGGCCACGAACTGGTCTTCCATCAACTCGCGCACTTCTTCCTGCCGGTTGCGTTCTCCACCGGAAAGCAGGTCGGGCACGCTGACTTCGAGCGCCCGCGCCAGTCGCTCCAGCGAAGACAGCGTCGGCGTCGCTTTCTCGTTTTCGATTTTCGAGACGTACGTCCGCGGCACCGCCATGCGCAGCGCAAGCTGCCTCTGGCTCAATCCACTGCCCAGCCGCAGCGAGCGGATCGATTGCGCCAGCTTCAGATGCCCGCGCCCGGTAGAATGAATGTTGATCGTTACGACTTCCGCCACCGGAGTCATGGCGGCAAGCTCGGCCTCGTCCTCATCCAACGACAGATGGCAACGGCGGCAGAGACTATTGGATGTGCGGAATTGCACCAAGAAACAACGGTCGCATCTTACAACTTCCCGTGAGTCCACGGGCGCTAGTGTGGTGGCCATTCAGGGTTTGCGAGTGCCAGAGCGGGGCTACTCTCAAAGCCAACTACAGCGTAATCTGCTGGATTGGGCCTGTGGAAGTCAAGACAAAAGTGCGGGGAAACAAAGTATTTATCGGAAGATGCCTTAAACCGGCCGCGAAATTCGCCTAAAACGAGGAAAATCTATGAATCCACGCGACACCGCATGGTGTTTACTAACTGAGTTCACCCTATCGGAAAGTCTCCGCAAACACGCCCTCGCCGTCGAAGCCTGCATGAAGGCCTACGCCCGCCAAGCCGGAGCCGACGAGGAATTATGGGGCCTGGTCGGACTTCTCCATGACTTCGATTACGAGAAATTCCCCACCGCCGAAGAGCATCCTTACAAGGGCAGCGAGATTCTGAAGGAACGCGGCTACTCCGAGGAAGTTCGCCGCGCGATCATGTCGCACGCCGAGTACACCGGCGTCGGGCGGCTCTCACCCATGGAAAAGACCCTCTTCGCCTGCGACGAACTCGCCGGCTTCATCACCGCCTGCGCTCTCGTCAAGCCCGGAAAATCGCTCGCCGAAGTCGAGGCCAAATCCGTCCGGAAAAAAATGAAAGACAAAGCTTTCGCCCGCAGCGTCCACCGCGAAGACATCGTCGCCGGCACCGCCGACCTCGGTTTGGATCTCGAAGCGCACATCGCTTTCTGCATCGAGGCCATGAAGACGATTGCCAAAGAGCTGGGCTTGGAAAAGCCCGCGGAATAACTCTCCGCTTCATCACCCCTGCCAAGCCCTGTCATCCTCGGTGGGTGCCCCGTCGTAACCCGTGTCGTTTGTTTCACATAGGGCGATTGTACGTATATATTGATACGTATACTAACGACAGTACAAAGTGTTCCACGTGGAACATATCTCCGTTTTGTAATCCAGATTGCGGTTGCCTCTTCCACCGCTCCCCCTACCGCACCACCTCTGCCAGCTTCCCGCTGGCGATCAACTCCGCGATGCGCGCAAAATCCCGGTACATCGCGCGGTCCTTCTCCATCGTCGCGCACACCTCGCGGATGGAAGCGTGCGCCTGCTGCAACGGCTTCGAAGTCTTCAGCGGCGCCAGGAAATCAAGCGCCTGTGCCGCCGCCATGGCCTCGATGGCCAGCGTGTTCCGCGTGTTCTCCACCACCCGCTTCAGCTTGTTCGCCGCCGTCATGCCCATCGAAACGAAATCTTCCTTGTTCCCCGACGTGGTAATCGAATCGACCGACGCCGGATGCGCCAGCACCTTGTTCTCGCTCACCAGCGCCGCCGCCGTCACCTGCGGCATCATGAATCCCGAGTTCATGCCCGCACCCGCCGCCAGAAATGGCGGCAAACCCTCGCTCAGCGCGGGGTTCACCATGCGCTCCAGCCGCCGCTCGCTGATCCCGGCCAGCGCGCTCAACGCGATCGCGAGAAAGTCGAGCGCGAAGGCTAGCGGCTCGCCGTGAAAATTCCCGCCGGAGATCACGTCGCCCTCGCCGTCCATCGCCTTCGGATTCTTCACGAACACCAGCGGGTTATCCACCGCCGAGTTCATCTCCGTCTCAAACACCGCGCGGCAATGGGCCAGTGTGTCGCGCACCGCTCCATGCACCTGCGGCATGCAGCGCAGCGAGTAAGCGTCTTGCACGCGGCCGCAGTCGCGATGCGAGTCGCGGAGCTCGCTCGCCGCAAGCAGCCGCCGCAGGTTCGCCGCCGTCTTGATTTGTCCGGCATGAGGCCGCGCTTGTTGAATGCGCTCGTCGAAGGCGACGATGGTTCCCTGGAGAGCGTCGCACGTCATTGCGCCGATCACGTCGGCCGTGTCAACCAGCGTCTCGGCGGCGAGCAGCATCAGCGTGCCTACGGCGAGCATCGCCTGCGTGCCATTGATGAGCGACACCGCTTCTTTTGCTTCGAGCGCCAGCGGCTTGATTTGCGCCCGCTGCAAGGCCTCGGCGCTCGGAATGCACACTCCCTTCTCGTCAATGCATTCGCCTTCGCCAATCAATGCCAGCGCCAGGTGCGCCAGCGGCGCAAGATCGCCGCTCGCTCCCACGCTTCCCTGCGAGGGGACCATCGGAGTCACGCCGCGATTCAGCATCTCGCAGATGGTGTCAATGACGACGGCGCGCACGCCCGAGTTGCCTTTCGCCAGCGAGTTGGCGCGCAGCAGCATCATGGCGCGCGTATCGCAGATCGAAAGCGGCGCGCCCACGCCCACGGCATGTGAGCGCACAAGATTGACTTGCAGTTCGTGGACCTGCTCGCCCATGATGTGTACATCGCTCAGCTTGCCGACGCCGGTTGTGATCGCGTAGGAAATCTTATTGCTGGCGACGAGCGCGTTGACCACGGCCCGCGCGCGGTCCACGGCCTCGCGCGCGTCGGGCCCCAGCAACACTGGCCGTTTTTCGGCGGCAACTTCACGCACCGCCTCAAGAGTCAGATCGTTTCCGTTAATGTGCAGAGCTTTCACAGTCAGTTCTCGCTTGTCAGTTGTCAGTCATCAGTTACTGGTTCGCCGTTAGAGGTGTTTCGTATCGGGGCATCGCTTTAGCGATGCCGCAAGGTCTCGAAATCAGATGCCCCTTTAGGGGCTGCCGACTGCGGCCCGAAACACATTCAGATACTTCTCCGGCAGCGTGCGGGTTTTCATCTGCGCATTGGAGACGATGTGTGTGGTCTCGCCTTCGGCCAGCAGCTCGCCGGTTTCCGCCATTCGCAGTTCATATCCGAAGCGGAGCACCTTCGCCCGCACATGTTTCAGGAACGTGCGCACGACGACTTCATCGTCGTAGTGCACCGGAGCCTTGTAGCGGCAGCGGGCATCTACCACGGCGATGAAGCAATCGTCTTCGCGCTCCATATCCTTGTAGCTGAAGCCGAACTGGCGGAGGAGCTCCACGCGCCCCACTTCAAACCAGATGAAATGATTGGCATGATAGACAACGCCCATCTGGTCGGTTTCCGCATAGCGAACGCGTAGACGAGTTTCATTCACCGCCGCGCGCTTTACATTGATAGACATCGATGTATCGGACTTACTCATCGGCCCGTCCATTTTGGCTTGCGTTTTTCGAGAAACGCCGCGATGCCCTCGCGGAAATCGGCGCTCTCGCGAATGGCGGCATTTTCGCGGACCGCGGCTTCAATTTGCGCATCGAGTTCCGCCCGGGCGTGATCGTTTAGCAATCGCTTGGTGTAGAAAAGCGAGAGCGGACTGTTTTCCTTCAAGTGAGCGGCGAGCTCGCGGGCGCGGTCAAGCAACTTCTCCGCCGGAACGATTTCGTTGACCAACCCCATCTTCAGCGCTTCCTCAGCGTCGAAGATGCGACCCGTGAGCAGCAGGTCGCGGGCGATTTTTTCGCCAACCTGACGCAGCAAAAACGTCGAGACGATGGCGGGCACAAATCCAATCCGCACCTCGGTGTAGCCAAACTTCGCGTCTGGCACGGCGAGCGTGAAGTCGCAGAGCAGGGCAAGCCCGGTGCCTCCGGCGATGGCCGCGCCGTTCACCGCGGCAATCGTCGGCTTGGGAAATTCATAGAGCGCACGAAACAGGCCGGCCATGGTTCGCGAGTCCGCGAGATTTTGCTCGGGAGTGCGGCCAGCGAGGGCTTTCAGGTTGTCGAGGTCCATGCCAGAGCAGAAGGCCTTCCCTGCCCCGGTCAAAATCAATATCTGAGCGGCCGAGTTACTCACTTCCTCCAAAGCGCGAGTTAGATCCTCGATAAGTTCGTAGCTGACGGCATTGCGCTTGTCGGGCCGGTTGAGAGTCAAGGTCGCAATGCCAGAGTTGAAGGCGAGTTGGAGTGTGTTATAGGTCATATTGTTCGTCAGCAATCAGTCCCCAGCCGACGAGGCTTTGTATCTTGCGCCGATCTCCGCGCTCGCCCGCACGAGTGTATCCAGCGGCTTGAGCGGCGGCAATTGCGCGCCTTGTTGCCGCAGGACTTCGATTACTGCCTCCGTCGGAATATTTCCAACCAACGCATCCTGCGCAAAGGGGCAGCCGCCCAGTCCTCCGATGGCGGAATCGAAGCGGCGGCAACCCGCTTCATAGGCCGCGGCGATCTTGGCAGCGGCTTGGTCGGGACGGCTGTGTAAGTGGACACCGATTTCCAGGTAATCGTATTTCGCCATCACGGCGGAAACGACTTCCCTAATCTTCTCGGGCGGTGCTGCGCCTACTGTATCGGCGAGCGAGATCGTGCGAATCTCCTGTAACTCGAGCAAGCCAACGGCCTCGACGACTTCCTCCACACTCCAAGGGTCGCCATAAGGATTGCCGAAAGCCATCGAGATATAGACAACGGTGTCGAGCCCGGCTTCGTCGGCTTTCTTCTCGATTGCTTCCAGCTCTTCGATCGCATCCTCCAGAGATTGCCGTTGATTGTTCTGCAAAAAAGTTGGCGAGATCGAGTACGGAAAACCCAGCGTGCGCACAGCGTCGGTCGCAATCGCCCGCTGCGCGCCCTTTTCGTTGACCACGATGCCGATGACTTCCACGTCGTCCGGCGGATCGAGTTCTTTCAGAACCGCTTCGGAATCGGCCATCTGCGGCACAGCGTTGGGAGATACGAAACTAACAGCGTCAATGTGCTTGAAGCCGGAGCTGACCAACGCTTGCAGATAGCTCACTTTTATGTCGGCAGGGATTTGACCCTTCAGCCCTTGCCAGGCATCCCGCGGACATTCGATTAGTTTGACTTTGTCAGTCATTTTCACCACGGAGACACGGAGGCACGGAAGAAACACGAATAGCGGTGAATCACGTTTGCAGCACTCCCACCTTAAACTCCGGCACCTCCGGATTCAGCGACGCCGCCTCCAATGCCTGCGTGATGGCCTGCCGCGTTTCCATCGGGTCGATAATCTTGTCGATCCACAGACGCGCGGCGCCGTAGCGCGGATCGGTCTGTTCTTCGTAGGTTTTGACGACGGAATCGAAAAGCTCTTTTCTTTCTTCTGCGGTCAACTTTTTGCCGCTGCGCTCCAGTTGCTTCACTTTGATTTCCACCAGCGTGCCGACGGCGGAGTCTCCGCTCATGACCGCGTATCTCGCGGTGGGCCAGGCGAAAACGAAACGCGGATCGAAGGCCTTGCCGCACATGGCGTAGTGTCCGGCGCCGAAAGAGCCGCCGACGATCACGGCAATTTTCGGCACGACGGAGTTTGAAACCGCATTCACCATCTTCGCCCCGGCCTTGATGATGCCAGTCCACTCGGCATCGCGTCCCACCATGAAGCCGTTCACGTCGTGGAAAAAAACCAGCGGAATCAGGCCCTGGTTGCAGTCCATGATGAAGCGGGACGCCTTTTCGGCGGACTCTGTGTAGATGACGCCGCCGAATTCGATGCGCTTGTGGCCTTCGTGGTCGGTCTGGTGCGCGTGGAGTTTCTGATTGGCGACGATGCCGACGGCGAAGCCTCCGATGCGCGCATACCCGCAAATCAGCGTCTTGCCGTACTCGGGCTTGTACTCGTCGAAGCGGCTTTCATCCACGACGCGCGCGAGAATTTCCTTCATATCGTAGGGACGCGCGGCCGAGGTGTCGTAGATACCGAAAACTTCTTCCGGCGGACGGGCGGGTTCCACGGGCTTTTGGCGGTCCCAGAGGGACTGGCGGCGGTATCCCCATTTGTCGATGAGCGAGCGGATGCGGGCGAGGCAGGCTTCGTCGTTGGGCTCGCGAAAATCGACGGTCCCGCTGATGGCGGCGTGCATGGCGGTTCCGCCCAATTCCTCGGCGGAAACTTTCTGCCCGATGGCGGCTTGCACGAGCGCGGGCCCGGCGAGAAACAGCCCGCTGCCGTCGGTCATGAGGACGTGGTCGCACATCACGGGGAGATATCCTCCACCGGCCACGCACATGCCCATGATGGCCGCGATCTGCGGAATGCCCATGGCCGACATGACGGCGTTGTTGCGGAAGACGCGGCCAAAATCGTCAGTGTCGGGAAAAACGTCTTCTTGCAGCGGCAGGAAAACTCCGGCGGAATCGACGAGGTAGATGGTTGGGATGCGATTTTCAATGGCGATGTTCTGCGCGCGGATGACTTTTTTCGCAGTCATGGGAAAGAACGCGCCGGCCTTGACCGTGGCGTCGTTGACGATCAGCATGACCAGCCGCGAGTGAATGCGCGCAAGGCCTGTAATAACTCCGGCAGCGGGCGCGCCTCCCCACTCTTCGTACATTTTGTGCGCGGCATAGAGGCCGAGTTCGAAGAAGGAACCGGGGTCGGCGAGCAGGGCGATGCGTTCGCGCGCGGTGAGGCGCGATTTGGTATGTTGGGCTTCGATGGCCTTCGCGCCGCCGCCCTCGCGGATTTTTTCCTCTTCGTTGCGCACCTGGGCGACAAGTTCGGCGACGGCGCGCATGTTGGATTCGAAGCGAAGAGAGTTGGCGTCAACTTTGGTCGAGAGGACGTTGTCGATTTTCAGGGCGGTGGAATCGTTTTGTTCGCGCATGGGGGAAGAACTCGAAACTATTTACTATATCAGCGGGCGGCGGGCGGAGCGGAAGGATTTCGCTGATAAACTCGGGTGCGGAGTTGCTTGTGGACAACGGACAAGAAGCGCGACGGCCGCAGCCGCGTGCGGATTGGCAGGTCGCGCTCGCGATCACGGCGGCGTTGCGCGTGTTTTATACGGGTGTGGCGGCGCTCGCGGCGGTGTTTCTGCATCCGGACGCGCGTTTGATCCAGAGCAATGCGCTCACCGGAAATTTGCCCGCGCCACACGGCCTCCATTATGCGCTGCTTGGAGTTTGGCAGCGTTTCGACACGCTCTGGTATTTGCGCATCGCCGAGCGCGGATACGACCGGCCGGCGGGAGTGGTTTTCTATCCTCTTTATCCGTGGCTGATCAGGGGCTTGAGCGGACTGGCCGGGCCGGTGGCGGCGGCCCTCCTGATTTCGACGGTGGCGGCGTTTTTTTATTTCTGGGGACTGCTGCGCCTGGCGCGAAATGAATCTCCAGGCGCGCAACCACTGCGAACCGTCATGCTGGCAGCGGCGTGGCCTGCGAGTTTTTTCTTTTTCGCGGGATACACGGAGGCTCTGGCGATCGCGTTGATCGTCTGGTCGGTCGCTTGGGCGCGAGACCAGCGCTGGGTATTGGCGGCGGCGTGCGCTCTTGCTGCCGGGTTGACGCGGTCGGCGGGAACGCTAGTAATCGTGCCATTGGCGATCATGGCGTGGCGCGCGCCGCGCCGGGCGCGATGGCCGGTTGCAATGGCTCCGCTCGGAACGCTGGGCTATTGGTTCTGGTTACGGCAGACGGGACGCCCAAGTGTAGCTGCGGCTTATCGGATGTACTGGAACACGGAAGTGGCAAGTCCCTGGACGACGCTGTGGCGGGCGATTCGTTCGCTGGCGGAGCGCCCTGACCCGCTGGTGGCGATCAGCCTGGTCGCATTGATTTTTTTCTTTGTTGCGGGAGTGGCCGCGCGCCGGCGGATGCGGATCGAAGACAGGCTTTTTTCGGCGGCCGTGATTGCGCATCTTCTATTGCGGATGTGCTGGCCGCCGCTGCTGGGCGCTCCACGGTACCTGCTGCCGGTGTATCCGGCTTTTCTGACGATGGGAATTTGGGCTGACAATATGGAGCGGACCCGCTTCGCATTTTTGTGCGCCGCGTTGTTTGCCTTCAACCTGGCGTGGATGTGGGCGTTCCTGAGCTGGTCGCTGGTGCTGTAGAGCGCGACAAGTCAGCAGGGCGGCTGCAATTGACGCAGCGCTTCCGCGACGGGATCAGCGGCAATCGCATCCACCAACCCAATTTCCAGGGCGCGCGCGGCCGAGACTTTTTCCGCGGCGATGAAAAGCTCCAGCGCCCTGCCTTTTCCGACAAGACGCGGCAGGCGTTGCGTGCCTCCCCAGCCAGTCACCAGGCCGAGCGCGGCGCCGCGATGTCCAAAGACGGCGTGGGGCGCGGCGATCCGGCGGTGACAGGCGAGCGCAAGATCGAGGCCTCCGCCCATGCAGTGGCCTTCGATGGCGGCGATGACGGGCGCCGGATAACTTGCAATTGCCTGCATGAGCGCTTGCCCCATGGCCGAAAACTCGTAGGCTTCGGGGCCGGTCAGCGCGGCGATTTCGTTCAAGTCGGCGCCGACCGAGAAAAATTGGCGATTGCCCGCGACGATCAGTGGGAGGACTTGATTCCCCAACTCGTCTTGCAGTTCGTCTTTCAGATGGTTGACGGTGACGGTCAGCGCCACCACGCAGTCGCGGGTGAGGCGGTTGGTGCCGTCGGGCGAAGTGACGCGCAGGATGCGCGCGGGGCCGGCGGACTCGATTCGGAAAAAAGAAGACACCAGAACATCTTAAGCGAAGCCCGCCTAGCGACAGCCGCTCTCGGATGCCCGCCGGGGCGAAGCTCCGCTACTAGCCAACCGGTGCGGTTTGCGGCTTCACATGCTCTTGGATGAACTTGACGATCTCGTCCATCGAGGTCCCAGGCTGAAAAACACCGGCGACGCCGATTTTCTTGAGGCCCTCGATGTCCTGATCGGGAATGATGCCGCCGACCATCACCAGCACGTCGCACATTTTGTGTTCCTTCAGCAGGTCCATCACGCGCGGGACGATGGCATTGTGCGCGCCCGAAAGAATCGAGAGCCCGATGACCTGAACATCTTCCTGCAGCGAGGCATTGACGATCATCTCCGGCGTCTGGCGCAGGCCGGTATAAATGACCTCCATGCCGGCATCACGGAGGGCGCGAGCGATCACCTTAGCGCCGCGATCGTGGCCGTCAAGTCCCGGTTTCGCGACGAGAACGCGAATTCTTGAATCGGAAGACATACGATTATTTAACCACAGAGCACACCGGCAGCGCAGTGAGATTGGGACGCTGCCTCAAAAACCTGCCGCGGAAATCGCCCTTTGCGCCAACGGAGAAACCTCTCAGCGCAGGATGCGCCGCCAGTACCGGTGCGTGTTCCCAATCGCCGCCGCCTCTGATATGATTTCCTTGAGAAAGCCAGCACGCAGCCAAGCGTGCTCCCACTCCTCAGTAGCTCAATGGCAGAGCATCCGGCTGTTAACCGGAGGGTTGTAGGTTCGAGTCCTACCTGAGGAGCCATTCTTTTCTAAGCCACTGACTCCGCAGGCCTACGACCTTCCGTACCGAACGTTCTCTCGCATCATCGTCGCGTAGCGGCCGTCACCTCTGCCGCCTCCGGCTCCAGCTTTGCCGTGAAGTGCCGCAGAAACGGCGCTTCATAGTTGAGCTTCATGCCATGGATCTGCTCGCGCTTCTTCCACACCTCCAGGATGATCTCAACCACGTAGTCAATGTGGCTCTGCGTGTAGACGCGCCGCGGGATGGCAAGCCGCACCAGATCCATCTTCGCCGCCACTCCGAACATCAGCGTGCCGATTTCGACCGAGCGGATGCCCCCTTCAAGATAGAGTTCATTGGCCAGCGCCACGGCGGGAAAGCGATCCGGCGAAACATGCGGCAGAAACGCCCGCGCGTCAATATAGATGGCGTGGCCGCCCGGCGGCTGCACGATGGGCACACCCTCAGCGGCAATGTGATTGCCGAGATACGCGGTCGAAGCAATGCGGTATTCCAGGTAGTCCTCGTGCAGCGCTTCCTGCACGCCGACGGCGATGGCCTCCAGCTCGCGCCCCGCCAGGCCGCCGTATGTCGGATAGCCCTCGGTGAGAATCAGCAGGTTCTTCTCCTGCTGCGCCAGCCCATCGTCGTTGGTGCAAAGAAATCCGCCAATGTTCGCCATTCCGTCTTTTTTTGCCGACATCGTGCAACCGTCGCCGTAGCTGAACATTTCCTGCGCAATTTCTTTCGGCGTTTTCTGCCCGTAGCCCGCCTCGCGCGTCTTGATGAAGTAGGAGTTCTCCGCAAAACGGCAGGCATCGAAGTAGAGCGGGATACGATGCTTGCGGCAAACCGCGCTGATCGCTTTCACGTTCTCCATCGCGACCGGCTGCCCGCCCCCGGAATTGTTGGTCACGGTCAGCATCGCCAGCGGCACGCGCTCGCGGCCCACCTTCTGGATCAGCGCTTCGAGCGCCGCCACATCCATATTGCCTTTGAAAGGATGCTTCAGGCTGGGCTGTCGCCCTTCCGCGATGACCAGGTCCGCCGCCTCGGCCCCGACGAACTCGATGTTGGCGCGTGTCGTGTCGAAGTGCGTGTTGTTGGGGACGACGTCGCCTTTCTTGCACATCACCGCGAACAGAATGCGCTCGGCCGCGCGCCCCTGGTGCGTCGGGATGACGTGCTTGTAGCCGAAAATATCCTGCACCGACCCGCGGAACTGCTCGAAGCTGCGGCTGCCGGCATAACTTTCATCGCCTTCCATAATGGCCGCCCACTGGTGCGTTGACATCGCGCCGGTGCCGGAATCGGTGAGCAGGTCAATGAGGACGTCGTCTGCCGGCAAAAGAAAAAGATTGTAGAACGCGGCGCGCAGCAACTCCTCGCGCTGGGCGCGGGTTGTCCGGCGAATGGGTTCGACGCTTTTGATGCGAAACGGTTCGATGATTGTGCGGGTCATATTGATCTCTCATTCTTACCACATACCCCCGCCCCGCGCATGTCGGTGACCGGGATCACGCAGATCGGGAAGCTGGTCTCCTGGATCAATGCTGACAAGATCACAATGTCCGAATTGTAGAGCCGCGGCTTGCCGCGGCTCCTTGCTGCGTAATTAGGAGACGGGGCAAATCCCGTCTCGATACAAGCAAGATCATTCGGCACCGCTAAAGCGATGTCCGGATACGAAGCCCGAGCACCCCACTCTTGTCGCTGTTATCAGACCTTGACCGAGTCCTTGCGCTCGGCGTGCCCGTACTTTACCGCCGCCGTGCGCTCCAGTTTGTCCCAGGCAAACGGCCGCCCTTGGATGGCGCGTTTCAGGGTTCGGAAGAGAACGATGGAAAATACCTGGCGATAGGCAAAGCGCTGCAACCAGACCTGGCTGAGCAGCCAGGCGTCTTCGCGGGCTTCGGGCTGGCGGCGCTCCAGGGCGAAGGCGAGCGCCGCCGGATCGTTCGATTCAGGATGGAAATATTTCTGCACAAAATACCAAATCACGCCCACCGCGAACATCAGGTCGATGAAGGGCGAGAATAACGGCAGAAGAATCTGGAAAATAAGAATATTCGGGAGTGCGATCAATCCCAGCACGCCTTTGCGCGCAAACACGCCGCTATGCTTCCAGATCGCCTGCAGAATTCCAAACGACCAGCGAAATCGCTGCCGCATGAGCGCATTGGCCGTGGTCGGAGCCTCCGTGAAGGCGAGCGCCAGGTCTTCGTATTCCACGCGATAGCCGTTGCGCAACAGCGCCATGGTTAGATCCGCGTCTTCGGCCACCGTATCCACATGGTAGCCGCCCGCTTCCCGGACCGCCGCCGTGCGCCACGCCCCGATTGCCCCCGGCACCACGCTCACCGCGCCCATGGTGTTGAGCGCGCGCCGCTCGAAATTCTGGCTGGTGATGTATTCCAGCGCCTGCCACCGCGTCCACAGATTCACGCGGTTGCCCACCTTGGCATTGCCCGCCACGGCCGCGACTTTCGGGTTGAGGAAATGCGGCACCAGCCGCACGATCGCATCGGGAGCGATGATGGTATCGGCGTCAATGCCCACGAAGAGCTCCGCATCGCCAATGTGCTCCAGCCCAAAGTTAAGCGCCTCGGCCTTGCCTCCGTTCGGCCGGGTCAGAATCAATACCTTGCCGGCAGTCTCTTCGGCGGCAAAGGCGCGGCGGGCGATTTCCAATGTCCGGTCCTTGGAACCATCGTCAATCACGATCACGCGCAGATTGGGATAGTCGGAATCGAGCGCCCCCTGGATCGTGCGTTCGATGACTTTTTCTTCGTTATACGCGGGAATGAGGACCGCGACCCGCGGCCGGTAGGCCGCAATCTGCGCGGGCGTGCCATACACGTGCGCGCGCACACGGTCATAGATGGCCAGCACGCCGACCGAAACCAGGCGCCCCGTCATCAGGATGTCACCCAGGAAAAAGACGACCGTGATGCCCGTAATCGTCGCGTTGAACAGCCAGAATCCGATCCAATTCAGCCGCGCCAGCCAATACTCGTTGGCCGGAAGCGGCGGCATGACATCGGCCTTCGTCTTGCCGATCAACTGGTACACGGGAACGAATTCAAATCCGCGGGCGCGCGCGCCCTCGATGATCAGCGGCAGGGCCAGCACCGTTCGTTCCCGGTTGCCGCCGCCATCGTGCATCAGAATGATGTTCCCGCACTGCGTATCGTTCGCTTGGCAGGGCGGCAGGTGGTCGAGCGCCCGCGCCGCAATCTGTCGCGGCGCGAGCGCCGGCTCGTCGTTCCAGTCCTTGGTGTCAATTTTGTTGCCGATCGTGATGTAGCCCAGGCTTTGCGTCAGTTCGAGCGGCCGCACCTCGTCTTCCGTGTCGGGCTCGGCATCCACCGAGTACGGCGGACGGAACAGCATGGTGCGAATCCCCAGCCGGCTCGCGAACAAGCGTTCGGTCAGGTTCAGCTCCACCTTCATGTAGGAGTTGCCAATCGAGCTGATATCGGGATGGGTAAAAGTATGGTTCCCGATTTCATGACCTTCCCGGTAAATCCGTTGCGTCAAACTGCCGAATTTTTCCGCCTGGATCCCGATCAGAAAAAATGCTCCCGGCACATGCTCGCGTTTGAGGATATCGAGAATTTTCGGCGTCCACTCCGGATCGGGGCCGTCGTCGAAAGTCATGGCGAGTTCGTTCTTGCTGGCCCCGTAGCGCGCCATGCGATACGGCTCGGGCAGGCTCTTGAATTCCTCTCCGTCGATAAGTCCGGTCTGCTTGTCGATCGTCAGCTCGCGCTCGCCGTCCGCGGGCCGCGCTTCGATGTGGAGGATTTCGCCGTTGCCCTCCATGTCAACGTCCTGGCCGGGCGGGACGTCCTTCAATCGGTCCGCCCCATTCGCTTCCCCGGGCATGTCCCACACCCGCCACAGCGAGCGGTCTTCCGCCCCCAGTCTCCACAACGCGAAGGTCTGGATCCCGAGCGTCTGCGCGGCGCGCATCTCGTTCAGCGCCGTCACCGCATCGAGATACCACACATCGTGGCGAAAGTGATCGTCGTCCTGGTAGCTGAAATGCGGATTGAGCGCGTCCCCGTCAAAATCGATGTCTTCCTCGGAATCCCGCGCCCCGATCCAGGCGTCCTGCACGGAAACGGTCTTGTCCGCCTCGCCGGCCGGCAGCTTGCCCTTCTTCGGCTTCTCCACCCAGTCGTATCCGTAGTTGGCGATGGCGCAAATCAGCTTCTCTTTCGGAATCTGCTTGAGCGCGGATTCCAGATTGCTCGTAAACCATTCCTGCGAAGCGACGGGGCCCGGAGTTCCACCCGGATAGTGCTCGTCGTAGTTCATGATCACGACCCCATCCGCGGCAGCCGCAATCGCCTTGTAGTCGTAATCCTCGTTCCGCGCCTGCACGCTCACATACAACTTCATCCCCTTGGCATGAAGATCGGCTGCCAGTTCGTTCAGCAGCGCCACATATCCGGGTTGCGCTTTCTTCGGGAACGCTTCGAAGTCGACCATCAAGCCGCGATAATGGTCGGAGGCAAGATAAATCCCGATCTCCCGCCGGAAATTCGCGCGCCCTTTCGGATTCATCAGAAAATCGCCGATGCCCGGAACGAAATCGGTGTTGTCGAAATTCTGCACCACCGGAAACACTTCCATCTCGGTGTCTTCCGCCTTCAGAAACGACATCACTTTCTCGTCCACGGCGCGGACCTTTTGCCCCTGAATCACGTCGAACATCGTGTTCGTTTCCGTGTCCACGGCCTGCAAGTGGCCATCGGGCGTCAGCACTTGCAGCCATGTCGGGAAGAGCAAGTCGATCTGGCGCGCATACTCGCGCAGCGAAGAGAAACTGGCCGAGTCCCAGGATACGTAGAACGCGGCCCGCACCCCTTGCTCGGAGTTCAGCGTGACTTGCGAAGGCGCTTTGTGGGCCTGGTGCCGGTGTCCCGCTCGGGCCAAAGTGGCCAGTCGCCTCTTCTCGCGCGCTTTCGCCTTTTCGTCTTCTTTCAGAGCGTGGTAGGGCTTCTTTTCCGTCAGCCAGGAAAGGTCGGGCAGCGGCTCGCTGCGCAGCGCGCTGTAAATGAAGAAGATCACCAGCAACGAAAAAGCGAGCGCTGCCGCATCGACAAAGCGGCGAATCCGCCTCCAGCGCGCCTGCAAGGGATCGTAAAAAACCTGTTTCGCCATCTCGTTTTGGTTCCTTCATCCTAAGGTGCGCGAGGCATGGGGTCAAACCCGGAGCCGGGCGTCGTCCGCTATTCGCTGGCCCTTCGCGGATCGCGGTCTCGGCGAAGTGCGCCCAGCCAACGGCGCGCCTTTCGCCGCGGTCGATGAAAATCGCCCGATTCGCGATATATTTCCTACGTGCTCCGCCTCGTCCGCGAACATCGCATTTTTTTCTTCTCCACCATCCTCGCCGCCCTGGCGTTGCGCCTATTTTTCTTTCTCCATTTCCCGGCGGTCACGGACGACTCGCACAGCTACGCCAACTTCGCCACCAACTGGCTGCAACACGGCATTTACGGCCAGACCCAGATCGCCTCGCCGCAAACCCCCGTCGCGCCCTCCGACGCGCGCCTGCCCGGCTACCCTGCGTTTCTGGCTGCGACCTTCTGGCTCTTTGGAATCGCCAACTTCAAAGCGGCCCTGCTGGCGCAGATTCTCTTCGACCTCGGCTCCTGCCTTATCGTTGCCGACCTCGCCCGCCGCACCGTTTCCGCTCGCGCCGCGAGGATCGCTTTTCTCCTCACCGCCCTCTGCCCCTTCCTCGCCAACTATGCCGCCGCCGCGCTCACCGAAACTTTGGAGATTTTCTTCACCGCGCTCGCTCTCGATTGCGCCGCCGCCGCGCTCCATCGCATGAATGACGCTCCGCTCGACTGGAATTGCCGCAAGCTCTGGGCCGCCACCGGCGCCTCCATTGCCGCCTGCATCCTGCTGCGTCCCGATGGCGGCATCCTCCTCGCCGCGATCGGCCTTTATCTCGCCGTCTTAGTCCGGAAGCTGCTGACCTCGAAGGATCGCGCTGCTAAGCGAAAATTCGCCGATGTTCTCGCCGCCGGCCTCATCGTCGCGCTCTTTGCGCTGGCCCCGCTCCTGCCTTGGACGGTCCGCAA
>JBEKQG010000111.1:0-11513 GCA_049519955.1 Terriglobales bacterium
TTCAAAAACCGAAACGTCTGGCGAGCGACGCCACTTCGCTCACCGATAAATACGGGATGTTCTGGGCGCAGCCGTTTGAGCGCGGATTTGGCACGACCATCGGCAACGCGCTGCGGCGCGTGATGCTGAGTTCGATCGAAGGCGCGGCCGTTACCGCGGTGAAGATCGAAGGCGTGCTGCATGAGTTCCAGTCGATTCCGGGAGTGGTCGAGGATGCGACCGACATCATCCTCAACATGAAGCAGGTCCCGTTCAAGCTGGCGGGCGACGGTCCGAAGGCGATTTACCTGCGCGCCGACGAGCCGGGAGTGGTCACCAGCGGCATGATTGAAGCCGACGGCGATGTGGAAGTCCTCGACAAGGAAATTTACATCGCGACGGTGAGCGAGGGCGGCAAGCTCGACATGGAAATGCGCCTGAAACGCGGCCGCGGCTACGTTTCCGCCGACAAGAATTTCGAGGACGATCTGGGCATCGGATTCATTCCGATCGATTCCGTGCACACGCCGGTGCGCAAGTGCAACTACACCGTGGAAGCCGCGCGTTTGGGGCAGATCACCGACTACGACAAGCTGACGGTCGAAGTCTGGACGAACGGTTCGATTACTCCGGGCGATGCGCTTGGGCTCTCGGCGAAGCTGATCAAAGATCACATGAATATCTTCATCAACTTTGAAGAGGAAATCGAAACGGCGTCGGCGAGCGAAGAGCGCCGGCCGGAAATCAAGAACGAGAACCTGAACCGTTCGGTCGAGGAACTCGAACTTTCGGTGCGCAGTTATAACTGCCTGAAGAACGCCAACATTCAGTCGATCGGCGAGCTGGTGCAGAAGACCGAAGCCGAGATGCTGAAGACGAAGAATTTTGGACGTAAGTCGCTGAACGAGATCAAGGAGATCCTCAACTCGATGGGTCTGAGCCTGGGCATGAAGATCGACGAGCACGGCAACGCCGTCCCCGGACCGACTTCGAACCAGGTGCTGCCCGCTTCGGCGTACGGCGATAACGATCTATAGCCATTGAGGCATTGAATCATTGCGTCATTGAGGCATTGAACGAACGGCTCAATGGTTCAAATGACTCAATGCCTTAATGATTCAAAGATTCAATGGGGTAAACGATGCGTCACAAAGTTGCGGGATACAAGCTAGGACGGACGACTTCCCACCGGCGCGCCATGCTGCGCAATATGGTCACTTCGATCATCATGGAAGAGCGCATTGAAACGACCGTGATCAAGGCGAAGGCGGTGCGTCCGTCGGTCGAGAAGATGATCACCCTGGGAAAGAAGGGCGATCTGGCGGCGCGCCGTCAGGCGAAGGCCTATTTGATGACGGACGAAGCCGTCCACAAACTGTTCGATACCGTGGCTCCACGCTTTGGCGACCGCAAGGGCGGTTATACCCGCATTGTTCGCGGCGCATGGCGCAAGGGCGACGGCGCTGAAAAGGCGTTCATCGAACTGCTCGGCAGTGAGCAGGTGCTCGACGAAAAGCGCCAGAAGCGCTCCGAAATCCGCGCCAAACGCGCCGAAGAGAACCGCAAGGCGATGGAAACAGCCGATGCCGAAGCCCAGGCGCAGAAGGATATGGCTGCGAACGAGGCTGAGGGCAAGACTGAGGGCAGCGACAAGAAGGAGTAATTCAAGTGTAGAGACGCGGCTCACCGCGTCTCCTTTTCAGCGTGCACCTAGAACGGCGTCCATTTCGGACGCCTTTTTCTTGAGTGAAGACGCTGTTCCGCCACTTATCTCTCATCGGCGGTCGTGACAGCGGTGGTAGGCAAAGTTAATTGCGAAATCAGGCAGGGGCTTACTTTCCGTGCTGCCCGTGATTCGGGAACAATCGCCAAGGATCAGGAAGGCTGTGCCAGGCCCACCCAAGCAAAGGACGCTCGGTTGGACCCGGCGGCGATTCGACTTCCTCGTCAGCAATGAGCGACGCGCCGATCCAAGATCGACTTCCACGCCATTGTTTTGGCATCCGTCGCGAGGGCCGGATCGGAGGCCGTACCGCCCGTGGGCACGGCCGTCCGGAGCCGGTGCTGAGGCTAGGAGTGCGGCGAAAGCGTGATTACTGGCCGCCGCAAATTCTGCCGCCAAATTCACCATTCCATCGTCCGCTCACCCCAAACGGACTGTTGGGATCGGTCCAAAGAATGAATGGGCCTGCGACCTCCAACTGTCCCGAAGCCGACGCGAATCGATGGGTTCCTTTCACAACATTCGCGGGGGCCTGGTAGGTGCCCAAAAATTTCCCAGCGGGCCACATCACGACGGCCTTAGGGACTTTATAGGTGAAACTGTCCAAGCAGTCACTCGGTCCGCCCCACGCAGCCCCAGACGTCAAGCAGAGCTTATACTCCCCGCCTCTAAAGATCGAAACCGGTCCGTATGGGTACTCAGTCCCGTCGTTGCCCGAGATGCCGCCTTGGAGGAACTCGCCGTCAAGGTTGACATAGATCGGGCCGCCCCATGTGTCTGTAGGCGCGAACTGATTTAGAGTGGGCAGGCCGGCTTGCACGAACGCGTGAAATGATTTGCATTTCTGCTGCGCCTGTACCTGCGAACCGGGGACAATGAGAATGACGAGCGCGAATGTTAAGGCGAACACGCAGGTCAATGCAACAGAGCTTTTCCGTTTCATAGTCAAACCTCCTCAGGTTCGATTTCGTCGATTTTTTTGATCTTGCATACTGATGTTGATTGTGCGAGTTTTGCACGCGCCAAGCGTTTTTGAAATGAACGGCGTCTGACCATTGCATGAATTCTTGAGCGCGAGCACCCGCTAGAGAAGCGCATCAGCGCGGCAAGCGGCCAAGGAACCGCATTTTCTTCAATGGGTTATACTCAGGGGCGGTCAAGGACTGCGCGATGCCTGCCCCTATCCATTCGCTGCCCGCAGCGCGCTTTGGCAGCTTTGCGTTGGACTTGACCTCGGGCGAACTCCGCAAAGACGGCCAGAAGGTCGCCCTCCCGCCGAAGGCTTTTGCCGTGCTCAAAGCCTTGATCGAAAGGCCCGGCGAAATGGTGACGCGGGAAGACCTGCGAACCCGCTTGTGGGCTGGAGATACGTTTGTCGAGTTTGAAGACAGCCTGAACCATGCGGTTAACAAACTCCGCCACGCTCTGGGAGACTCGGCCGAGGATCCCCAGTTTATCGAGACCTTGCCCCGGTTCGGTTATCGCTTCATCGCGTTCGGGGACCGCGCGACGGAGCCGGAGCCAGCGATTCGCTCTCTGGCCGTGCTGCCCATGACTAATCTTTCCGGCGACCCGCTCCAGGAATACTTCGCTGATGGAATGACCGACGCCCTCATCACTGACTTGGCAAAGATCGGAGCGGTGAAAGTCATCTCCCGCACCTCTGTGATGCGATACAGGGGGGCGAATAAACCGCTGCCGCAGATCGCGCGCGAGTTGGGGGTGGACGGAGTAATCGAAGGAGCGGTCCAACGCTCGGGCGAGCGAGTACGTATTACGGTGCAACTCATTCGGGCTGCAACCGATACACACCTGTGGGCGGAAAGCTATGAACGCGACGCTCGGGATGTATTGAGCTTGCAAGGCGAGGTGGCCCGGGCCGTGGCCGGGGAGATCAAGGTCGCGCTCACTCCCGAAGAATCAGCCCACCTTGCCCGCATCCGCCCCGTAAACCCCGAGGCCTTCGAGGCTTATCTAAAGGGCCAGTCGCACTGGTACCATCTCTCGCGCAGGCAACTCGACACCGCGCTTGAATACTTTGGGCTCGCCCTGCAGAAGGATCCCGCCTGCGCACTCGCGTACGTGGGCGTTGCCAACGTCTGGATCATGCGCGGGGATACCGGCTCCATGGCAACCGGCGAAGCGTTCCCTAAAGCGAAAGAGGCCGTCTTAAAAGCCTCGGAACTTGACGACTCCATTGCCGAAGCCCACATCACCCTTGCCAACATCGCTAGCCTTTACGAACACGACTGGTCCGCCGCCGAGCGCGAGTTCCGGCGTGGCCTCGAACTCAACCCGAACAGCGCCGATGGCCATTTCATGTACGCCGACTTCCTGATCTCGATGAAACGCACGGACGAATGGAACACCGAGGTTCACAAAACACTCGAACTGGATCCCTTCAATCCGTTTTTCCGATGTTTCTACGGCTGGCACCTCGTCTACATGCAACGGTATGAAAAGGCGATCGCGCAATTCCGCAACGTTCTCGGCACCGTGCCCGACTTTTCGTCGGCGCACATGGGGCTTTGGGGGGCCTTCTACAAAAGAGGAACGTGGGAAGAAGCTCTGGCGGAAGCCGGGGAGTTTTTTGCGGCACTCGGCGATCGCGAAGTGGAAGACGCCCTCGCGCGCGGGCATGCGGAGGGTAGCTACACAAGCGCCATGCATTATGGGGCGGAAGTCTTGGCAGCGCGCTCCAAGAAATCCCATGTTCCTGCCGTGCGCATTGCCCGCTTGTATGCCCACGCCGGAGACAAAGAGCAGGCTCTGCGATGGCTTCAGACAGCCGGCGAGCAGCGTGAAACGACCTTGATCCATCTTGCCGTGGCCTGGGATTGGGACTCTCTGCGTAACGACTCGCGTTTCATGGATCTGTTGCGTCGTGTCGGATTGACGCCCTGACTATCTGTCCGAGTTTGGTTCGCTCGCAAGCGATTATTCCCGAGTGGTCGGCAACCCGGAAGCTGACCCGTCACCTGCATTTGCCTGATCGTGTCCGCCCTCCCTACAATAGAACTCACCAAAATCCTATGATCCACTTTCCGGTTCCCGAAGCCCTCACATTCGACGACGTATTGCTCCTGCCGGCGCGTTCTGAAGTTGTGCCCGCGAGCGCGAACCCGCAGACACAGATCTCGCGCAACATCCGGCTGAACATTCCCATCATCAGCGCCGCCATGGACACGGTGACCGAGTCGCACATGGCGATTGCCATGGCGCAGCAGGGCGGCCTTGGCATCATTCATCGCAACCTGACCATCGAGCAGCAGGCGAATGAAGTGGACAAGGTGAAGCGCTCGGAGAGCGGCATGATCGTCGATCCGGTCACCATGTCGCCGGACGCCAAGGTTTCCGATGCGCTCGAAGTCATGAAGAAATACAAGATTTCGGGCGTGCCCATCACGCTGAAGGATGGAAAACTGGTCGGCATTCTGACGAACCGTGATCTGCGCTTCGAGACGCGCTTCGATGTTCCGATCCGCAAGGTGATGACGCAGAAAAATCTGATTACCGTGCCGGTGGGCACAACGCTCGAACAGGCGGAAGAAATTCTGCACGAGCATCGCGTGGAAAAGCTGCTGGTCGTGGACAACAAGTACAACCTGAGGGGCTTGATCACGGTCAAGGACATCCAGAAGAAACTGAAATATCCCGGCGCTGCCAAGGACGATCAGGGGCGGTTGCGGGTCAGCGCGGCCATCGGCGCGACCGGCGATTTTCTGGAGCGCGCCCAGGAATTGGCGAAGGCAAAAGTCGACGTGCTGGCCATCGACAGCGCGCATGGGCATTCCACGCTGGTGCTGGAAGCGGTCAAGAAGGTCAAAGCCAAGTTGCCGGAAATGGAACTGATTGCGGGCAACGTCGCGACGTTCGAGGGCGCCAGCGATCTGGTGCGCGCGGGAGTGGACGGGATCAAGGTTGGCATCGGTCCGGGCTCGATCTGCACCACCCGCATCGTGACCGGAGTGGGCGTCCCGCAGATCACGGCGATTGCCGAGGCGGCGCGGGCCACGCGCGAATCGGGCGTTCCCGTGATTGCCGACGGCGGCATCAAGTATTCCGGCGATATCGTCAAGGCGCTGGCGGCGGGCGCGTCTGCCGTGATGATCGGATCGATGTTCGCCGGTACCGATGAAAGCCCGGGCGAATTGATTCTCTACCAGGGCCGCACCTTCAAGTCGTATCGCGGCATGGGGTCGCTGGGAGCGATGGCGGCGGGTTCGAGCGAGCGCTATTTTCAGAACTCGGATGAAGATTCGTCCACGGCATCGCCGGTGCTGGGCGAAGAGTCGAACCGGTTGGGCAAGCTGGTGCCGGAGGGAATCGAAGGCCGCGTGCCCTATCGCGGCTCGGTGGCGATGATCGTCCACCAGATGGTGGGCGGGCTGAAGTCGGGCATGGGTTATTGCGGATGTCAGACGGTGGCCGACCTGCAGCAGAAGGCGCATTTCGTGCGCATCAGCGCCGCCGGCCTGCGCGAAAGCCACGTCCACGACGTCATGATCACGCGCGAAGCGCCGAACTACGCGGCGGAGTGAGAGACGAGGCCGAATTGACGACCGATTTCGCCGCGCGCCGCCCCAACCTTCTGCGCGCCTGGTGGACAGCTGTCGTCTGGGTCGGCCTGATCGCGTTCGAATCCACCGATTTCTTCTCGTCGGAGAATACGGGCGGCTTGCTGTACAGGCTGTTGACGCGCCTTTTCGGCCAGATTAATCTGTACGACTTTCTCGTCTTCCATCACTATCTGCGCAAGACCGGGCACGTCGTGGGCTACGGCATGTTGGGCCTGCTGCTGCTGCGCGGCTGGCGGGCAACGCTCAGTCAAGGTCGCGTCCAGATCGGGCGCACCGCGCTGCTCTCGTGGCTGGGGACGGTTTTCGTCGCCGCGATGGATGAATGGCACCAGAGCTATATTCCGTCGCGCACCGGCTCGGTGTGGGATGTCGCGCTCGACAGCGTGGCCGGTTTGGCGTTCTTGCTGGCCGCATATTTCTGGTTGCGCCGGTCTGTCAATGCCGAGCGAGCCACCTGATGCGCAGGCGAACTCTCACCAGGCTTGCCCCGAGGCCCGATTGTCCCGTGTTATGATTTTGCAACTTACCGAATTATGATCTAGTCCCAATCGCCAGTTATGCCGTCACCTATGCCTGAACGAAACTCAGCGAGTGAGGACACCGTGGAGCTAGCCGGTGTCCGCAAAAGTTACGACGACTTTGTTGCCGTCGACGACCTTTCTTTTCGCATCAAGCCCGGCAGAATCTACGGCCTGCTCGGCCCGAACGGAGCGGGCAAGACCAGCACCCTGCGCATGATGATCGGTATCATTGTGCCCGACTCCGGACGGATCTCCATTTTTGGGGAGCCACTGGAGCGCGCACACATGGATCGCGTCGGCTATCTCCCAGAAGAGCGCGGGCTCTACAAGAAAATGAAGGTGTTGCCTCACCTTGTGTTTCTCGCTCAACTCAAGGGTTTGACGGGCGGCGAGGCTTCCAGGCGCGCTCATCGTTGGTGCGAGCGTTTGGATTTGACGGCTTGGATGGACAAGAAGGTGGAAGAGCTGTCGAAAGGCATGCAGCAGAAGGTGCAGTTTATCGGAGCGGTCCTTCACGATCCGGAATTGATCGTCATGGACGAGCCTTTCGCCGGCCTCGATCCGGCCAACGCGCTGGCCATGAAAGACGCCCTGCTGGAGTTGGCCAAGAACGGCAAGACCATCCTGTTATCGACCCACCGCATGGACCAGGCGGAACGGTTGTGTAACTCGATCTGCCTGATCAATCATGGGCGCGCCGTCCTCGAAGGCGATTTGGGCCAGATCAAATCGAACTATGGCCATTGCAGCGTCCAGATAAAATACGACGGCGATGCGGGATTTTTGCAGGAGCCCAGGCTCGTTCAATCCTCGAACGATTACGGCAACTACGTGGAAGTGCGGCTTGCGCCGGGCGCCGATACGCAGGAACTTCTGCAACTGGCGTGTTCCAAGGCAAGGCTCGACCGGTTTGAAGTCATGCAACCCTCGCTCGAAGAAATTTTTATCGAAGCCGTGAGCAAACCCAATGCGTAACACTTGGCTGATTATCAAGCGCGAATATCTGGAGCGTGTGCGCACGCGTTCCTTCGTTGTGCTTACCTTGCTGGCGCCCGCCATCATGACCGTGCTGCTGATGCTGCCTGCAAAGCTTGTCACCATGGGCGACAAAGTCCAGCATATCGTGGTTGTAACTTCAACTCCGCAGTTCGGCGAGATGGTCCGCCAGCGGTTATTGGCCCCGAGCGCAACCAGTGGCGATGACGACGAATCCAATCCCGAAACCAAGGCAGCCAAACAGCCGCCCGAGAAGCCTTACATCATTGACGTGGATCCGAATCCCACCGAGGCGGAACGCGCTGTTTTACACGGCAGAATTGTCTCGCAGGCCATCGACGGCTATCTTTGGTTGAGCGACGATGCGATTGCTACCGGGAAGGTCGCGTGGGCCAGCCGAAGTCTGGCCAATTTCCCTGAAAGATCGCGCCTACGGGAGGAGTTGAGCCGCATCATTCAGTACGAACGGCTTTCCAAGAACGGTATCACCGGCGAGCAAGCGGACCTCTTACTCAAGCCCATCAAAGTCGAGGCGGTCCGCGTTGAACAGGGGCGGGAAACCAAGGACAGCAGCGGGAAGAAGTTTCTCGAGGTCGTGGTCATGGTCATGCTGATTTATGTGGCCGTGCTCCTCTACGGCATTTCCGTAATGCGTTCCGTGCTGGAGGAAAAGAACTCGCGCGTCATGGAAGTGCTGCTCTCTTCCGCGACCTCAACGGAACTTATGATCGGCAAAATTTTTGGCGTGGGAGCGGTGGGCTTGACGCAAATCGTGGTCTGGGTGGTGATGGCCGGTGTGTTTGCCTTGCCCGCCCTGGCCATGCAACCGGACCTCAGCCAGCTCGTAGTCCCTCCCGGAGTGCTGGTGGCGTTCGCGGTATTCTTCCTGCTTGGGTACTTGCTGTTCAGCGCCATGTATGCAGCCATAGGAGCGATCACGACGACCGAACAAGAGGGCCAGCAGCTCCAGTTCGTGGTCGTGATCCCGCTGGTCCTTTCGGTGTTCATGCTCAGCGCGGCCGTGCAAACGCCCGATGCTCCGTCGGTGGTCTGGTTGTCGATGGTTCCGTTCCTCGCGCCGGTGCTGATGTATGCGCGCATCGTCATACAAACGCCGCCGCTGTGGCAGATCGCTCTATCGCTGTTCCTGTTGATCGCGACCATTACCGGGATGTTGGTGCTGTGCGCGCGCATTTACCGGGTCGGCATCCTCATCTATGGCAAACGACCCACACTGCCGGAAATCCTGAAGTGGCTGAAGTACGCCAGGATGTAGTTGCGGCGCTGCAACCCGCTCGGCTGCCGATTCCAGTAAAATAGAGACACATGTCCGACCGCACCTTTACCCTCGACGAAGCGCACATGCTGCTGCCGATTCTGGAGTCGCTGCTCCGGCAGGCCATCCACGGCAAGCAGTTGATTGAAGACGTGGACGCCGAGTTGCAGGAGACCGCGCACCGCGTCTTTCTCAATGGCGGTACGCTGCTGAATGTCGTCCACCTGGCGCGCCGCAAGGCGGAGCGCGAGAAGGCCATCCGCCGCATCAAAGACGCCCTCGCCGAAATCGACGCGGCCGGCGTGCAGGTGAAGGACCTCGACATCGGACTGCTCGATTTTCCCTGCAAGGTGGATGGAGAGATTCTCCTGTTGTGCTGGAAACTGGGCGAACCCGCCATCGCCCATTGGCACGGCACAAACGAAGGCTTCGCCGCCCGCAAGCCCATCGACCAGCGCATCGCGAACGCGGGGAAGAAGCGGCCGAGGTAGGCCAGGCTTTCTTTCTAAAGGCGTCATCCCGAGCGAAGCGAAGGACCTCTGCATTTGCTTGCAGCGCCAGAAATCCCCAGGGCCGACAGAAAACATCGCGCAAGTTCCGCCCCGCGCCCCGTTCCTTGGATTCGAGAGAACGTCGAGTTTCGCTCCGCAGGGTTCGGTGACTGGCGCGGGCGAGCAGAAGACCCAAGCGCGGCACTAGCGAGGGATTGGGCGGTGGCCGGACGTTCTGCTAAAATTAAACGATACGAGGGGATTCGCCATGTTGACTGGACGCAAACTGCCGTTGACGCTTGCTTTTGCCGTGCTCATTGGATTGGCTGCCGGGATGAGTTGCCAGGGGTTCTTTGTCAACCCGACGATTGCCAGCTTCGTGATCAGTCCGACGGATCCAACCGTGCCTTTGAACGGAACTCAGCAAATGTCCGCGTACGGCACCGACACCGACGGCAATCCAACGGGCAACATTACGACCCAGATTAGCTGGTCAAGCGGCTCCGGGGCGATCACCATTGGCGCCTCCACTGGGCTATTGACTGGAGTCTCCATGACTTCATCACCCGTAACCATCACGGCCAATTACGAGGCGCTGGCTGCGCAAACGACGACCGCTACGGTTTGCGTCGAGAGCGCTTCCAACCTCACGATCTCCCCAATAAACTACGTAGACAGCAACAGCGCTGCAACGGAGCCTTACTACGCGTACGTAGACACTACGGGGAACCCCAAGCTGGACGTTTCGGCGTCCGTCCAGTGGACAACGACCAATACAGCAGTCAGCATCGCCGACGGAACCGACCCGGCAACTGCCACAATCACTGTGCCCACTTCGGGCTCACCTGTGGCAGGGTCGATCACGGCAACCTATTCCTGTAACGGTACGACGCTTACGGCCACGACCAGCATCACAGTGAATCCCTCCTAAAGTAGGTCGGGCGGATGGGCCGCGGTTAGCGCGTTCAGGTCATTCTTGCGATCAAGGGGAACCTCAAGAACCTCTACGACCTTTCGGTTAGTTCCCGCGCAACCCGCCCGCGCTACAATCATCACGTTGCCATGTCCAACATAAACTGCATAGGAATCTGCACCGGGGGCGGCGACGCTCCTGGATTGAACGCCGTCATTCGCGCGGCGGTGAAGTCCGCCATCCTCAAACACAAGTGGAAGGTGATGGGAATCCCGGATGGCTTTGACGGCATCATCTGGCCGGAGCGGTCGCGCGAACTCACGCTGAAGGATGTGAGCGGAATTTTGCCGCGCGGCGGAACCATCCTGGGCACGACCAACCGCGGCGATCCGTTCCATTACAAGACGGTGGAGAACGGGCAGGAGGTGGTGCGCGACATCTCCGACAACGTGCTTGTGAACACGAAAAAGCTGGGCGTCGACGCCGTGATTTCGATCGGCGGCGATGGCTCGATGAAGATCGCGCAGGACCTGTTCCTGAAAGGCATGAAGATTGTGGGCGTACCGAAGACGATCGACAACGATCTATCGGCGACGGAAGTGACGTTCGGCTTCGACACGGCACTGCACACGGCCACCGACGCGGTGGATAAGATCCACACGACCGGCCAGTCGCATCACCGCGTGATGATCGTCGAGGTCATGGGGCGCGAGGCGGGCTGGATCGCGCTGGAGACAGGCATTGCCGGCGGCGCGCATATCATTCTGATCCCGGAGATCCCCTTCAGCCTGGAGAAGATTTGCCAGTGTCTGGAGCAGCGGAAACTGCACGGCAAGCGCTTCACCGTGATGGTGGTGGCCGAGGGCGTGACGCTGCCGCCGGAGATGAAGCAGATGTCGCGCACCGCCGCGGTCAGCAACACCATCGGCGACGCCATATCGCTGATGGCGCGCAAGGAAGTGCGGGTGAGCGTGCTCGGTCATATTCAGAGGGGCGGATCGCCCTCGCCTTACGACCGCATTTTGGCCACGCGC